>DASXFM010000079.1:0-4958 GCA_036489615.1 Verrucomicrobiia bacterium | reverse complement strand
TTCCTTGTCGAGTGCAGAACCTAATAGCCAAAGCGGATACGCTTCTCGAAGCGCTTCCGTACATTCAAAAATTCAGCGGAGCGACGTTTGTGGTGAAATACGGAGGGAGTTTCATGGATTCCCCGGACGAAAACACGCGCGTCGGAGTGGCGCGTGACGTTGTTTTTCTTGAAGCGGTCGAGATTGATCCCATTGTGGTGCACGGCGGCGGCAAGGCCATTACCCGCGCCATGGAAAAGGCGGGATTGGCGGCCAATTTCATCCAGGGGCAGCGAGTCACGGATGAAGCCACGGCCAAAATCGTCGACGACGTTTTATCGCGCGAGATCAATCCCGAAATTGTCAAAACCATTAACGCGCTGGGCGGCAATGCAGTGGGGTTTGCCGGGCCGGACATTTTCAAGTGTCGGAAACTGTGGCTCGATGATCCGCAAAAGCCGGGCGAAAAAATTGACATCGGCTACGTGGGCGAAGTGATCGAGGTGAATGTGGCTCCGTTAAAGGAAAGTATCTGGTGCGGGTTTACCCCGGTGGTCAGCCCGACAGCGCGAGGCGAAGACGGGAAAATTTATAACTGCAACGCCGACGTCGCGGCCGCGTGCGCGGCCATTGCCTTGAAGGCAAAACGGCTGGTATTTATGAGCGACGTGCCGGGACTGCTGCGCGATCCCAAAAAGCCCGATTCAGTGATTTCACATTTGAAAACGGCGGAAGTTGCCCATTTGAAGAAGATTGGCGTCGTTGACAAGGGCATGATTCCCAAGGTGGATAGCGCCGTGGCGGCGATCCAATCCGGCGTGGAAAAGGTGTCTTTTGTGGATGGCCGCGTCCCGCACGCTGTCCTCCTCGAGATTTTCACCGATGAAGGAAACGGGACGGAAATTGTTTTGTGAGAATTGAACGGTTTGATCATTCTCTCTCGCCAATTCATGAATTCCACCCAATCTGCTCGACCGTGCCCTTTTTCAATGGCATAAAATGCGGATGAATTTAATTGCAGCACAAAAGGCGGCAGTGGATGCGGCGCGCTCCGCGGGAAAGCTCATGCGCGACAATTGGTACGTGCCAAAACGAGTCAACCAATTCGAGGCCCATGACATCAAGCTCGAACTGGACGTGCGCTGCCAGAAAACGATCGAGATGATCCTGCGCCGGCTGTTTCCAGATGTTCCATTGCTCGGAGAAGAAGGGTGTTCCGGCGATGTGAATGCCGATTACCGTTGGGTTGTCGACCCAATTGACGGCACCGTAAACTTTTATTTTGGAATGCCGCACGCGGGTGTATCCATCGCGCTTCAACAAAAGAAAAAAGCAAGAAAAGGGAACTCGCGCTCGGCAGCGCCGGCCCTTCCATCTGCCTATGAAAGTGTGATCGGCGTCGTCTATGATCCGTTTACGGACGAATTGTGGACGGTGGTCCGGGGCGGCAAGACGAAGCTAAATGGCCGCGCCGTGAGTGTGAGCAAACGGGCAAAGGTCGCCGACGCGATCATTGCGATGGGATTCTCGAAGAGCCGGGAGAACCTGGAAAAGAGCCTTCCGTATTTGAACCGGATTGCGCGGAGCGCCAAGAAGATTCGTATTATGGGCTCAGCTGCCCTCGAACTGGCCTACGTGGCCTCCGGCCGGCTGGACGCTTACATCGAACGGACAATCAATATCTGGGACATCGCCGCGGGCGGTTTGATGGTGGAATCGTCAGGGGGTGAAATGTTCCTGAAACAATTGCCCGACGGACGGCTGCGGATGTGTGCTGATAATGGGCTGCTTCGGAAAAAACTGAAAGTTAGCGGGTTGCTGAAATAACGGCAAATTCAAAATTTGAAAAGCTGTTTGAGCTTCTCCAAAGCCCGCGCGCGGTGGCTTAACCTGTTTTTCACATCATCTCCGAGGTCTGCGAACGTCTCATCAAAACCGTCCGGCACGAACAGCGGATCGTAACCAAACCCATTCGTGCCGCGGGGCTCGTGAATAATCCGGCCCTCGCAAGTGCCGTCAAATAATTGCGTCTGGAGTTCTGATTCGTCCGCATAACAAACGGGCGAGGCATTTTCGGCTTCTTTTGACGGAACTGGCGTGATCGCGATAACGCAGCGAAAGCGCGCGGTTCTTTTTTCTAACGGCTCATCCTTAAGCAAGCGGAGCAGCTTTGCATTATTGTCCGCGTCCGGCGAATTTTCGGTCCCCTCCATTGAGGCAAAGCGCGCGGAAAAAACGCCGGGCGCGCCGTTTAGGGCGTCCACTTCCAGTCCGGAATCATCAGCCAGGACAAAGTCGGGCGCAGGCCGGGTATTGCGCACCGTGAGCCATTTTGCCAATTCAACTGCCTTTTTGGTCGCATTTCCCGCAAACGTGTTTGCGTCTTCGATAACTTTCGGGGCTTGAGGAAAGTCCGTAAGCGTCGAGTATTTGAATCGTTCTCCAAGAATCGCTCGAATTTCCGAAACCTTATGGGCGTTACGCGTGGCGATGAGGATGGTGGTCATGTTCAAATTCCAATTAACGCAGCGCCGATGACGCCGGCTGAATCGCCGAGCTGATGCTTAACGATGGGTGTTTCGAGCGAATCATTGAATACAAATTTGGCGACTTCGGCGACTCCCCGGGAGTAAAGCGCGTTAAAATTCGAAACTCCTCCCCCAAGAACGACGATGTCCGGGTCCACGACATCAATCACGTTGGCCAGCGCACGACCAAAATTGCGAAAGAAACCGGCCATGAATTCGACGGCCTTAGATTCGCCGTCACAGAAATCATCGGCAATTTGGTTGAAGGTTTTTTTGACGCCGAATGTTTCGGCATACCGGGCTTCCGCGCCTCCGCCACTGATATAGGTCTCAACGCAACCGCGTTTGCCACAGTAACAAAGTGGACCATCCGGCGCGATGCAAGTGTGTCCCCATTCGCCCGCGATACCCTGGCGGCCCACGATGACTTCGCCCTTGTAAACGATGCCGCCGCCACAACCGGTGCCCATAATGACCCCAAAGACAAGCTGGCTGCCGCGGCCTGCGCCGTGGAGGGCCTCGGCCATGGCAAAACAATTCGCGTCGTTCTGCATCGCAAAGGTGCGTCCCAGATGATTTTCCAAATCGGTTTTGAACGGCTGCCCGTTCAGGCACACCGTATTGGAGTTTTTTAACTGGCCGGTGCGGGGTGAAACAGCGCCGGGCGTCCCAATCCCAAGTGTGTGCGGCTCCAACTGGATCACTTTGGCCAAATCGCGGTAGAGGTCGGTAATGCGACTAAGAATGTGCCGGTAGCCGCCTTCCTGCTGGGTGTCAATGCGTTTGCGAAACGCTTCTTTTCCGGATTCGTCGAGGATGATGCCTTCAGTTTTTGTCCCGCCGAGGTCGATGCCGAATCGAAACATGTTTCAGCCTCCATTACTTTGCCAGAATGCCACGGCCTTTTTCCAAAAGACAGTTGGCGGGGTGTCAATTTGGCAATGGTGGCCGTCCGGATATTCCCAAAGTGTTTTTGGCCCATTGTAACTGTTATAGAGGCGCAATCCGAATCTTTCCGGCACAACAACGTCTTGGCCGTCCACGGTAATACCGACTTTGCCGTGATAGTTGTGCAAGTATTCTTTGGATGGGAAGCGGTCGATGGCCAGGACGGAAACCGGCAAAAACGGATAACGATACTGGCCTACATCCGTTACACTCGTAAAGGGAGATAGCAGAACGATGCCGTCAATTCGATTTGTAAAAGTGCCTGCCAGGTAGCACGCGACGCCCGATCCCAGCGACTCGCCGACAAGATAAACCGGTTGGTTGGTCGGAATCATCTGGAGTGCATTGGCGGCGGTGGCAAAAAGAGTATTCTCCGTAGTAGGCCCCGGACGGTCTGCGTAGCCGGGATATTCCAAAATATAGATGTCCATGGCGGCAACCGTTTGAATGTCATCCGCATAGTGAGCACAGCCCGTCGCCATGCCGCCGTTGCCATAGGAAATCAGGATGCTTCCGGTCACTGGTTGTGTCGGTGAAAGGCGCTTAAATCCAATATCCTCGCCATCGGAGTTGGTCCAGCGTTCCAGATTCACAGATCGCGCGATCCTGTCCACCTGCGCTGAAGCATATACGTGGGGATGGTAGATAAGCGACCTCTGAGCAATGGCCATGGTGATACAAACGACCAGATAAAAGCCTATGATCACTGCCAAAAACAGCCGCGCCACTCGTTTTAGAAGGCCATCTTTCTTT
This sequence comes from Verrucomicrobiia bacterium, assembly GCA_036489615.1. Classification (GTDB taxonomy): domain Bacteria; phylum Verrucomicrobiota; class Verrucomicrobiia; order Limisphaerales; family UBA11358; genus UBA11358. Next base: position 750 of record DASXFM010000079.1, on the reverse strand, counting down.
CTGTTGTTTGTCACGCCCGAATGATTTATCAATTTGAGAGAAATGAAAAACTAAATTTGCCCTTGAAAGCGGTTGAAGCGGCTTGTGAATCAGGAATAATTAGCATTCAACCGTCAGCTTGCTTATGGCTGACGGCTGATGTTGACGATGCTAAATCAGAATCGTTTAATACCGGTAATGGTCGGCCTTGTAGGGGCCTTCAACCGGCACGCCGAGGTAATCGGCCTGTTTCTTCGTGAGCTTCGTGAGCTTCACGCCGATTTTTTCAAGGTGCAGACGGGCGACCTCTTCGTCCAGCTTCTTGGGGAGGCGATAGACGCCGACCTTGTAGGTGTTACGATTTTTCCACAAGTCCAATTGAGCGAGCACCTGATTGGTGAAGGAATTGGACATCACGAAGCTGGGGTGACCTTCGGCGCAGCCCAGGTTGACGAGCCGGCCTTCAGCGAGCAAATAGATGCTGCTGCCGCTCGGTAAATCATAGCGATCCACTTGCGGCTTGATATTTACTTTCGCCACACCTTTTGCGTTGTTAAGGCGGTCTACCTGGATTTCGTTGTCGAAGTGGCCAATGTTGCAAACGATAGCCTGATCCTTCATTTTCAACATGTGTTCCAGGGTGATCACATCGCAATTGCCGGTAGTGGTGACGTAAATATCGGCTTCGCCCAGGGTATCTTCAATGGGCGTGACTTTGAATCCTTCCATCGCCGCCTGCAAGGCGTTGATCGGGTCGATTTCGGTGACAAT
>DASXFM010000024.1:0-11610 GCA_036489615.1 Verrucomicrobiia bacterium | reverse complement strand
TGCCGCCGCGAAGAATCGTCGCATTGCCGGATTTGAAGCACAGGCTGGCGGCATCGGCGGTCACATTGGGGCGGGATTCGTAGATAATGACAACAACGCCAATGGGTGTGGAAATCTTTTGCAGTTTCAAACCGTTTGGCCTGGTGCGGTCGTCCAGTATTTTGCCAACGGGATCGGGCAAAGCCACCACTTCGCGCAGGCCTTTGGCCATGGCGGAAATCCGTTTATCGTCCAGTTTGAGACGGTCGAGCATCGCGGCTGGCAAACCGTTGTTAGCGGCGGCTTCCATGTCCAGAGCATTGGCCTCTTTAATGGCATCGGTGTTTTTCTCGAGCGCGTCGGCCATTGCGGACAAACACTGGTTCTTTCCGTCGGTGGAAAGAATTGCCAGTTCGCGCGACGCGGCCTTGGCCTGTTTGGCCAATTGCGTCATATGTTCCGTTAACGTCACGGAATTAGAATACCTCAAAAATGCCCCGAATAAAGTGGAAGTTTACCGGCTGGCGCCGGGGTCGCCAGAAAAGCGGGACGCATAGGCCGTCGAAAGAACGCCCGGTGAGGCCACCGGGCCTACAAGGGCGGCTATGATTTATATAGCACCACTGGGGCAAGAGGTAGCGACGAGCTTCATAATAGCATTTCTTCCGCGCCTTCCAGGGTGACGGCCGACCAGGGCAACTTGAATGCTTTGCCTTCAAATTCAATTTCAAAAGAATCACCGTCAGAAGCGAGAACTTTTACCGTCGCGCCCGCGGGCAATCCGTTGGGTAAAGATGGTCCGTGGCTGCTGCGTTTTGCGGTGGCGAGAAGGGGCCGGGCGGATTCCGCATCGTCATTCCTGGCATTGTTTATCGCGGGATTAATCCAACAGGATTTCAACGGTTCGGACGAGGGAGCGACGCGCCTAAACGAATCGCTTTTTGGGTCGAGCCACGTGTCGTAATCGTCTTTGGGGACGATGAAGGGCATTCGATTATGGACCTTCCGGAGAAATTCATTTGCGGGAACTGTCAGGATCGTAAAATTCTCTTCGGTGGCGCCGCCGGAATATAATCCTGCAAAACAGAACAGGCGCTCATCATTAAACTGAAAGCGAATGGGTTGGCGGCGGCCGTGATAATCCGTCCATTCGTAAAAACTGCTGGCCGGCACCAAACATCGGCGAGAATCAAAGTTTTCCTTAAGCGCAGGTTTTTCAATAGATTCAAGTTGGACGTTTAGGAGAGGCGCTTTCGTCCATCGGACGGCCAACCCCCATTGCATTTCCCGGATTGCCAGTTTTTTATCTTCGATGAGGATGACGGAAGCGTTTTGAGTCGGAGCGATGTTGAAGCGCTCCATGAAATACAATTCAAGGCTTCCATATTCACGGGTGATGATACGTTCCTGTTTTTTGGTCAGCGAATAGCGATTGCACATGGGTTCAGAACTTACCCCGGGATTTTAGACATAAAAACCGAATGGTGCGACGAAATCTGGACGCCGGCGGGATCAGCGGCCGGCGGCATTTGGACCGGGGGACAATTTGGTGTCCCCAGAATGCCGCCCATTGTTCGGCAGCGACGAGTTCTTCCGGGGAGCCGCCGACGAGTTCGTATTGGCCGGAGGAAATATTAACGATGGTTCCGCGTTCGAGTTGGTGGCAGGTTTTATTTTTCATAGAGGCCAGAATAACGGGGAGGGTTGGACAAATACGGTCCAACCCTCCGCCCCGCATGCATTTTTCTAAAATTTTGTGTATAGGCGCAAAAGTACGCCAGAATCTGAAGATAAGGAGGCGTTGGGAGAGCAAAACGGGGTTGAAAATGAGGTTATATCATTTCGACGCATACCGGGGGTAATAACCGGGGGGATGGGCGGCGAAACACTTTTTCGAGGCATGTTCAGCGGGTGTCGCCGGTCAAACTGTTGATTAGCCCTCGCAATCCTGTTAATTGTTTGTCGCCGATTCCGAACCGACATAACAATATGAGATGGCGCCAGAAGCCTGAAGGATTTGCCGGCCAACGTCTGGTGGTTGTGCCGCGGCCAATCTTGTCGACGGCATTACAGGGTCCGTTGATCCAATCCCTGATGCCGACAGACGCCGGTTTTTATCCGAAAGCGAATGGACACACCTGCGCGCGGGAAAAAGGATGTCCCGAGACCGTCTTTATCTATTGTTCCGAGGGCAACGGCTGGTGCGAGGTTGCGGGGAGGAGGCATGAGGTTACCCGCAACCAGCTTTTGGTCCTGCCGGCTTCCATACCTCACGTCTATGGCGCCGATAAAGAGAAACCCTGGACCATTTACTGGTTTCACGCTGTGGGGACGAATTTACCGTTGTATCTGGACATGCTCGGGGCGACGGTGGAAAAGCCGGCCGTTCCCTTGGGCGGAGACGTACAGTTGCTGTCGTTGTTTGAAGACGTGCTGGAGGAATTGGAACATGGATTCACGACGGCGCATTTGCTCTACGCGGCCCATGCACTGACACATTTGATGGGGTTAATCCTGCGGCACAAAGATGAATCAGGTTACGGCGCGACAAACGTCCGGGAGAGGGTCGCCAAGAGCATCGAATTCATGAAGGCCCATCTTCGGGAACCGTTGAAAATTGCGACGCTGGCCGGACTGGTGAGCCTTTCACGTTCGCACTATACGACCCTGTTTCAGCGCGTCACCGGATACGCTCCGTTGAGCTATCTCAATCACCTGCGGATGCAGCGCGCGGTGCAGCTACTCAACGCGACGGACCAGTCAATTAAACAAATCAGTGACCAGTTGGGATTCTGCGACCAATTTTATTTTTCACGGGCGTTTGCAAAGATGCACAATCATTCGCCTTCAGAACATCGGCGCCGCTACGGGCGGCTGCCGAATCCCGAGGCGAAACGGGGAGAGGCGAAGCCAGGATCAGAATCCTGAAACACCGGTCAATTGTCCATGCACACAGTAAGGATGTCCATTCCCTTTAGGGGTGCGTTCCGAGAGACTGGATGGCATAGGACCCAGTATGGATTATAAGCGAACGAACATTTTGGACCATCGCAGAACGGCCGTAACCCAAGCCGTACCCAGACGCAACGGCGAATCGGGGAAAGAGGACGTCGAGGTCCACATCGAGGAGATGGTGATACCCACGTACATGCCCGCGCCGCCGGACAAAAATCCGATGTTTCTGGAAAATAGAGTCTATCAGGGAAGTAGCGGCAAGGTTTATCCGCTGCCATTCACGGACCGGGTTTCCGAAACGGCCGTTGACCGGAAATGGAAGGCGGTTTGGATTGAAAACCAATATATTCGCGCCCTGGTTTTGCCAGAGATTGGCGGCCGGATTCACATCCTGCAGGACAAGACAAACGGCTACGATGTCATATATCGGCAGCCGGTCATCAAGCCCGCGCTGGTTGGCCTGGCCGGGCCCTGGATTTCCGGCGGCATCGAATTCAATTGGCCGCAGCATCATCGGCCGGCGACGTTTTTGCCGGTGGATTTTGAAGTTGAACGGCATCCGGACGGTTCCAAAACGATCTGGTGCAGCGATCATGATCCAATGTGCCGGATGAAAGGGATGCATGGCGTTTGTCTGCATCCGGGCAAGAGTTTTCTGGAACTCAAAGTGCGAGCGTATAATCGGACTTCGTTCGTCCAAACTTTTCTATGGTGGGCCAACGTAGCGACCCGCGTGCATGAAGCCTATCAAAGTTTTTTTCCGCCGGACGTTTATTATGTCGCGGACCATGCCCGCCGTTCGATGAGCGAATATCCGCTCGCTGAAGGCTTCTATTACGGAGTCAATTACGGCGAACGGGGCGTTCCAATGAATGAAATTCCGTCACAATTTGTCCCACCGCATTGTCGCAGCGCCAGGGGCCAAAATCCGGAAATGCCGAATTACGCGCCAAACGACCTTTCGTTTTACGCGAATATTCCGGTACCGACTTCATACATGTGCCTGGGCAGCCGGGAAGATTTCTTTGGCGGCTACGACTACAAAGCCCGGGCGGGGATTGTGCATATCGCCAACCATCACATTTCGCCGGGAAAAAAGCAATGGACCTGGGGCAATCACGAGTTTGGCTACGCCTGGGACCGCAATCTAACGGATGCGGATGTGACGGGCGAGTTTGGGCCGTATATCGAGATTATGGCCGGCGTCTATACGGACAATCAGCCGGACTTCAGCTTTCTCCAGCCGGGTGAAACAAAATCATGGAGCCAGTATTGGTACCCGATTCAAAAAATCGGCCCGGCACAACACGCCAACCTGGATGCGGCGGTCAGCTTGAAAGTCCAAAAACGGAAATTGCTCGTGGGCATTGCGGTAACCGAGGCTCAGCCGCGGGCAGTTGTAACGGTTTCGGCACGGGGAAAGACACTGGTTCGCTGGAACCGGGACCTGTCCCCGGCTTTGCCGCTTACGGAAACGATCACACTGCCGAAAGGTATTGCAGAGACGGATTGTATCGTTAGTGTCGACACGATGGAAGGGCGCCAATTAATTTCTTATCAACCCAGGCTCCTGGCGAAGGGCAAAGTGCCGCCGCCGGCAACAGAACCCGCGGCGCCGGAAGAAATTACGAATAATGATGAATTATTCGTGACCGGATTGCATCTCGATCAATATCGCCATGCGACCCGAATGCCGACCCTCTACTGGCTGGAGGCGCTGCGGCGGGATCCGCTGGATTCGCGGTGCAATAACGCGATGGGATTATGGCATCAGCGGCGCGGCGAATTCGCGACTGCGGAAACATATTTTCGCAAGGCCATCGAACGGCTTACGCGAAGAAATGCCAATCCATACGATGGAGAAGCGTATTATAATCTGGGCATGTGTCTGCGGTTTCTGAGCCGTCCGGACGAAGCTTATGATTCGTTTTATAAAGCCACCTGGAACCAGGCCTGGTCGGCAGCCGCTTTCCATGGGCTGGCAGAAATCGACTGTTTGCGGCGGCACTGGGATACGGCCCTGGATCATCTGAATCGTGCCCTGCAGTTTAACACGAACAATCTGCGCGCGCGCAATTTAAAAACGCTCGTGTTGAGAATGCTCGAGCGCCCGGACGAAGCTGATGAACTGTTGCGGGAGACATTGAAGCTGGACCCATTGGATTGGTGGTCGAGACATCTGCAGGGGAAAAAAGCCGGCGGCGATTTGCAGGCGCGATTGGATCTCGCTCATGATTACGCCAGGGCGGGGTTCTTCGAAGAATCCATAGCGATTTTGAAAAATGCCGCGGCTGAGGCCGGCGATTTGCCGGACCAAAGCTGGGGCGCGGCCCCGCTGGTAGCTTACACACTCGGTTGGGTGCTCGAAAAGACCGGTGATCAGCACGCCGCGTTGAATTATTTCAAGCGTGCGTCTGGCCTGCCCCCGGACTATTGTTTTCCATCGCGACTTGAAGAGATCGCTATTTTTGAAGCGGCGATTCAAGCCAACGCGAAGGACGCCCGGGCGCCGTATTATCTCGGGAATCTTCTTTATGACCGCCGCCGGCATGAGGAAGCCATTTGTCTTTGGGAACGTTCGGCGAAACTGGACCCGGATTTCTCGATTGTGTGGCGCAATCTGGGCATCGGCTTGTTTAATGTTTCCGGGAATCCGGCGAAAGCACGGGCTGCATATGAGAAGGCCTTTAAAGCGAATCCGAAGGATGCGCGATTGCTGTATGAGCGGGATCAGCTTTGGAAGCGCATGGGTGAAAAGCCGGGAAAACGCCTGGCCGAACTGGAGAAACATTTGAAGCTTATTTCACAGCGCGATGACCTGAGTGTGGAAATCTGCGCGCTCTACAATCAAAATGGCCGGCACGAAAAGGCCGCGCAAATGATCCGGGAACGAAAATTTCAACCGTGGGAAGGCGGAGAAGGCGGGCCGATGGGACAGCATGTGCGCGCGCAGCTAGCCCTGGGCCGCACGGCGATCGCGGCCGGCGATTACTCGCAGGCGAAGGAACACTTTGAATGCGCGCTGACGTCGCCGCTCAATTTGGGTGAAGCGAAACATTTGCTCGCCAACCAAAGCGACATCCATTTTCGGCTGGGCGAGGCCTTTGCCGGGCTGGGTGACAAGGCCTCCGCCCGAAAGCATTGGATCCTGGCGGCCACATTCAAAGGCGATTTTCAGGAAATGCGCGTGCGCGCCTTCAGCGAAATGACTTACTATTCCGGCTTGGCCCTTAAAGCACTGAACGAAACCGCGAAGGCGAAAGAATTGTTTCGGGATTTGCTGGCTTATGCGCGGACGCTCCGGCGGGCCGCGGCCAAAATTGATTATTTTGCCACGTCACTGCCTACCATGCTCTTATTTACGGATGACTTGCAGTTCCGCCAGGCGACAACGGCACTATTGCTGGAAGCGCAGGCGTTGCTCGGCCTGGGCCGGCAGGCAAGAGCCGGGGCCTTATTGAAGGATGTTCTGGCACGCGACCCAAATCATGCCCCGGCGGCGGACCTCTTAAATGAACTGCAAAAACGGAGTGACGAAGAAGCGGAATGAATACGGTCGCCAATACATTTGCCATCCGCCAATTTCAGGGTTTTGCGGTGCACACGCTTCGGAGCGGGCGGGCGGCTGTGGCAGTGGTTCCGGAGTTGGGCGCTAGAATCATTTCATTAAAAGACCTGCAAACTGAACGGGAATGGTTTTGGCATCCGGGAGAACACCTGGAGCTGTTCAAAAACGACCCGCACGACGCGTTTTTTGAAAGTCCCCTGGTCGGAATGGATGAATGTTTGCCGACTATTTTGCCCTGCGCATGGCGCGGGCGCAAACTGCCGGACCACGGCGAGGTTTGGAACCGTCTATGGGAAGTGGACATGGGCGCGTGGCGGCAGGGAGTTCTAAAGACGTCGATACGCCTGGAATCGTCGCCATTCGTCTTTGAGCGGGGCCTATCACTGCAGGAAAACGAGATTCATTTGAAATACAAGTTGTCCAATGTGAGCGGCAAGGAAGAGCATTTTCTCTGGGCGGTTCATCCGCTATTACGTTTGACTGCGGGAGACCGGCTGGAGTTGCCGGGTTCGACGCGCCGGTTGTTGAACGGCGCCGCTTGGGTGAATGACGTGGTATCAGGGGCCGCGCCTCAAAACTGCGCAAAGGCTTTTGCGCACCCGGTATCGGAAGGACGGGCTGTTGTCAGAAACGACGCGACCGGCGACCGCCTGGAATTTATTTGGGATTCGCTTCAAAATAACTCTCTGGGCCTGTGGATCACACGGGGCGGCTGGCATGGTTATCATCATTTTGCGATTGAACCATCCAATGCCGATCATGATAGTCTGGCGATGGCATCCAGGCGGAATTGCTGCGGGATCGTTGCCGCCAATTGTTCCGCCGAGTGGCAGCTTACATTGCGGGTCGGAGACAGTAATTCTCAATGAAGATCTGATTTAATCGAAACCGCATGAACCATCGCCTGCAACCCTGGTTGATCTTCATTCTCATATCTTTTGTTCATTCCGTTTCAATCGCCCTGCCGTCGGACGACACCTTCAGCCTGAAGACCAAAAGCCTCACGGTCACCTTCCATAAAGGCAATGACGGGCGGTTATATCAAGATCCGATCGGTTCTCCGGCGGGCACAAAGCTGTTGCGCGACCAGGAATTTTATCCGCAGGCCGGCGACGGCTACGTTTGGGAGCCGGCGCTGGAGGCTATTCACGCAGATGGAAATACTTCGACCGCGCTCCGCTATGAAGGAATGGATGAAACCAATGAATCACCGGGCATTGCGATGACCCGAATCCATTTGCATGACGCGGCTTATCCTTTTGAGGTCACGCTTTGTTTCCGTACGCACTATGACGAGGACGTCATCGAGCAATGGACGGAAATTCGCCATCATGAACGGGGCATTGTCACGCTGCAACGCATGGCGTCCACGTCACTGTTGTTTTCCACAAATGTTTTTCTAACGCATTTCTTTGGCGATTGGGCCAAAGAGATGCTGTATCCCATCGGCGAGCAATTAACGCCTGGAGTGAAGGTGCTGGATTCCAAGCTCGGGGTCCGCGCGGGACAATACGAAAATCCATCATTCATACTGTCGCTAAACGGCCGGGCGACTGAAACCAATGGCGACGTCCTGGCTGGTTCACTGGCGTGGTCTGGCAGTTTTGAATGCGCGTTTGATGATAATATCGAGCAGGTGCGCGCTTTATGCGGCATCAACCCCTTTGCGACGGCGTATCATCTCAAGGCTGGTGAAACATTCTCGACGCCGGTGATGATTTGGGTCTGGAGCAATCAGGGACTGGGTGACATGAGCCGCAAGTTCCATGACTGGGCGCGGGATTTCGGGATGCGTGATGGCCATGAACCCCGGCCGACGTTGCTGAATAATTGGGAGTCCACGGGGTTTCACTTTGATTTTAATCGCATCGCCAGTCTTTTCGAACCGGCGAAAGACCTGGGCGTGGAATTGTTTCTCCTGGACGACGGCTGGTTTGGGAACAAATATCCGCGCGTCAATGACCACGCCGGACTGGGCGACTGGCAACCCAATCGCTCGCGGTTGCCGGACGGATTGGCGCCGCTCGCGGCTGAAGCCGTTAAGCGCGGACTGCGGTTTGGTATTTGGATGGAGCCGGAAATGGTGAATCCCCACAGCGAATTGTTTCATGAACATCCGGATTGGGTGATCTCGCAGCCGAAGCGGGAGCTTGATTTGCAACGCAACCAGATGGTGCTGGACCTGACCCGGCCGCCTGTGCAGACATTTGAGTGGAACACGATTAAAAGCATTTTGAGCGTGCCGAATATCACTTATGCCAAGTGGGATTGTAATCGCTACCTGACGCAACCAGGTTCTTCCTATTTGCCGGAAAACCGGCAGTCAGACCTGGACATTGATTACGTCAAGGCGCTCTATGCGTTGATGGATAAAACCGCGACAACGTTTCCCGATACGGAATTGATGCTCTGCTCGGGGGGAGGCGGACGAGCCGAGTACGGCGCGTTGAAATATTTCCATGAGTTTTGGCCCAGTGACAATACCGATCCTGTCGCCCGTGTGGCAATGCAATGGGATTACTCGTATTTCTTCCCGCCGATGGCGATTGCCAGTCACGTGACTCGCTGGGGCCAGCGTCCCATGCACTTCGCCTGCAGCGTAGCCATGAGCGCGTGTTTTGGAATGGACCTGGACCTAGCGAAGTTGTCGGAGCAGGACAAAGCAGTCTGCTCCGGGGCGATCGCGGCCTATAAGCACATCCGCGATATCATTGCCCGGGGCGATTTATATCGCCTCGAAGATCCGCACGGCAATTATCGAGGTTCACTGGATTTTGTGTCCAAGGGCCGGGACCGGGCGGTGGTTTTTGTATTTCAATTGCAGGACGGTCAAGACAAGGTGGTGCTGCCGGAAGGTCTTGATCCGGATAGAGCATATACAATTCACGAGTTGAACCCGATGCCGGGACGCCCGGCCATGAAACAGCAAGGCCGCGTGTTGACCGGCGCTCAATTAATGCGCGATGGCGTCATGCCATCGTCCACCAAAGCGCTGGAAGCGTGTGTGATACAGCTGGGTTCATGATTATGAGGAGGAACGTAGAGAGCGCTTATCTGCTTTTGAGCGGGTTGCTGTTTCTAATTCCAACTGCGGCTCAGGCCGCCGCCGCCTGGTCTTTGACTTCGCCGGATGGCCGGCGCGAAATCTCGGTTTTTCTAAATTCCGGCCAACTGGATTATCAGGCGTTACTGGATGGAAAAGTCGTTGTGCAAAAATCGCCGCTTGGTTTGCGCCGCGACGACGAGGATTTTGAGCAGGGGCTCGTTTTTGAAAGCGTCGGAAGTGTCGAAACGCGCCGTGAAAAATATGAACTGTTTGCCGGTGTTCAACCACATGTAAATCATCGGGTCAATTTTCGCTCGCTGAGCTTTCGCAACAAGCACGGTTCTCCGATTGAAATTGATTTGGCGGCCAGTGACGAAGGAGTCGCCTTTCGGTATCGCTTCGCTGAAAGCAATAATGTCGTCCGAATTTCTGAATCCGAAGCCACAGGCTTTAAGTTGCCCATGGACGCGCGGGGTTGGTTGCAGCCGTATCACGCGGCCGGACCTTACACGCCGGCCTATGAAGATTTTTTCTTCCACGTATCCCCAGGAGAACCGCCGCCAAATTCCCGGCAAAAAGCGAGAGGATGGGCTTTCCCGGCTCTCTTTTATGTGCCGGAAGCAAGTGCCTGGGTGCTCATTACCGAGGCTGGAACGGACGAATCCTATTGCGGGTGCCATTTGGGCCCTGACTCAGATGACGGTCTTTATCGCATAGTATTTCCTCTGGCCGATGAAACAACCCGGGGCTATACAAATCAGTTTGGGCCGGAACCGCGGTTTTCATTGCCATGGACGATGCCCTGGCGCGTTATGATTTTGGGAAAAGTTGCAGGAGATATCGCCGCGTCGACTCTCGTCACGGACCTTTCGGCGCCATCGCGTATCGCCGATACGTCATGGATCCGGCCGGGTCGCGCGTCCTGGGCGTGGTGGTCGCATCCAAAAGGCCCGGCGACTGCCGAGCTGTTCAATCGCTTTACTGATTTAGCCGTGACGATGGGTTGGGAGTATACCTTGTTTGATGCGGGATGGTGGGGCCCCGGCCTTAAACCCATAGCAGGCTATGCGCTCAGTAAAGGGATAAAACCCCTCGCGTGGAGTGCTGCGAGCGATTTTTATGACCCGGAAAGGCGCGGGAAGAAGCTGGATCAAATGGCAGCCGCCGGGGTCGTAGGTGTCAAAGTGGATTTTTGGTGCTCGGACCGCCAGGAAGCGATTGCCGCGCAATTGGCGTTAATGCGTGATACCGCCGCGCGTAAAATGGTTTTAAATCTTCATGGCTGCACAATACCCCGCGGTTGGCAGAGGACCTGGCCGAATCTATTGTCCACCGAGGCTGTCCTGGGCAACGAAAGCTATTTTCATGAACCTCGGTACACCGAAAAGGCCGCCGAATTGGACACGGTGCTACCCTTTACGCGTAATGTTGCCGGTCCAATGGACGTCACACCGGTCGCCTGTTCTCCAAAATTTTATGACCGGACAACGACAGCGGCGCATGAACTGGCAACGGCCATCATTTTCACTTGTGGAATTATTCATTACGCCGACGGTCCCGAATTTTTCGAATCCCTGCGACCGCCGGTGTTGCAAATCTTGCACGATGCGCCGGCGCGCTGGGATGAAACAAAATGCCTGATTGGGGAACCAGGCCAATCGGTGGTGTTCGCCCGGCGCTCCGGCAAATCATGGTTCATCGCCGGCATCAATGGCGGCACCAACGCACTGCCAGTGACGTTGGATCTGTCTCCTTACAAAGAATATCGCCGCCGGATACTTGTTTCTGAAGCCACGGACGCCAAAATGCAGGTCGCGGTTACGACATTGGGGGATTCCGAACAGTGGCAGCATACGATTCCGCCACGCGGGGGATTTATTTTACGGTTGGATCGATGAATGGAAGTTGGTGCGGACAAGAGGGCTCGAAGCTCTAATTAACCGCCGGTGGTCAAGTGTCCTACTGGCCTAAAGCAATCGTTTGCCGGCAAACGCTTTTCCTGAATGCGATTTCAAGTACAACTCGAATTGTCTGGCTTTAGCTTCATCTCTGAAGGCGCAAT
>DASXFM010000008.1:0-10894 GCA_036489615.1 Verrucomicrobiia bacterium | reverse complement strand
GAGATAAGCGCTGAAAGCATCTAAGCGCCAAGCTCCTCCCAAGATAATGTTTCCCGTGCCGCAAGGCACCTAAAGACCACGGGCAGACTACCCGTTTGATAGGCTGGGAATGTAAGCGCCGCGAGGCGTTCAGTTGACCAGTACTAATCGGTCGTGCGGCTTGATTGCTTTTTCCTTTTAGGAAAAACAATTTCAACTCGCGAATTGTGTGCCCTGCCTTTTTTCCCCTGTGTGTAGTTTTCAGAGAACCGCCGAACCCGCTTCGGAGACGTTCTTTTACATTTGTACGGTAAACAGTTTGCCGCAAACGGTCTATGGCCGTGCGCAAACGCCCCGTGCATAAACACTTTGGTGGCATTACCGCAGTGGTCCGACCCGTTCCCATTCCGAACACGGCCGTCAAACACTGCAAGGCCGATGGTAGTGGTTGTATAGCTTCCGCGAGAGTAGGTAGCCGCCAGTCTTTCAAAAAGGCCGAAACAGTTCATGTTTCGGCCTTTTTATTTTTCATTATTGATCTGATTCTCCGCCCTTCATTCTCATCCTCGGCCATTTACGGGCTTGATTTCATTGGGAATTGCCGTGAAATTCCAACAATGCCTTCGCCATCCGAACCGGTTACGTTGAGCGCCGAACAGGTCGCTGAGTTAAAGCACAACCTGGCCGATCTGCGCCACGATATTAACAACAATGTTGCCCTCATGCTTTCCGCCATCGAGATGATGCGCCGCCGCCCTGACACGTTTGAGAAGATGATCGAGTCCATGGCGCGGCAGCCCCACAGGGTTACTGAGGCTGTGGTGAAGTTTTCAAAATCGCTGGAAACCGCGCTCCTCGGCTCAAAACCTCAGGCGTAACTCAGGCGGGCAATTTTCCGTCTAAAGAGGAAACCTATGAAACAGTTGCACTGTGTTTTGCTTTTGATCGCTGTATTGGGTCTGGGAATGGCGGCATCGGCCCAACAGGACCCCGGAAACGGGGCGGGTGAGCGCTTTTTTCCAATGTTGGGAAGGGTCCTGACTCCAGGCCAGCGCCAATCCGTGCTGCAGATTTTAGCGCCCGAGCGCGGACAGATCCGTCCCCTCGAGGAAAAGCTTCGCGCATCCCGCGTGGGCATGCTCAACCAGGTTGCGGGTGGAAAGTTTGATGAAAATCTTGCACACCAGTATGCCGCTCAATCAGCCGCCGCTGAAGCGGAACTCGGCGTTATTTTCGCCCGTGCCCTTTCGAAGATGCAGCCGCCGCTCTCCGCTGAGCAAGTCGCGCAATTGAAGAATTTTGATCCCGGCCGTTTCAGGGAAGCCCGCCGTGTGGCCGCGGATCCACCTGCGGCTCCGGAAGTCCACTTGAAATTGCCTCCGTCGCTGCCGACCGATACCAACGGTTTGCCCATCGTCAATTGACGGCGTGGAATCCATCCGGTGGTTTCGTCCTGATGGCGCGGGGCCCGGATGGGAAAAAGATAGGCGCTGCAAACGTTTGCGCTTCATCCTTCGGGCGCCATCGTACATAATTTTTTTGATGGATCGAAGCGAAGCGGAATTAATCGCAGCCGTGTTGCAGGGCGACTCGGCCAGTTTCGAGCCCCTCGTTCAGAAGTATTCGCCCCGTGTTTTTGCGACGGCGCGCCGGTACGCCCGTCGGGAGAGTGAAGTGGAGGATATCGCGCAGGAAGTTTGGCTTAAGGCATTTGATAAGTTAAAAAGTTTCCGCGGCGAGGCCCCTTTCGAGCATTGGCTCATGCGCATGACCGTTCGCACCTGTTACGATTTTCTCCGCGGCCACCAGCGCAACCGTGAATCGTCCTTTTCCGAACTCAGCGAATCAGAAAGTGATTGGCTGCAAAAATTCGTCGCCGCGCCGGAATCGGCCAGTGAACAGGCTGACGCCGCCAAATTGCTCATTGAGCGCGTCCTGGAGAAACTTTCGCCGCAGGCGCGGTTGGTCATAACGCTTCTGGAAATTGAAGACCGATCCGTCAAGGAAATCGCCGAACTGACTGGATGGTCTGTGCCGCTCGTCAAGGTCCGGGCCTTTCGCGCACGGGGCGAAATGCGAAAAATCCTTTCAAAAATGGCAAAAGACCAGTATTTGTGAGTGTAACCATGCGTCCTGAGAAACGTCTAAAATGATATGAACGTCACTGATCTTGAGCGGAGACTGATTGCAGCGGCGCGCACCAATGCGCCGGATGACCGTGTTCCCTATGCCTTTGAAAAGCGTATTATTGCCCTGCTTCCGGGGATGAATCCGACCGATAACGCGGCGTTGTGGGTGCGAGGGTTATGGCAGGCGGCGGTGAGTTGTGTCGTTGTGGCCGTCTTGTGCGGCGCATGGGTGTTTTTGAACCCGGGAAGCAATTCCGGGGACGATCTTTCCCAAAATCTTGAAAACACGCTCCTGGCTTCCGTTGACCAGGGCGACCAGGCCCAGTGAATTACTGGAAGGTCATCTTCGCAACCATCGTGATTTTTGGCGCGGGTGTTATCACCGGGGGACTCCTGGTGAATTACGTGCAGCACCCCTCCCGTCCGTTGTTCTCCTTTCGTCAGCCGTCCCGGCCGGCTCCTCCTGCGCCGACTCCTTATGAAAACATGCCGCCAGAGGTGCGCCCGGAGATTTTGAAGACAAATTTCGTGCAGCTATTGAATGATAAGTTGGATTTAACTCCCCAACAACGGGAACAAATTCGAAAAATCATCACGCAGTCTCAGCAAAATACCCACGATCTGTGGAAACTCGTTGCGCCGCAGTTTCAATTGGTCTGGCGTGACACGCGCCAGCAAATTAGGGACGTTCTGACACCGTATCAGCGGAAGGAATTTGAGTTTCTGATGAGGCAGCAGCATTCGGTGCGGCACCCGCCGTCCACCAACGCGCCCCCGGTCATGCCGTCTTCGGCCACCAATGGGCCGGTGATATAGGCCCTTTTATTTTTCCGCGAGGACCATTCGGATTTTCTTGCGCAAATCCTTGGTGATCGAACCCACCGGCCGATTGCCGTCGATGATGGTAAATCCGTAAGTCTTCTGCAATTTTCGGAACGCCCCCTGCATGGCAGTCTGGTATTTCAGGAAGCTATCGAACACGTCGCGCGAGAATCCGAGATCCATGCCGCTTTCCCAAAAATCGAGAGTGGCATTCTTGGCCAGGTTGCGCTGGACCAGTTCCTGGGGCTGGACCGAAAGATAAAAGACAGCATCCGGTTTCACAGCGATGCCGTACACATTTTTCAGCCAACCTTCGTCCATGCCGCGGACCATGTCACGCGCCATGAGCGTATATATGTATCGGTCTGCCAATACGATGAATCCCGCCTTGAGCGCCGGCAAGATGATGTTTTCCAATTGATCGGCAAAATCCGTTGCGTAAAAAAGGCTCAGAGTTGTGCGGCTGAGGATGTTGCCTTTCTGGGCCAATTCCAGTTCCTTGCTCACCAGCGTGGACCGTTTCAGCCCCACCTGCACCGTTGGATGGCCGCCGGTTTCGAGCCAGTCTACCAGCCGCGCGATTTGCGTCGAGCGCCCGGAACCGTCCGCTCCTTCCACCACAATCAATCGTCCGGCAAGTTCCTCGATCTTTACACGAGGGATTCCATGCCCAAAAAAGCGACGGAACCCGTTTCTCTGTTCAGAAGTGCTCATACGGCGGCCAGGTCCTCCTCGTGTTCCTGCACCTTGGCTTCGACTGGTTGAAAGGCTGGAGGCAAGGGCAGGGGACTGCGGCGTCGGAATTTCTTTAGATCGATCTTCTCGGCGACCAGTTTCCGGACGACGCACTGCTGTTTTTCAACGTTTTGGTTCGCGTCCATGACGAGAAATTTAAATTCATCGCTCATTGCCACGTACTGCTCCAATATCCGTCCTTGAAATATTCGGAAGCTTTCGTACGGATCGGTTGAAAGTCTCAAATCCATTCCGGCCTCAAAAAACTTCAATTTCGGCCGCCCTTCCAGGATGCGATTTAATGATACTTCCAAATCGGTCTTGAAGAAGAATGTGATGTCCGGGAGCGCCGCGAAATTATAAATGCCGCGGACCCATTCCGGAGGGCAGCCGCGCACGACGTCCCGCGCAAACGCGGTGAAGACGTAACGGTCGCACAACACGACATAACCCGCGCGCAACAGCGGCAGCAAATGCCGTTCGTAACGGTCGGCAAAATCCGTGGCGTGAATCAGACTGAAGGTCGTGGGAGTCAGCAATTCGCGTTTTTTACCCTTGCTGGTTGCCGATTTGACCAGTTCGGAAGAGTTCCACTCGCTGAAATAGACCTTGATTCCTTCTGCTTCAAGCCATCGCTTGACCAGGTAGATTTGGGTGGATTTCCCCGACCCATCCAAACCCTCAACCGCGATGAGGCGTCCGGGAAAATTCAGTTCCGCGAAAGTTTTCATGATTGTGCGCCGATGGCGTCTCCTAATCCTGCTGGAATCAGTTGCCGCCGACAAGCCCAAGTTAATATCACAGCCCGGGTCGTTTGCTATGTTAAATCCGTGTTACGTTGCGGCAGTAAGGGTGCAATTCAGTGATAACCCATTGGGGATGAGGCTATTTCTTCGCCTGCTTCTTGTCCGCGGCGCGGATTAATTTCATGTATTTCTTTGGGTTTTTGTCGAAATCCTTTTTGCAATCCGGGCAGCACAGTTTGACCTCCTGGCCCTGATACACGAAAATGTAAGCCTGTCCCATTTCGCCAAGTTTATCGCCGGAAACCGGGCAGGTCGCCAGCAAATCAGGCCTGGGCGGCGGAGTGTGAGGAGTGGCGGCGGCCGAATTGGTCTGGTTGCCGGCGAACAAAGGCGACTGAAGCGCAAAGGTGATCGCCATCAAAGCGCTTGCGATGAGAAGGGTCTTTTTCATGGCCTGTCCGTTAACATAAGGCTGCCGGCAAGTCAACGTTTCATCGTGCCGGGCGGCGGTTCATTGATAATGGCCCAAAACATTCCGATTTGTTTTATCGACTCCACAAATTTCTGAAAATCCACCGGCTTGACCACGTAGGCATTCACACCCAGTTCATAACTGTGGATCAAATCCTGTTCCTCCCTCGAGGAGGTGACCATGACCACCGGCACGTGTCTGATTTCCGGATCGTTGCGCATGGCGCGGAGCACTTCCAGGCCGTCGACTTTGGGCATTTTCAAATCCAGTAACACGACCACGGGCAGGCCATTGGCGTGGCCGGCGAATTTGCCGCGCGCGTAAAGGTAGTCCAGCGCTTCGGCGCCGTCGCGCGCCACCACGACTTCATTGGCAAGGTTGTGTTCATCCAGCGCGGCGAGCGTCAGTTCGACGTCGCGTTCGTTATCCTCGGCCAGCAGTATCCTTTTTAATGGTGCCATAGTTTTTTAAACATTCGTTTCAGTTGATGATTTGGGCAAAGAAAAATAAAACGTCGCTCCGGCGTCCGGCCGTCCCTCGGCCCAGACACGTCCGCCGTGCCGGTGCACAATCCGGCTGACATTGGCCAGCCCAATACCGGTTCCTTCAAACTCCTCGGCGCGGTGCAGCCTTTGGAAAACGCCAAACAATTTATGGGCGTATTGCATGTCAAATCCCACGCCATTGTCGTGAACGAAGAAAACGAATTCGCCGTTGCCCGAATCGGCGCAGCCGATTTCAATTTTGGCCGGGTCCCTGGGCCGCGTATATTTTACAGCATTGGAAATCAGGTTGACCCAGACCTGTTGCAGCATGGCCGGGTCGGCGTTCACTTCGGGGAGCGCGTCAATTTTCCAGTTGATGCGCCGTCCATTGATATCAGTTTGCAGACCATCCACGGCTTCATGCACCAGGGAATCTGTGGAGACCCGATCGCACCGCAATTCGGCCCGGCTCATTCGGGAGAAAACCAGCAGGTCATCAATCAGTGCGCCCATCCGGTGGGCGGAATCGGCGATGATGTCCAGGTAACGTTTTCCACGATCATCCAACTGCGGTGCGGATTGTTTGGCCAGCATCTTGACGAATCCATCAATGTGCCGCAATGGCGCGCGCAGGTCGTGTGAAACCGAGTAGGAGAACGCTTCCAGTTCCTTGTTCGCTTCTTCCAATTGCCGGGAATGGATTTGCAGGTCCGCGTTGAGTTTTTCAATTTTATCCTGCCCCATTTTTCGTTCGGTGATGTCCCGGCCGGTGCCGTAAATCACTTTTTGAGGAATCGCGGCCCGCGCGCTCCAGGCAAACCAGCGCCAGGTGTTGTCTTTGCATCGTAATCGGTTCTCAAAGTAAATCGTCTCGCCCCCCTCTTTAAGTTTTTCGGCTTCCGCGTCGGTGGCCGCCTGATCGTCTGGATGGACCAAATCGACGAAGGGACGCGACATCATTTCTTCGTTCGAGAATCCGAGGGTCCATTTCCATGCCGGATTTATCGTCTTTAAAAAGCCGTCAAAACCGAGAACGCAAATCAGTTCGCGGGACAGGTCAAAATAGCGGTCGCGCTCCTCACGGACTTCCTCGGCGCGCTTGAGTTCCGTCAAATCGCGGGTGACTTCCACGAAGCCCAACAACTTCCCTGTTGAGTTTCGGATTCGGGCGATGGTTACGTGCGCCCAAAACAGGGAGCCATCTTTTCGCAGGCGCCATCCGATGTCTTCAGAATGGCCATTCTCGGCCGCCGCGGCCAACAGCCGTTGTGGCGTGCCGCTTTCGACCGTCTCAGGCGGATAAAATTTTGAGAAATGCTGCCCAATGATTTCATCGGCCGCGTAACCTTTGATTCGTTGGGCTCCTTCGTTCCAACTGGCGACCCGGCCATCCGGATCCAGGCGAAGAACGGAATAATCCCGGATGGTTGAGATCATCAAACGGAACCGTTCCTCATTTTGTTGAAGAGCGGATTCGGCCTGGGCGCGGCGTCTCAAATCGCGCCGTCCCAGGGCGACGGCCAACCCTCCGATAGTGACCGCGAACGTGCTGCCGGAGATCACCGCCAGTTCGGTGCGTTGCCCAATCTTTTGGGCTTGTCCTCGCCTTTGAACCAGGAGTTTTTGTTCGGTCCAATACATTTCCGCAGTCAGCCATTGCACGTAAGCCATGGCGAGTTGGGTTTTTTTTATCGGCTCGGCATCCATTGCCGCCTGCAGTCCTGAACTTTGAAACATGGCGATTCGATGGTCGCCCAGGGAAATCGCCGTTCGAGTCTGGTCGCCAAATTGATTCAATGCGTCCTGCTGCGTCGGGTTATCCGACGTGAGTTCTTTCAGTTGTTTCAGCTGTTCCGGGATTTTAGCCACAGCTGCGGAGCGGTTTTTTAGAAAGGTGGAGTCCCTGGTAAGCAGATAGCCGCGCTGGTCCGTTTCCGTTTCGACGACCGTCGCGAGCATTGCCTGCAACTGTGAAACGACCTCCTGCGAGTGCGTGACCCATTTCTGGGCGGTCATGAAGTCCTGCGTGGCGCGATACGACAACCAGCCCATGACTCCCAGCGCCAGCGCCGTGATTACAAACCCTCCCAATATTTTGTTTTCAACCGGAATTCTCATCCCGTGCCTTAATCGGAAAAATCAAAACCCTATTGACTTTACAAACATACCCGCCGCCGGTTCAAAAATCAAACACCGCTCTCAATAACCCTTGTCACTCATTCGGTTATGCTTGTTCGTGTCATGTTGCTTCCTTTACACCCCGGCCTCCGGGAACCTTTCCCGGATTTGTCTTCGCAACTGTTCCTCGTCGGCTGGTTGGTAACGTCGCCGCGTGATGAGCCTCTGGATTGCGTCCAGCAGTTCCAGCCAATCCTCCAGGGGCGGGTCTGCGATCGGTTGCCAGACTTCGAATCGTTTTCCCCGGTGAAAAAATTTCCAATCCCTCCCGACGTGCTGGGCGTAAACCTGCAATTTCTCGCCGTCTTCCGCGACCCGTTTCCAACTGATTTCAGCTTTGGGCATAGTGCGACGTTGAAGGGTTGAAGCGTTGAAGTGTTGAAGCGGGCTGGGCTCCAGAGCGGTTTCGGCGCAGGAAAGAGAATATGATCATAGGTCCACGGATGCGACTGCCATTGCGGCGATCCCTTCTTCGCGTCCGGCAAATCCCAGGTGCTCATTCGTGGTTGCCTTGACGCCGACGCGCGTTTCGGGAATTCCGAGGGCGGCGGCGATGTGTTTTTTCATTGCCGCAATGTGTGGAAATAATTTGGGCGCCTGGGCGATGACCGTCGAGTCCACATTCACGATTGTTCCGCCCCTTTTGGCCACCTGCGCCGCCGCCTCCTGCAAAAAGATTTTGCTGGGGGCATTTTTCCAGCGCGCGTCTGTGTTGGGAAAGAAATGGCCAATGTCCGTTTCGCCGATGGCGCCCAGGATGGCATCGCAGATGGCGTGCATCAGTGCGTCGGCATCGGAATGGCCGTCCAGACCTTTGGTGTGTGGGATCTCAACGCCCCCTAGGACCAGTTTTCGTCCTGTGACCAGCGCATGCACGTCGTAGCCAATGCCAACATGAACCATGCGGAATTAAAGAGGAAAAACGGAACAGGAAAAAGGAAAAAGTGTGGCAGCGCCACTTGCCATCACTCAATTGGCGGCGGGTTCATCCACCGGTTCTTCGGCTTCAATCACCGGAGCGCCGGCGGTTTTATCTGCCGGCGATTCCTCGGTGACTTTGGCGGCGGCGGCGAACAGGGCGGTGAACAGACCGCCGCTCAGGAGGGTGTTCCGGAAGAATTCCCATGAGGGCGGATAGCCCGGCAGGCCGGTAAACAAAGCCTGGATCCATCCCGGAAGCGTTTTTGCATAACCCGGGTACAATAACCACGACAACGTGTTGGTTAGCACGTAAAAGACCAGCGCGCCCAGAACGCCGCCAAACACCAGTTTCCACAGTGGCGCGGATTTCCCAATCCATTTGCCCAGGGCAATCATTCCGGCATAAATGGCATAATTGAGCAGCATATCCCAGCGCGCGGCGCCGATGTGATAATAAAAAACATTGAGCCCAACGTCCGTGCCGGCCATGACCGCCAGCGGCAACCACCAGGCCATAGCGCCCCGAAAATAAACGCCAGCGCAAAACGCCAGCGCGTAAGCCGCTGTGAAATCCGGAGGCAACTTCCCCGGAATGCGGGACACCGCAAACACTGCTACAAACAAGATGGGCAGAATGAACCGCTTCACAGTTTCATCATAATGCAAAAGGGATGGGGCGGATATCCCTTTTTCCTTTTTCCCATTTCCTTTTTCCTTAAACTTGGCTGCGTGTTCGAGATTCCCAAATCCATGCGGGCGGTTGTTTACCGCGGGGTGAATGATTTGCGCCTGGAAACGGTCCCCGTCCCGGAAATTAGCGAGAGCGAACTCCTCGTCAAAGTAGCCGTTTGCGGCGTATGCCCCACCGATATCAAGAAAATCCATTACGGCCTTTTGCCGCCGCCGCGTATTTATGGCCATGAAACGGCCGGCGTCATTGTCAAAATGGGCGGGGACAAGACCAGCTTGACGGTCCGTTCTCCTTCGGCGCCAAAATTCGTCCTGAAAGTGGGTGATCGTGTCGCTCTGCATCATCATGTTCCCTGCATGGTCTGTCATTTTTGCCGTCACCGCGCCTTTGCCCAATGCCCCACGAATAAGCGCACGGGCATTACTGCCGGGTTCGAGCCGGCTGGAGGCGGTTTTGCCGAATATGTTCGCGTGATGCCCTTTGTCCTGCCGGGTGTGGTCAAAATCCCTCCGCGCAATACTTTTGAGGAGGCTGCCATGTTTGAACCGCTCAACACCGTTCTTAAGGCGGTCAACCGTCTCAATGTATTAAGTGGCGACCGGGTGCTTGTCGCCGGCCAGGGACCCATTGGCCTCATGTTCACAAAGCTTCTAAAACTACGCGGCATCCATGTGCTGGCCACCGACCTCCTCGAATCGCGGCTCAAGCTGGCCACGCGATTCGGCGCGAAGTGGGCAGTCAATGCCACTGCTCGTGATGGCGGAATTCCCATACCTGAGAGCTTTTTTCCCAAACGATCCGTGGACGCCTCGATAAACCGTTCTGCTCCTTTTGACGCCGCAGTCATCGCCGTTCCGTCAGACGCCGCCGTGCGGCAGGCTGTTCAGCTTGTTCGTGGCGGCGGCCAGATCATGCTCTTTGCGCATACCAAACGCGCCGGAACCGGAACGACGGACCAGGACGGCCACGCGGCGGCGTCCGGTTTGTATCCTTTGGACCTGGCTTCAATTTGCGTGGATGAAAAGGACCTGATGGGCAGTTACGCCGCGGATTTTACAATTCAAAACGAAGTTGGCCGCCTCATCTTTTCGCGGCAATTCGACATGCGAAAGCTAATTACCCACCGTTTCCCGCTTGAAAAAGCTTCGGAAGCCGTCGCCCTGGCAGCGCATCCAACACCGGATTCGCTCAAGGTCGTGGTGACCGTTAATCTATAAAATGGAAAAAATTTAGAGCCGGGCGTTACCTGCGGGACAGGGATGGTTACCGGGGCGACGTTGACCCGGGGTTTTGCGAACCGCCCGTATTGCCGCCAGCCTCATTTTGTGCCTCTTTATCGAATTGTGTCGGTGGGAACATTTCGGGGGGCACAGTCGAATTGGGATCTGCCGCTGCCTGGGCGTGGGCCGCGGCGACTAAAGCCTGCTGGTCTTCATCTGAGAGTTGGGAAATGCCGGGCGAAACGTAGGAGTCGTTATGGTAATTTGATGATTGGCCATTGCCATTAAATACACCGGAACCGTTTTGAGCCGTGTTATTGCCGTTCCCGCCTCCATTCGGACTGCTGTACGATTGCGGCTGAAAGCCCCCGGGATTGCTGGGATTGTTGAAACCACCGAAGCGCCGCCCGGGCCTGCGCATTCCGGGCTGTCCCGGCCAGGAAGGCGATGATGGCGCGGAACCGCTCGAAGCAACGCCGCTCGCCAACGGGATCTCCTGCGCAACTCCGTGATTCA
>DASXFM010000567.1:0-35776 GCA_036489615.1 Verrucomicrobiia bacterium | reverse complement strand
GTCCGGCGCGAACAGGAAATGGAGACGGCGCTGGCAGGCATCGGCAAATTGCGCGAACGCGCGGACAAAGTAGGTGTCCAGGGCCATCGCGAATATAACCCGGGCTGGCATACCGCGCTGGACTTGAAAAATTTACTGACCGTTTCCGAGGCCATCACGCGTTCAGCCATCGAACGCAAGGAAAGCCGTGGCGGCCATTTCCGTGATGATTTCCCGAACAAAGACGCAGGCTTCGGCAAGGTCAACGTCATCACGAAAAAGAATCCGGATGGGACGATGTCGGTTCGGCGTAATACAATTCCGCCTATGCCGGAAGAATTGCAAAAGGTAATTGAGGAGATGAAGTGATTTTCGTTGAAACGTTAAAAGGTTGAAACGTTGAAACGGTAGTAGTCGGACCGGTTTTACGTTTTGAAAGAACGAGTATGAATTCGAAAAATGCTGCGACTTACAAACAGCCTCTGCCTGCGGCGGCGGCGGTGCCAGAAAAATATCGCACTTTCGAAGATTTAGACGCTTATAAAGCTGCACGAGAATTTCGTAAGGAGATGTACGGGGTCACTCGGCAACTCCCGAGCTTTGAAAAGTTTGAGTTGGGCAGCCAAATCCGGCGCGCAGCAGTCTCTCTGACCAATAATATCGCCGAAGGACATGGGCGATATCATTATTTGGAACAAACCAAATTCTGTTTAAACGCGCGCGGATCACTCGAAGAACTTCTCGATGATTTAAACGTCTGCGAGGACGAATCCTATGTGCCAGCCAATCAGATTGAGCGCTTGAAGCAACAGGGCCGCCGGGTTCAGCAGGTGCTCAATGGCTATATGCGCTGGTTGCGCGCGCGAAAACATGGCGCGTCTCTGGAATTGCGCGACGCGCCAACGGACGCCTTCTCTGAGGACGAACTGAACGAATTGGTCGACCTCGTGCAAACCGTTTCAACGTTTCAACGTTTCAACATTTCAACGATTCAACGTCCCAGTCCACCAACGCTTCAACGACATGAAAGCAACGTTTAAAATTTGGCGCGGCGATGCCAACGGCGGCAAACTCGTCGACTACACGACCGAAGTGTCAGAAGGCATGGTCGTGCTGGACGCCGTCCACAAGATTCAAGCCACGCAGGCCAATGACTTGGCTTGCCGATGGAATTGCAAAGCGGGAAAATGCGGTTCCTGCTCGGCGGAAATCAACGGCATTCCCAGGCTCATGTGCATGACGCGCCTGGACATGATTCCACTGGATAAGCCGGTCATCATCGAACCGATGCGGGCCTTCCCCAGCCTCCGCGACCTGACCACGGACGTTTCATGGAATTTCCGGGTGAAGAAGAAAATCAAGCCGTTCAAGCCGCGCAAACCCGACGCGCCGGACGGCACCTGGCGCATGGCGCAGGAAGACATCGACCGCGTCCAGGAATTTCGCAAGTGCATCGAATGCTTCCTTTGCCAGGACGTCTGCCACGTTTTGCGGGACCATCACAAGCACGACGAATTTATCGGGCCGCGCTTCTTGGTCTATACCGCCGCCCTGGAAATGCATCCGCTGGACACTGAAGACCGCGTCCCCGAGCTGCGAAAAGCGCAAGGCATCGGCTTCTGCAATATTACCAAGTGCTGCACAAAAGTTTGCCCGGAACACATCACCATCACCGACAACGCCATCATCCCGCTCAAAGAACGCGTCGTGGATGACTTCTTCGATCCTCTCGGCTGGCTTTGGAAGAAGCTGCGGCCAAAAGAGGGTGTAAATACCTGATCTTCGCAGGAGCCGACGCGAGGAAGCTGACTGCCTTGCAGCTCGAAGATCCGGCGTCGTTTCCAGCCGTCGCAGTATCGAAAACCACTTCGACATTTCAACGCTTCAACTAACGGGCAAGCATGGGACCGTCGTTTCAAACCGTCTGCGGACAATTCCCGCAGTAGGTACGGCGCAAACCACCCAGGAGACTATTCCCATGCAGTTCAACTGCGCGACTGGTTCCCGCACACCGAGAACATTTCAGATTTTCACGATAGCGCAATCGTGCTCACTCGCGCCTAAGATCTACCAGTGGGGTGGAGGCATTGATCGGATTTTGGATAACTGGGTATGTGGACTATTGGCGGTAGCGCTATTGGCCATCAAACGCCGGCAACTTCCATCAATCCCTTCGGGATTTACCGGGCGGGTAGATTCAAACCTCGAGGACATCGGAACGTATCCAGGGGTTTCTCAAGACTACGATAACGCCCCAGAATATCTTGCGTGAAACAAAGATTTTTCGCTTGAAATGCTTCGCATTTCCATGTTGAATAAGTTTAATTCAATGAATGGGAATTCTTCACTGGCGATCACTGACCATTTCTACCTTCTCATCGGTGTCATTGCCTTCGCGGCCCTCTTCCTTGCCGTCTTTCTGATTCTTGCAAAGATGGGCGTTTTAAATCGCCTGAAAAACATCAAAATCAAGGTCTCAAAGGAAGGAGGCGAAGGCGAAATGGCGTTTCATCAGCACGGACCCGTCGTAGGACCGCTCATAGAAATGAAACCACCGGTTTTGGAAGTGAAGCCACGAGGCATGAGGGAAATGAAGCCAGAGGAAACGAGGGAATTGGAAATAAGAATGCGGGGTCTTTTGGCAAGCCGTAAACACACCCTACGGGCACCCCCTCAAAATTGGGAGGCGCAACAGATTGAAGAAGGCCTCGACTTTTTGCGAAGAAACGTACCTATAAACGCGAAGCGACGTTTCGACATGGTAGTACAACGGAATCCTAAATCGGTAGAAGGTTGGTTCGGCCTAGCGCAAGTTTATGAAAAATGGAAAGATTTAAGAAGCGCGAGCGTCTCTTATTGGGAGGCGATCCGAATAGATACCGCCCACGATCTTTCGGCGAAGGCGAAGGAGCGGCTCGAAGCCATCAGCAACCTTGAGCGTCAAAAGAATGACGGCCAAATTGTGCTCCGGGACGGCCCCGGTCCGACGAGCTATTGGTTCAAGGACGTACCCGATGGAGAGACATTGGCCCGCCATGTCGTTGCGTTATCAAATGCTAACGCCGGCGGCGTAATCGTGATCGGATGCGATCCAGAGACGCGGCAACCCGGGACCACCATCATAGTTGGCCATGAGGTTGTTATTGAAGCTGCCCTTTTTGACTATATTACCGCTCCCTCCGTTCACGAAATCTTTTTTTCCCCTTGCGGAAAATGGATTTATATTAAAGTCTTTCGCGGCCTCAGTCGTCCGTACCGCGTGAAAGGGGCCGCTGAAAAAACCATTTTCGTTTGCGACGGCAACGGCCAAGTTCGACCAGCTAGCCCTAAAGAACAAAGAGACTTAAGACAGAACAAATGAGGTCGGCATTGCGAGATGCGAAAAAGAATTGCAAAATGAGAGGTTTTTTCCTTGACAGAATTGGTTGGGATGCGTTATAAACGTCGGGAGGATAGGTTGTATTCACGCTCAGAAATTAGCCAGTTTTGGCCTTGGTTATGCTGTTAACGAACACGCGAATGATTGGTTTGTCCGCAGCGAGATCATTGGATGCGAATGCAAGTCAGCTTTATAACGTGATGCTGACAGAATGCGGCTTGGACCTTCCGAACGGCGCGAAATGGCTACTGTCCCGAAAAAGGACTAACTTGTCCCGTTTACGTATTTCTGCAAGTAAATTTGCTATTGCAGTCCACAAGGAAATGCACAAAAATGCGCCGATTTAGCTTGATTCAGGCATCAATAAAAATTATATTATCCATACAAACCCCTTAGCTTGCCATTATGAAAACCCATTTCCTCGGCCAAACATCGGTTGGCGACACACCCCGCGTAGTGGCTGTTATCGCCGGAAAGGTTAGTGACTTTCCTGACCTAGCGCAAAAAGCGAAGGTTGAAGGTGCCGACATCTTAGAATTCCGCGCCGATTTTTGCACAGACGAACGGCCTGAAGAAATCCGGTCACTGTTGCGAAAAATTAAAACGGTGGCCCCGCTCCCAATCCTACTTACAATTCGGCAATTCGCCGAAGGGGGATATTTTACAGGCTCTGAAAGTTTTTGGGGATCCGAAAGCAGGCGTCTTTCCTTGTTCGAGTACCTCCTCCCGGAAGTTGAGGCTGTAGACATTGAATTGTACGCAAGAGAGATTCAGCCGGCCGTTGTCCAAATGGCACGCTCCTTGAACAAGTTTGTCGTCCTGTCATATCACAATTTCAAACACACACCAGATTTAAAAAAGATTGACGAAATTGTCGAAGACTCGATGTCCTTTGGAGCCCATATGGTGAAGATCGCGGTCGCTGCCGCCAGCGAAGAGGACGTGACTTCCCTCAGTCGATTCACTGCATCGTTTAAGAGAGACATACTCCTAACCACCATTTCTATGGGCGAGGTCGGCGTTGTCTCCCGAGTTTTAAACCCTTTCCTCGGCTCAAGTTTCACCTATGGTTTTGTCGGCCAAGAACCGACAACACCAGGACAGATACAAGTGGGGTTGCTGCGACAGTTAATTGATGAATTCCCCAAGCAGCGTATCACCGATCTGAGCGAAGCAGAACGACTTTTGAATTCTGCCTTTACTTTGGAGCCCGCGATCCACGCTTCTGAGCCGGCTCTCGTTGAGTTTTCCGTATAAAGGTAAATCTATCCGGGGCGATTCTCCGCCGGACAAAAATGCCGCTCTGTCTCATTTTTTACGCCAACTGGCGATTATACCATTGACCGCAACAATCACCTTTTTGAACTGTTCCGCGGTCGGAGATGGCAAATCAGCGAGCTTCTTCTTCGCGAGGTCCTCCATAATTCGTTTTGCGACGCGCCCCTTATTGAAATCGGCGACGCCAGCTTCTTTCATAGCCTCACCAACACGCTCTGGCAACGAGAGTTGCGGTCGCGAAGGCAGGTTCAACTTTTTGCCACCCAATTCCTTTGCATACGCAACCTCGGCGAATTTGACGTAGTAGTCGTCGTCGAACAGATCTTCCAGCGTGCGGTTCCCTTGAGCCCCGAGAATTTCTCCGACCCTCAGAACAAGCCGTTCCTTCAGAATCCACTGATGCACCAATTGCTTATAGGCATCGTCGCCCTCCTTATCGGAATCAAGCAACACCGCAACTTTAAGTTCCTGCGCGTGCAAAATTGTACCAATATAAGCAACGCGGCTCGCGCCTCCAGCCGGAGTGATGACCAGTTGCTCGTCTATTCCAATTTCACCAGCATCTTTAAGCATCGTCGAGATTGTTGCCAAAAACCAATAATCCGTTACCCCTTCAACGACCAGATTAAACTGCCCGACAAACAGTGATTGGCTCCATGACAAACCCAACGCGGCTTGCAGGGTAAACCGAGCGTCTTTGTCGGCGGTCGCCCAGTCCTTATGAACTTTTGTGCCCTCACTCTCTTTTTCTTCGCAAACGAAAATGTTGTCCAATCGCGTGAAGTCAATCATGAATGGGAGATGCGTCGAATAGATCAATTGATTTTTTCCGGCATACGCTTTCAGCCGCTTGAGCAGGTCACGTTGAGCGGCGGCGTGAAGATGCAAGCCCGGCTCGTCGAGCAAAATCACTGCATTTTCGAACTTGCCTTTGGTTTCATACATTAGAGTCATATCGAAGGAAAAAAACCACTGGAAACCCTTTGAACGTTCCTCCAGCGAGACGAGCCCTTTCTGGCCGATGTCCTTTACGAACGTAATAAAATGTTGACCGTCTGCATTGAATTTTACCTCGTATCTTTTTTGAGACCAGCGATCTGCAATTTCGTTCGTCAACGTTTGGCTGGCGTCGTTCATATCAAGAGCTCGTTGTTCCCTATCCTCCTGCCCACCCTTTTTAACTTCCTCCTCCAGATTTAATCCAGCCATTTCCATGATGAGCATTACGGTTTCATCTTCATCTTGAAGGTCGTTCTTTTTCTTCCGCTCCAGTATCTCATCCAGCTGAGCCGAGCCATTGAATATCCGGTAATCGTCCATATACACGAATGTTGGCAGCCAGCTGTGAATAAAATCAACGGCCTCGCTAAGAGGCGTTTTCTCGATAAGCGCTTTTGTATCATTAAGAATCGTGCTCAACTTCGGGAGCGCGCTGAGGTCCTGATGATGAGGATTTGGGTTTTGCCAGTTTTGCGGATTGCAATACGATTGTAATTTGTTGTTGAGCTCATGGCACATCTCCATCGCCCGTTTGCTGCCCCCGCCGTTCGCGACCTCTTCACGCAGTCGCTTGAACTCCGACCGATACTGGCTCTTGAAGTGATCGGTGAAAAATGATAACGCCAGCGGTTCACTTAGCTGCTCGTCTATTTGATTAACTACCCACGGAATATCTCGCCGCTTGTTTGACAGTTGATTCGGCAAAAATGTGAAAGACGTTGTTCCCTTATAATTCTTTTTTACCTCGATCCCAGTCACACCCTTCGCGGACTCGTGGATTGCGCCAATTTTTTCAATTTCATCGGTCGAAAGCGAAAACTCTGCAGTGACCACGGTCTTTTCTATAGATTTTTCCTTGCGCCGACCGGTTGGAAATTCACGGTCAATCTTGTATGGCTCGTGACGAAACGGATTCAATTTCCAAAGGGCCTTCAACAACGAAGTTTTACCCGATTCGTTTTTGCCGACAATCACTGCGATGTCATCCAGTTCCACCCAACCGGAATCGTTAATACAGCGATAGTCTTGGACTCGGAATTTTGTAAGTTTCATATCTTTGCCTTTCGTTTCCCAACTTGCCTGTGCCAATATCATTACCAGCAAGAATCCCCGAATACAATAGGCTGAATGTCGTTTTACGGCTGGGCCGGCAAATTACCACGGCTCCCAGATTTGCAGATTCTTTCGCACCCCATTTTCCATTCCAACAAATCCCAAAGGGTTTGGTGGAATGGAAAATGGTCGTTCGATTTCAAAAGGAAATGCTGGCTTCGCAGAATGCGAATAAAGCCCACCCCTGACGTATTTTTAGAAAGAGGCTCTTTCTAAACGTACATCATGGCAATTTGGTGACCACCCTCAAGGAAGCGATCTATGTTTATTTTCTGGCACCCCTGGCCGACCGGCAGGTCGGCCCTAACCGGCAAACGGAAGTTTTCCATTCCGCGAAACCCCTTAGGGATTGGAGGAATGGAAAAAGTCTTACGGCTTGAAGCTCAATAATCCGCCCTGTTCGACGAGGTTCGCGCCAAATCGACCATCGGTCCGCAAAACTGTATAACAGGCTGATTTAGCGAGACCCGTGAGTTCGATCAGTTCTTCCACCGCCCTCTGGCGGATCAATTGCCGTTTGCCGCCTTCAAACAGGGCTTCCAAATCCTCCAGACTCACGGTGCGGCGCTTCTCCCCATTTCCGTCGAAGGTGTCCCAATCGAAATCGATCACGGGAACGAATAACCCGTTGCGCCGCTCCCAGATGGAGCGATCGCCCATGGCGCCGTCGTTGTTTTTGCAGCATGTCCATACAACCCGGCCGTCCGACGGCTCGTCGCTGGCTGCCTGCATGATAAATACCGACCGCGGCACACTCCCAATGAGATAGCTGCCAGCCAGCAGATTCAGCAACGCACGGCCATTGGCGCGTTCCTCGGACTTTGGTTTGCGCGTATGCGCCACAATACCCAGCGCTGGCATGTCATCGCCGGTGGGCAGGACTGACATCAATGCTTCAAAGGCGAGTGAATAGTCCCGGGCTTTGTCGTCCCGCGCGAGCCGGTTAAACGGATCCAACAGGACGTTGTCGGGCTGGAAAGTATCAATCTCGCGTTTGAGTGTTTCGATAAAGGCAGGCCGTTCAAAGGCAAATCCATAGGGCGGCGGCGGACAAAGCCGCACATATTCGTCCAATTCAGCGCAATTCAAATCCGAAAACTCGTTCTTGAGCCGCATCCGTCCGTTTTCCGCCTGGATGATCATCGTTTTGAATTGCCGATGCACCTTGAGACCGAACCAATCGGCTCCGGTTGCCCCGGCCACGGCCAGTGCAACCGCACTCCGGCTTTTGCCAACACCGGGGGCACCGCCGATGACATACGGCCCGCATTTGTCGACGTGATGATCGCCAACCAGTTGCAAACCGTCCGGAGGGTTATAAGCTGTCAGTTGCGACGGCTTAAAAAACTCAATCATCGGTTTAGATGGGGCGTCCAGTTCCGGCACCTGGCTGAATTCAGTGACTTCAAGAATGTCTTTTATCGATTGTTCCATAGAATTTATTGCACCTGTTTGAGATTTAAGAAGAAGATGGTTTGGCATTTGCCGTTGTTACGTGTGCCATCAGGCATGCGGACAAATTGCGAACGTGTCCATGTGGCCGGGTCCGCGCCCAGGGACACGGCATAGCGAAAGAATCCTTCAACCTGAGCTTCTGGGCGGCCATGGGCATAGAACCAACCGTGCAGGGATTTACCACCGGAATGGACAACGCACACCAGCGGAGCCAGTGTGGCCAAATGCAGCAGTAAAGCCGCATGGTCATCAGCACTACCAGTATCAAATTCGCAGACGAGAAACCGGCGCGGCCCAGTATTCGCCAGCGTGTGCCGCGAGAGCCGTCCGTCTTTGGTTAGTCCATTCACGTCCAACATTGGGGAGGGAACGATGAATTGAAGCCGTGATAGTTGCCCGCGCCATTGCTCGCGCGGTTTGGTGTCAAATTCGCGACTGGATTGGCCGCAACACAATAAGGGGTTGCCGGGAAATAACCGGTCGATGATGTACTCAGTTTGCCGGGTGTTATCGTCAAGGGTCGGTGAAGACAAATCCCATAAATCCGCTAATCCGTGTGGATTGCGCAGGATTTCTTCCCGCCCCTGGTGATTGAGTTTTGGCCATTTTGATGTACTGGCTTCGGGCGCAGGCGTTGGACCGTATTTGGGATGCCATGCGCATGGCAGGGCATTTTGGACGGCGGAAAGGATTTCCGCGCGCGAAACGTATCGGCCACAGTTGGCGACGCGATTTTCCAGCAGTTTCATAATTTCGCGACCTGGCAAATGCGCGTGCAATTGCCGTGCGACGCGAAAAAGCCATTGATGCGCTCCAGTACCAGCACGAGGCGGCGCGGCGATCAAGTCCCGGAGGAAAGGAGGAAGCGGGTCTTTTGCAGAGGTCATTGTTTCCCTCCCTGTTCATGGGCTTGCAGAACGGCCTGCACCCGTTCCCAATCATAAAAGCAACATCTGCCGACCTTAATATAGGGAATTACTCCTTTGGCCTTCCAGTTGTCCAGGGTCCGGTCACAGACTGGAAGGCGTTCTAGGAGTTGTTTTGTGTTTAGAATTTTTACCTGGTTTTCGTTTGGATCAGCGTGCGCTTTCATTCGCTACCAATAACTCACTTTTGAGAACCGTTCTCAAGAACGGCATTTGACACCTTTTGAAACCACGACGGGACCCCCTAAAACATTGAGGTTTTTTAGTATTGAAACGGATACAGTCGACACATCGCTTGGAATATTGGGCGGCGAAAGACGCTAAATGGTTAATACGCGAATTAATTAGAGCGCACCCACGTGACGCTGCTACGCCCCTGGGCGGCGGCACGTTCTTGCCGCGCCATAGCGAAGCGGCAGCGGGTCAACGAACCGTCTTCAATTCTACACTCCGCAGCCGAAACAATTCATCTCCCGCGATTTGTACCGGTGAAACGGAGATTTCAAAAGTCCCCGGCTCCAGGGAAACCGTGCCCAACGACTCGATTTGAGGTTCGCCGGCTTTGACCACGCCGTTTAATGTCTGTGCACCGACTTTCACCGCAAAAGTTCCGCCGGCAGAATCTTCGGTGGCAACGTAATTAATCAATACTTCATACTTTGCCGACATGTTTAACCGGACTGGCCAGGAAATGGACTCATTGGGAGATTTCCAGTCTATCACATAATCGTCCGCCTTTTTGCCCGGACCATACCGCAATTCGCCATGCAGCACGCCGTCAAAGGCCCGGAGCGTGTCGGCGGGGAACTGAGGCTGTAACAGACGATTGGTGTCGGTTTCAAAATTGCCGTCGCATTTGATTTCGATCACGGAATCGGTTTTATCCGGCGCCACGGCCGGCAAAGTATCAATTTCCATGTCGGATGGGTTGATTCGTTGCGAGTCGATTTCAGCAGATTGGTCGGTTAGGAGCCTGGCACCGCTGATGTCCGAGACCAATCCGCCGATGACAAGGTGCCCGTTGGCGGGCCAATTGAAAACGTGAAGGTAGAGAAGGTCGCCTTTGCGCGTGGATTCGCCCCAGGTTTGCACAGGCAACGGTGTCCAGGTCGTGCCGCGGATGGATTGGCCATTAGCGCGCCACCAGGCGGCAATGCCTTGCAGGATGGCGACGTCGTGCGGGTCAAATTCGCCGTTGCCCATGGGCCCGATATTCAACAACACGTTTCCGCCTCGCGCGGCCGCCTTGGCCAGCAATTGGATAAAATGCGACGGCGGCTTGTAGGAAAAATCATTTTGGTTCCAGCCGTAGGACTCGTCGGTGGTGGGAATGCCTTCCCAATCTCCGGCAACCGGCGGAAAATTGGCGGGACGGTCCGTGGTATCGGCATAGTCGCCCCAGTCATGGACGAGCCGTCCACTGATGAGCACATTTGGATCCGCCGCCCGCATCGCCTTCATAATGCGCAGGTTTTCTGAGGGAGGCAATTTGCCCGCCGTGTCAAACCACAACAGGTCCGGATGGTAATCATGAATCAACTCCAATAATTGTGGTATCGCTTTCTCATCCACATAACGCCGCGCCTGATTCATAAATTCAGGGCGCGTCGTCCACCAGGCCACACCGCCGATTTTTTTGTCGCCGCCGGGGTTGTTACGGTCCCAATCATTCCCGGGCGCATCGGGGTCGGCCCAGTCAAAGGCTTGCGAATAATAGAAACCGAACTTGAGGCCGTATTTCTGGCATGCCGCCTTTAAGTCCTTCATGGGATCATGATGCCAGGGCGTGGCGTCCATGACGTTGTAATCATTGACTTTGGTGGGCCACATGGCGAAGCCGTCGTGATGCTTGGCGGTGATGACGATATATTTCATTCCGGCGTCCCTGGCCAGACGCACCCAGGCATCGGCGTCGAAATTGGTCGGATCAAAATGGCCGGCAATTTCCTGGCGATACACCGGGCCGGGAATTTTCATGATACGTTGGATATGCTCGGCATAGCCTCTGACCGGTTTGCCGTGCCAGATGCCTCCGGCATAGGAATAGACGCCCCAATGAATAAACATGCCGAACCGCGCGTCACGCCACCAGGCCAGCCGCTGGTCCAGGTTCGTCTGCGAATCACGCCACCATTGGACGTTGGGATTGTCTTTAGACGGCAGGTTAAAGTCGTAGGTTGACCAGTCCGAATTCGTTTGTGCGGGGACGTTAAGAAAGGAGATGAGCAGGAGAACGACGGTAAGAATCGGTTTTTGCATTTTACGTGTTTCGTATGGCGTGGTCCGTCAAGTATAGCCAGGCGATTTTCGCTCATTTTTGACGCAACACGCAATGCGCAACGCGTTGAACGTTTGTTCTATTTTCTTTCTCCTGATTTCTCTTTAATTTTTAATTAAAGCCATGCTTCATTTTACACCGGCGAGATTTCCAGTCCTTGCCTGCGCGGTTTGCGCGGGATTCCTGTTCAACTTCACCGCCGCGGCGGATTCGCCTGAGATACGAACACCCCCTGCCCCGCCGACGCCGCGCATCAATGGACCCGACGTCTTCGGTGTCCGGCCCGGTCACCCATTTTTTTATCACATTCCCGCGACCGGCCAGCGGCCCATGAATTTTTCCGCGGACGGACTGCCGGACGGACTGACATTGGATCCGGCCACGGGCGATATCCGTGGTTCAATCGATAGAACTGGAGATTATCGCGTGGCGATTCACGCCAAAAACGCCCCGGGCGCCACGGATAAGAACTTCAAAATCGTCGTGGGCGAAACCATCGCTTTGACGCCGGCGATGGGCTGGAACAGCTGGAACCATTACGGGAGCCGGATCACCCAGGATATCGTTTTGCAGAACGCGCAAGCCATGGCGGCTTCGGGCCTGATAGACCACGGCTGGACCTACATCAACATAGATGACACCTGGCAGGGACAACGCGGAGGCCAGTTCAACGCGATTCAAGGCGATGAAAAATTTCCGGACATGGCCGCCCTGTGCAGCGCTGTCCACCAAGTCGGGCTGAAAATCGGGATTTATTCGACACCCTGGACGACTTCGTATGCCACGCATATTGGCGGCAGCGCGCAAAATCCGGAGGGGAAATGGTCGCCGCCCACGATTCCTAAAAAAGGCCATATGAATAAGAAAACTCTGCCGTGGGCCATCGGCCAATACCATTTCGCGACAAATGACGCGGACCAATGGGCGGCATGGGGAATGGATTATTTGAAGTATGATTGGAACCCCATCGAATTTCCCGAAACGCTGGAAATGCGCGACGCCTTGCGCCAGAGCGGACGCGATATCGTCTTCAGTTTGTCGAACAACATGAATATCACCAACGCACCGGCCATTTCGCCGATTGCGAATAGCTGGCGCACGACCGGAGACATCAAGGCGAATTGGAAATCGATGAGCGAACGCGGATTCGGCCAGGACAAATGGGCAGCCTTCGCCGGCCCGGGCCATTGGAACGACCCGGACATGCTGGAAATCGGCACAAAAGAAAAAGGCCAGCCCGGCCTCACGCCCGATGAAGAATACACGCACATGACCCTCTGGTGCCTGGATTCAGCCCCGCTGTTGCTCGGCAACGACCTGACGAGCATGGATGCCTTTACCTTGAATGTTTTGGAAAACGATGAAGTCTTGGCCGTGGACCAGGATTCGCTCGGCGAACAGGGCCGATGCGTCGCGCGTGGCGACGGATTTTTGATCTATAAAAAGCAGCTTGAGGACGGTTCAGTCGCCGTCGGCTTGTTTAACACTGGAGAAACAACAACCAACATCGTGGCCAAATGGAGCGACCTGAAAATCCACGGCCGGCGTCACGTCCGCGATTTGTGGCGGCAAAAGGACCTGGGAAAATTCAAAGACGAATTTTCGATGACCGTCGCGCCCCATAGCGCGGAGTTGGTCAAAGTACGTTGAAATGTTGAACCGTTGAAACGGTTTTCGGCTATAGCAACGATTGGAAACGTCGAACGGCAAAAGACGCAAAACGGTTGAGCCGCGAACTAGTCGGAGCACAGTGCTTGCCCATGACCCACCACGCCGCACCGCTGCCACGGAAATATTAACGCTTTGAAAAGTTCGACGAGAGGCTAGCTGACGAGCAACCGCACGCGAATGCCCATCGCTAACCGCTTCGACGCTTCAATACTTCAACGTTTTAACGCGCAGTTATTGCGCAACCACTTCGACAATTTCCTCCTCAACAGGGCCAGAACCATGTTCGTTGTGTATTACGAGGCTCCGAAGGTAGCCCTGGATTGCCTCGCGAATGTTTTTGATCGCTTCGTCACGAGTATGGCCCTGCGAAGCGCAACCCGGCAATGCCGGACATTCCGCTACGAAGATTCCGTCCTCCTCCGGTTCGATGATCACTCGGAAGTTCATAGAGCAATCTAGCATCCGGCGCGATTTT
Organism: Verrucomicrobiia bacterium; assembly: GCA_036489615.1. Classification (GTDB taxonomy): domain Bacteria; phylum Verrucomicrobiota; class Verrucomicrobiia; order Limisphaerales; family UBA11358; genus UBA11358. Next base: position 22,223 of record DASXFM010000567.1, on the reverse strand, counting down.
TGCAATTAGCTGGAATCGATCGGAGTGAAACATCGAACACCGAATATCAAACCTTGAATTGAACGCCAAATTAAGTGGCTTCCTTTCAGCGTTCGAGGTTGGATGTTGGGCGTTCGATGTTCGATGTTTTAGAACTCTTCCACGTAAGGCTTGCCCTGGTACCACGCAATCATATTCAAAACCAGGTAGTTCCAATCTTCAAAGCCCGGGTTCATGACGGGTTCGCCATTTTCGGGGAGATAATATTCGTGCAGGATCCCGTTTTTTTCGTAATCCGTTCCAATTAATCGGATGGTTTTTTCCACCAATTCACGGGCCTGGTCATTATATCCATATTTCACCAACCCACGGAACACCATATAGTTGGCGTTTACCCAGATGGGGCCGAGCCAATTGGAAGGATTGCTCGTGGCACGTACGTCATACATTTTTTCCAGCTTAGAAAGGGAACGAACCCCGTAAGGAGCGTCAAACGTATTCGTGTTGAGGAGATTCAACTTTACCATTTGATCCGCCTGCTCCGGCGTGGCTATTCCCGCCCACATGGCCAAAAAGCCCGACCAAACGTCGATTCGTTGAATCAGGCAATCCCAGTTTCTCGGCTGGTTCATGTGAAATTCCCACGTGGTAGTTTGTTTAACCACGGGGCGCAGGTTAAGATCTACGCTGTAATAGAAGCCGTCCCTGGGGTCCCAGCAGTTTTCATGGATGGCCTGGAGAAGCTCATCCGCCATTTTTTGATAACTGTCCCCGATTTCTCCCATATTCAGGCGGCCAGCCAGATAGACCATCGCCTCCAATTCCTTGTACATGAAACAATTCAACAAGATCGAACCCGAACTGCCGTACGGACGGAAAAAGGTGCAGGGATCATTGTCCACGCCGATGCATTCATCCGTCTGCCAGTAATACAAACCCGTGTCTTTGTCCCGATAATGATTGTAATAGCAATTCACAAAGGCCTGCATCTTGGGAAACTCGTCGCGCAGCCATTCGGCGTCGCCGCCGTTTAATTTGACCAAAAAGGCGGCGTGTTGAGCCAGGCACGGTTTGTGCATGTTATGGAGCAGCGGAATAAAATTCGTGCCGTTATCCATGATGTCCTTTTTAGTGGGACCGATGACGACCGGAATTCGCCCGTTTTCCTCGTTATCAAGAAAGTTCAAAATGCAACCCTGTTCATATTGAATGGCCTCCTGCTTGTCTCGCGCCGAACCCTGTTCCAGGAGAATTTGCCGCAACGCAATATCGGTCAGCCAGGAGTCCCAATCCCAGAGTTGATCCTGATAAGAGCTGCAACCCGGGGTAATAAAAGGACGCTTCAAATAGCCTTTGGACGGCTTAAACATGCCTTTGTACTCTTTGAAGATGTGCTGGTGTATGACATCGATGTAGTGCTGCGTTTCGGTATCCGTATCAGCGCCCCGCGCCGCAAAAGCCAGGCACAGAATCAGAAGAACATATTTTTTCATGAATTTTCACGGAATGCATACAGGCCAATGCGCACCTGAATCAAGCGGAAACTCAATCCTATTTGGGCGAGTGACTGGCACCATGGCCATCAGGATTTGCCCCTGGCTGTTTCGTTCGGGAACAGGTCCGTGAAGTATTACGTATTACGTGTTGCCTCAAAAATAGATTAATGAACATATTCATTATACAAATTCATCCAGGGGTGGTGTCTATTGGGTTGAAACCATGCAAATTTCAAACTTATGAAACCATCTCTCAAATCGTTAGGCTTAATCTCCCTCGCCACCGGGTTGGCCGCGGCCCGCTGTGCCGGGCAACAGACTTCACTTTGGGATTCCCTCACAAATTCGGATGATGTTCAGCGACTGAAGTCATTTATTGCGGAAAAAGAGGCGCAAGCCAATACCGCGACCAACGAACCACCGGCCGAGCTCCCGGCCTTTTTCGCCGCCGCACAAGAAGGGGATTGGGCCGGCCTCAATGGCATCTTCAAAGATTATCGGAACCATGCCGGACAATATGAACACACGGGCGCCACCAATGAGCGGCTGCGCGGGACCAAGTGGCAGGACATCATCGAAGTGTGGGGCGGTCTTGAGGCTTTTGTCGACGGCAACGAGAACTATTCCGCCCTCTACGCCAACGATATCATCGGCTCCCTTCCGCCCGGGAGCATTTATTTCGGAGGGACCGACCCGGGGCGGTTCCTCGTGACCGCGATGGAAAAATCCCAGGTGGATGGCGACCCGTTTTTGCTGGTCACCCAAAATGCGCTCGCCGATGGCACCTATCTTGATTACTTGCGCACGATGTACGGAGATAAAATCTACATTCCGACCAAAGAAGATTCGCAACAATGTTTTAGTGACTATTCCGCCGATGCGCAACAGCGAATGAAAAACGGCCAACTCAAGGAAGGCGAAAAAGTTTCAACAGATCCAAACACCGGCCGTCTTCAGATCGCCGGCCAGGTCGCGGTGATGGAAATCAACGGCCTGCTCGCTAAAGTCATTTTTGATCACAACACCGACCGGGATTTTTACATTGAAGAAAGTTTTCCGCTGGATTGGATGTATCCGCACCTTGAACCTCACGGCCTGATATTCAAACTGAATCGGGAACCACTGGCCAAATTATCGGATGAAACCCTCCAAAAAGACCGCGATTATTGGACGAAAACCATCACGCCCATGATTGGCAGTTGGTTGACCGACGACACATCCGTGGCCGATATCTCCGCATATGCCGAAAAGGTTTTTCTGAACCACGACTTCAGCAACTTTACCGGCGACACCAATTTTGTGTTGAGCCGATATTCGTACCGCACGTTTTCCAAGGAGCGCAATTCCATTGGCGGACTTTATACCTGGCGCGCGAAGCATACCGATGACGCCGCGGAAAAGGATCGCATGAACCGGGCAGCCGATTTCGCTTTTCGGCAGTCCTGGGCATTGTGCCCGGATTTGCCGGAAGTGGTCTCTCGCTACGTGGAATTATTGAACGATGAGAAAAGACACGTCGACGCGCTTACGGTCGCGGAAACGGCGGCAGAATGTGACACCACTAACGCGGTATTTCAAAACCTGGTAACACAGTTGAAGCAAGAACAGCATTGAAACGTGAAAGCATGAGGGGTTGCGTCAAGTATGATACGACGATTTTCGCCATCCTCGCTCTAAAACCCTTCAACGTTTCAACGAATTATTGATTCGCCTGTTGCCAATTGCAGCCGAGCGCTTTGATGAGATTGACGGCGGCGATAAGACGCGCGCCTTGCAATTGCACGGCGGAGTCTTCCTGCGCCAGAGCCGTGGTTTGCAAGGTAGCCACGTTGAGGTAGGTCACCAGACCGTCCTTATATTGATTATTGGCCACGTCCAGGGCGTGTTTGGCCGCGACGACCGCCTGGCTTTCGGCGTCCCATTCGTCAGCGAGAAGGCGTTGGGCAGCCAGTTCGTCCTCGACTTCGCCGAACGCGGTCAAAACGGTTTGGCGATAATTTGCCACCTGCTGATTGTAGGCGGCGTGCGCAGCGGCGAGGTTGGCTCGATTGTAAAAGCCTGTGAACAAGGGCAACTCAATGGACGGACCAACGGACCAAAGCCGGCTGGACCAATTGAACCAGCTGCCGGCGTCAACGGATTGAAAACCGGCGAGGCCATTGATGCGCACCGTCGGGAAAAATGCGGCCTTTGCGACGCCAACATCCGCATTGGCGGCGGCCATTTGACGTTCGGCGGAGGCAATGTCAGGGCGATATTCGAGCAAATCGCTGGGCAAGCTGGGCGGAATTTCGGGCACAGTCGCGGTTTCCGGCGAATTTGTAGAAACATAAAAATCAACCGGCGACTCGCCGCAGATAATGGCCAGCGCATGGAGGGTTTGGGCGCGTTGCAATTGAATGTTCGGCAATTGCGCCTCCGCGGAGTGCAATTGCGTCGCCGCCTGGGCGACGTCCAGGTCTGAAACGGCGCCGCCCTGCCGCAGATTTTGCGTCAAATCCAGCGAGCGGCGATAGTCTTCAATCGTGCTGGCCTGGAGGTTGTATTGCTGGTCCAATGTCCTCAGCGTAAAGAAATCATCAGCCACTTCGGCAGCCACATCCAGTTTGGAGGATTCCAGGTCATCGGCGCCGGCCACGAATCGCGCATGAGCCGCCTCAGAAAGCCTGCGCACGCGTCCCCACAAATCAATTTCCCAGCCCAAATAGACGGGCGCGGTATAAGTATCGTAAGTGTATTCCGCGCCTGTGGGCTGGCCTTTAGTGGGCGCATTGATGCTGGTGTGCTGGCGGGTAATGTCGCCATTTGGCGTGCCGCCGGCGCTCAACTGCGGATAAAACTCGGAACGCGCTTCGATCATGAGTTGCCGTGCCTGCTCAAACTGGGCGGCGAAGGACGCAATATTCTGGTTATTGGTCAGCGCCAGCAATTCCAGGCGGTCCAATTCAGAATTGCCAAATACTCCCCACCAATTGCCGCGAGGTACGTTAGCCGACGGTTGGGCAACTTTCCAAATGACCTCGTTGGTTCCCGGGGTGACCGTAGTAAACGATTTGGGCAATGGCTGGACCGGCAATGCTGCCGGACGCCGATAGTTCGGGCCGACGGCGCAGCCCGCAATAGCCAGCGCGATTGCCGTTGATCCGAAGAAATGAGAAATCTTCATTGCGTCGAATTGGTTCCCGGATGGACGACTTTCACGCCCATGCCGGCGGCGATGGAATCGGGCGGGTTATCGACTACACGGTCCGTTGCCGTCAAACCGTCCAGCACTTCGATCACGTCGCCGAAATCGCGGCCCACCTTCACCTTGCGCAACTGGACTTTATTGTCGGGACCGACGAGGGCGACCTGTGTACCTTCCGCGCGGAAAATGATGGCGTTGTCCGAAATCGTCAACGCCGCCGGATCGGCGGATTCATTAAAGCGCACCTGGGCATAGCTGCCGGCAAAGATTTCGCCCTTGGGATTGGGCACCTGCAATTCCACCTGCAACGTACGGGTGGTTGGGTCCACGGCCCCGGACGTTTGCGTGACCGTGGCTTCAAAGGTCCGTCCCGGAATTTCCAGAAATGTCAATTGCGCTTTTTGACCGGTCACAATGTCGTGGACGTATTGTTGCGGGACCTGGACATAGACCCGCAACGGATCGGTTTGGGCCATGCCAAAGAGTTCCGGACCACTGCCGGCGGAAATGAGCTGGCCGATGTCCGTATTACGCGCCGTGATCACGCCGGGAAAGGGCGCGGTGACGCGGTCAAAACCCTTTAAATCTTCCAGCCGTTCCAGGTTGGCTCGAGCCGCTTCGACATTTGCCTGCTGCAATACGTAATCGGACTGTTTCTCTGCGGCGTCCTGTTCACTGACGCTCGCGGTTTTGAGGAGGACGTTCCAGCGGTCAGAGGTGATTTTGGCCAAATTCAGCGAGGCTTTGGCCTGGTCCACCTGGGCCTTGGCCTGGGCAAGCTGTTCGTCCAATTCAGGAGTGTCGATTTCGGCCAGAACCTGGCCGTTGGTCACATGATCACCGATATCCACAAACCAGTCTTTCAAGTAACCGCTGGCGCGGGCGTGAATGGATGCCTGGATGAACGCCTCAACGTTGGCGGGCAACGGGGTCCCCAGGTCCGACTTTTCCGGCACGGCTGAAATGGCGCTCACAAGCAGATTGGAATCGATGCGCGCCTGCGCGAGCAATTTGTGTTCAGCGATCCAGCGCGGCAGGAAGCCAACGACGAGACCGATGACAATAAGAACAGCGGCGATTTCGGCGACCCGTCGCAACGAGACGGGCGGCGGCGCGGACGATGATGAAGGAGCGTTCGAGTTCATGGCTTTAAATTTGGATTGGTCGGCTCCGGTTTGTGCTGGTAGTTCCGGTGCATAAAACTAAAAACGATGGGAACGAAGAACAAGGTGGCGATCGTGGCAAGCACCAACCCGCCGATAACTGCGCGGCCAAGCGGCGCGTTTTGTTCGGCGCCTTCGCCCAAACTCAGGCTCATGGGCAACATGCCGATGATCATCGCCAGGGCGGTCATCGTTACCGGACGTATACGCCCGATGCCGGCTTCGATGGCAGCAACAATGGGACTTTTGCCGGCGTGAAGATTATCCCGCGCGAAAGTAACCACGAGCACGGAGTTTGCCGTCGCGACACCCATGGACATAATGGCGCCCATCAGGGCGGGAACGCTCAGGGTCGTTTGCGTCAAAAACAATCCCCAGATGACCCCTGCCAGCGCACCAGGCAAGGCGGTGATAATGATGAAGGGGTCGAGCCAGCTTTGAAAATTGACGACGAGCAAAAAGTAAATGAGCACAATCGCCATAATCAGGCCCATACCCAGGCCAACGTAACTGGAAAGCATGGTCTCGCCCTGGCCGCGCATAGTAATGGTTGTACCCCGAGGCAGATCCTTTTGCATCTTTTTGACGATCGGTTGGATTTTGTCCAACACACTTCCCAGGTCGCGCCCATCCACGCCGCCGTAGACGTCGATGACGGGCCGCACGTTGTAGTGCGAAACGGCCGGCGAGATTTCGACACGTTTGATGTCCGCGACGTTCGCAAGAATCTGGTCGTTGTGAGCGCCTACACGAATGGGCATGGCATTCAGCTGGGCCACTGAATTGATACGGTACTGCGGCGTATAGACGTTGATGAGATATTGAATACCCAAATGCGGGTCGAGCCAATAGGCGGGCTGCACCTGGCTGCTGCCGCTAAGACCCAACAACACTGAATTGGCAACGTCGTCCAAAGTAAGCCCCAATTCGGCGGCCTTGGCGCGTTCCACCTCGATCGTCAATTGCGGCAGATTGTCCGGCTGGTTTACACGAAGATCCACGGCGCCGGGTATTTTTCTAATTTCATCGGCCAGGCGCGACGCAATTTCGTGGTTCTTCGGATCGCGGCCGACCACCTGCAAGTCGTAAGGCGCAGGCAAGCCGAAATTGAGAGTTTGGCTCACGATGTCCGCCGGGAGAAAATAAAACAAATCGCCGGGAAACTGGTGAGGCAACCGTTCCCGCAATTCTCGCACATAATTCTCAGTCGGAGCATGACCGGATTTAAGGGACACTAAAATGTCCGCATCACCCGCGCCGATAACACCGCTGGTGTTATAGCTGAGATTGATCGACGAATTCGGAATGCCGATATTATCCAGGACCCCTCCCAGTTCGTCCGGCGGGACCACGCTACGAATGACGGCATTGACTTCGCCGGACAGGCGCTCGGTTTCTTCGATACGCATTCCCGTGGGTCCGCGGACGTGCAGCAAAAATTGCCCCGCGTCCACCGTCGGAAAGAAGTTTCTACCAAGGGCCATGACCAGCAGCCATGAGACAAGACAAAACGCCAGAAACACCGTGGACACAATCCCGCGATGTTCAAAACAGCTCGTCAACATCGCGCGATACCCGTCGCGAAAACGGTCGAACCCGTTTTCAAAACCGCGTTGAAACCGGACGAACGGCAAAAGCCAAAATGGGACGTTCGATTCGTCAATATGTTCACCATGCAATTGGACGTTCCGGTAAAACCACATGACCAGCGTCGGAACGAGCGTCCGCGAAATCACATAACTGGCCAGAATTGCGAACACCACCGCTTCAGCCAGCGGCACAAATAAATAGCGGGCGACGCCGGCCAAAAAGAACATCGGAACAAACACGATGCAGATGCACAACGTGGAAACGAATGCCGGCAACGCGATTTCCTGCGAGCCTTTGATGATCGATTCGTCGAGGGGCTGGCCGGAGGCCATGTGGCGGTGGATGTTTTCGATGGCAACCGTCGCGTCATCCACCAGGATGCCGACTGCCAGAGCCAAACCGCCGAGGGTCATTAGATTGAGGGTCTCGCCCAAGGCGCTCAGGATGGCGATTGAACACAACACCGAGAGCGGAATCGACAGCGCGATGATAAACGTGCTGCGCCAGGAGCCCAGGAACAAAAGAATCATCAGGGCCGTCAGCGATGCGGCGATGACGCCTTCGCGCAACACGCCCCGTATGGCGGCGCGCACGAATAGCGATTGATCCGCAAACTCGGCAACGTGTAAATCAGCCGGAACCGTTTTCATGACGGCCGGGAGGGCAGCCTTAACTCCTTTCACCACGTCGAGCGTCGAAGCGTTGCCCGCTTTCATAATGGTCAGCAACGCTCCCCGAACACCGTTCTCGCGCACAGCGTTCTTCTGGGGTGTATACCCGTCATGCACCTGCGCGACATCCCGCAAATAAATCGTCGCGCCATTGACCACTTTGACCGGTAAATAGTTAAGGTCATTGATCACGGGCGCGTTAGCATCCACGGCAACGTCATACTCGGTAGGACCAATCTTGGCGGTGCCGCTGGGAAGGACGAGATTTTGCGCGTTAACGGCGCGAATCACATCCTCAGGCTGCACGTCTTTAGCTTTCAACGCCGCCAGGTCCAAATCCACCGCAATGACACGCTGTTTGCCGCCATAGGGCCAGGGAATCATTGCGCCGGGCACATTGACCAGGCCCACGCGAACCAGGTTGGCTGTCGTGTCGAACAATTCCTGTTCGGACATCGTGGGGCTGCTGAAGCTGTACTGCAAAATCGGCACCGTGGAGGCGTTGTATTGGATAATCAGCGGCGGCAGCGTGCCGGGAGGCATTTGTTTCAGCACTGTCTGGGAAACCGCAGTAATCTGGGCGACAGCCGCATCCACAGAAGCGTGCGGTTGAAGAAATACTTTAATGACGCCAATTCCTTCATACGAAGTGGACTCGATATGTTCGATATTATTGACAGTCGTGGTGAGCGCGCGCTCGTGAACGTAGACCATACGTTGCTCGACCTGTTGCGCGTTGAGGCCGGTGTACTGCCAGATGATGCTGATGACGGGAATATTGATGGCCGGAAAAATATCCACCGGAGTGCGCATCAAAATGAGCGGCGTCATGAGGATCAACAGCAGGGCGGCCACGACAAATGTGTAGGGGCGGCGCAGGGCCAATAGGACAATCCACATAAAAATGCTTTAAAACCTTAAATATGACGTCGTCTCAAATAGTAAATGACTGTTTAGTCAAAAAGAGTGAAATCGAAATGGTTTCATGCCTGTTTTAGACGCCCGATTCCACGACCAGCTTCCCGGCTCCGACCGTGTTCATAATCGTAGATTCCAAATCCTCAAGGACGCCGAGGTCGTTGTGGACCTTTGCGTAAAGCAATAGCCCGAGCACGGACGTATAAATCCGTTTCGCCGCCGCAGTGGGATTTGCCAGGGAGATTAATCCCTCACGCCCCGCGTCCCGCAACGCGCTCTCCAGGTAACGGATATTGCGGTCCATGATTTCCTGGGACTTGGCCCGAATTTTTTCATCCTGCGTGGCCAGTTCGGTCCCCAGACTGGCGTAGGGACAGCCGCAAACATGCCCATATTTCTCGGTTTTTTGGCGCTGGCGGTTGCGGACGTACTGGCACCAAAGCAGCAACCTTTCCAAAGGAGGATTCTGCGGGGAAAAGACACGATCCAATTCCGGCTGTTTTTCGCGCCAGTTTTCCTCGTACGCTTCGACGGCCAGTTCGGATTTGGAGGCAAAGAAATGGTAGAAACTCCCTTTGTTCACGTGGGCGCGCTCGCAGATCTGGTCCACGCTCACCGAACCGTAACTTTGGTTCCAAATGAGGTCGAATGCCACCTGCAGCAGCTTTTCCTTTGTGTCAGTCGGTTTCGCCATAAGCAATCGTATTGCCTGTCAATGCGACACAAGATATATTCATTGACCGAATAGTCAAATGGATTCTAAGAAAAATGAAAACAGGACGCCGGCGTCTCCTCAAGTTGCCCATGGCCGCAGCGTGGTGTACGTTAAATCATGTAATCTATTTCTTCAGGCAACATGCTGACTGGCCGGGAAAGTTGAAATTAAAGACAGGTTGATTTACGCTAACGTCAAGGACATCGAGGAATTGTGAAAGCTACATTGAGAATTCTAAATCTTGAGGACAACGCGCGTGACGCGGAATTGACAGAGGCCATGGTTTCAGCCCGATGGCCGCAATCGCATTTTATCCGGATAGACACGCGGGAGGAATTTGTCACCGCGCTGGAGGAGGACGTTGACCTGATTCTTTCCGATTACACCATGCCCGGCTTCAGCGGTCGCGAAGCCCTGTTGCTGGCGCACGAAAAACGCCCGGAAGTCCCGTTTCTGTTTGTTTCCGGCACCATCGGCGAAGATGCCGCGGTGGAAGCGCTGAAAAATGGCGCGACCGATTATGTGTTGAAACACCGGTTGATGCGTTTAATTCCGGCGATCGATCGCGCCCTGCGTGAGGTCGAGGAGCACACGGAACGCGAACGGGCCGAGGAAGCCATGCGTCAATCGGAACACAAATATCGTGAATTATTTGAATGCCTGAGCGACGCGGCCTTCCTGACGGATGAGCAATCTGGACGAATTATCGATACCAATCGCTGCGCCGAGACGATGCTGGGACGTACACGGGCGGAGATTCTCGGCCATAAACAATCGGAATTTCTTTCCTTCAACACAGCAACCCAGGCGCGTTCACTGCCGGACACGAAGGGTCTCCAGCCGTTGGAGTGTGATTTGGTTCGGGCTGACCAGCGGGAAATTCGCGTGGACGCGCGCGCGACACGGTTAGAACTCTATGGCCGGACGCTGATATTATGGCTTTGCCATGAGCTGCCCAACGGGGTCCCGAAGCTGTAATTTTACGAGCGTTTAGCTTCGAACGCAGCGATCACACTTTTGAAAATCCACTGGCCATCGTCGCTGCCCAGGATACTTTCGCTGGCGCGTTCCGGGTGAGGCATGAGCCCGGCCACGTTGCCGCGTTCATTGCAGATGCCGGCGATGTTGAGCAGCGAACCATTTGGATTGGCGGTGTCGGTGAGGCTGCCGCAGGTGTCGCAATATTGCCACAAAATCCGGCGGCTCGCTTTTAACGTTTCCAGCGTCTCCTCGTCGGCAAAATAACAGCCTTCGCCGTGGGCAATCGGGATTTTGAGAATTTTCTCGCGGGGAATGACGCTGGTGAACGACGTATCGAAATTATTGGTCTTCAAAAAGACCTGCTCGCAATGGAATTGCAAATCGCGGTTGCGGACCAACGCCCCGGGCAGCATTCCAGCCTCGCACAAAATTTGAAAGCCGTTGCAAAGGCCCAGCACCAACCCTCCGTTATCGGCAAAAGCGCGAACGGCCTGCATGACCGGACTGAACCGCGCAATGGCGCCCGTACGCAAATAATCACCGTAACTGAAACCGCCGGGAATGATCACGGCGTCCGCGCCGCCGAGCGAAGGTTCCTTGTGCCATACCAGGCGCGACGAATGGCCAAGCACGCGGACGGCATGGACGGAGTCCTGATCGCAATTGCTGGCGGGAAACTGAAGGACGGCGAAATTCATTTGTCAGTCGGCGATCAGTCGGCGATTTCCAATTTGTAATCTTCGATCACCGGATTGCTCAAAAATTTATGGCACGCCTCGTCCAATGATTTGCGGGCGGATTCCTTGTCACTGCCGTCGAGCTCCACTTCGAGATATTTGCCCACGTGAACGGCCTTGATGCCCCGATAGCCCATGTGTTCCAGGGCATTTTGGACGGTCTTGCCCTGGGGATCCACGACGGCCTTTTTGGGCGTAACGATGATTTTTGCTTTCATACGCGCGGATGGATTTTGGGGAAAGGGCGTCCGGGAAGCGAGAATTTTTTGTTCGGCAGCCGGTTAAAAATCGGGGCTGCCAGATGCGGATTGAATTTTGCGCGGTGTTGCGCCATTGTTTGCGAATGGAAGATGAACAATCCAACGGGGTCTGTAACATCGGAATGGAGCGCAAACTCACGGAGCCGTGTTCCATCGTCATTTTCGGGGCGAGCGGCGATTTGACGGCGCGCAAGCTCATTCCTGCCTTTTACCACCTGTGCAAAGACAAATTGATGCCACCCGCTTTCCGGGTGATCGGCTTTGCGCGCCGGGAAAAGACCGATGAATCCTGGCGGCAGGAACTGAGGGCCGCGCTGAACCAATTTTCACGCACCAAGCCCGTGGATGACAAGGTTTGGAACGAGTTCGCGGCTAATTTGTTCTATTGCCAGGGCGACCTGACAGATGCGGCGGCCTATGCGAAACTGGAGCAGCAGTTAAATTCCTTCAAGAATCCGCAACTCCGGCAGAATTTACTCTTCTATTTGGCGACCCAGCCCAGCCAATTCGGCGGCATCATTGAGCAATTGCACAAAGCACAATTGCTCCACAAACAGGAAGGCAGCCAGAGCGGCCAGGGCTGGCAGCGCCTGGTCATCGAGAAGCCCTTCGGTCACGACCTCGCCTCTGCCCGGACCCTGAACAATGAACTGACCCGTTTTGCCGACGAAAGCCAGGTTTTCCGCATTGACCATTACCTTGGCAAGGAAACCGTCCAGAACATCCTCATGTTCCGCTTTTCCAATTCGATTTTCGAGCAGTTGTGGAACCGTGAATCCGTTGACCACGTTCAAATCACCGTCAGCGAAAAACTCGGCGTAAGCGACCGCGGCGGCTATTACGAGGAAGCCGGGGCGTTGCGGGACATGGTGCAAAACCACATGCTCCAGGTTATGGCACTGGTGAGCATGGAGCCGCCGGTTTCTCTCGAGGCCGAATGTATCCGGAACGAAAAAGTAAAGCTGCTCCAATCCATCCGGCACCTCGCCCCGGCCGACGTAGCCCGGCAAATCGTCCGCGGCCAGTATTTCGCCGGCTCGGTGGACGGCCAGACGCGAACCGGTTACCGGCAGGAAACCAAGGTCAAAGCCGATTCCAACGTGGAAACCTACGTGGCCCTCAAATTGTTCATCGACAATTGGCGCTGGAGCGGCGTGCCGTTTTATTTGCGGACCGGAAAGAATTTGCCCATGAGCGCAAGCGAGGTGCGCATTCAATTTCGCCCCACCCCGAACGTGCTGTTTAACGCCCTCTGCAACAGCAAGTTGGACCCCGACGCCCTGACGCTTCGCCTCCAGCCCAACGAAGGTATTTCCCTGCGCTTCAACGGCAAAGTCCCCGGCATGAGCCTGGCCGTGCGCCCGGTGCGGATGCACTTCAGCTATGATTCAGAATTTGGCGCCTACACGCCGGAGGCCTACGAGCGCCTCCTCCTCGAAGCCATCGCCGGTGACGCCACCCTGTTCATCCGGCGCGACGAGGTGGAAACGGCGTGGCAAATTGTGGATTCGATCCGCAGCGGCTGGCAAAACAAAGCGCTCACAAACCGCGAATTTTATGCCGCCGGCACCTGGGGCCCCATCGCCGCCGATGAATTGCTCGCGGAAAACGGTCATGCATGGCATGAGCCGCAGGTGGTAAAATGAAATGGAAAGAATGAAATTTTATGTCCGAGAATAAAGCAAAGATCAAGTGGACGCGGACCAGCCCCGATTTTCTTCGCGGCAGGTATTCGCGTGAACATGTGTGGACCTTCGACGGCGGCGTGACCGTTCCGGCATCATCATCCCCGGCCGTTGTACCGGCGCCCTACTCCAATCCCGCCTGCGTCGACCCTGAAGAAGCCTTTGTCGCGTCGCTTTCGAGCTGTCACATGCTGACATTTCTTTTTCTGGCGCAAAAACAGGGGTTCCAGGTCGATGCTTACGAGGACGATGCCGTGGGCATTGTCACCAAGAACGACAGCGGCTCCATGTGGGTCAGTACGGTGACGCTCAATCCCAAAATCACGTTCAGCGGGGACAAGCTGCCTTCGCCGGATGAAGAAGAACATCTCCACGAGATGGCTCATAAACATTGTTTCATTGCAAATTCGGTCAAAACGGAAGTGACCGTCCATTTCCAACATGCAGGCGAAAAAGTTTGAACTGATTTCATTCCCGGGCCCGGACGCCCTCGTCGCCGCGGTGGCGGGCGCGTGGCTGGACGAAATCGAAGCCGCCAATCGCGCAGGCAAGCCGCATTGCGTCGCACTGGTCGGCGGACGCATCATCCAAAGCTTTTTTCTGTCAGCCGCGGAAAAAGCCATCGCCCGAAAGGTTTCGTTCGCCAACGTTCAATTCTTTTGGGCGGACGAACGTTGCGTTCCGCCGGACGACCCGGAGAGCAATTTCAAACTGGCCAACGACCTTTTATTCGAGCCTCTCCACATTGCCCCCAGTCAAATCCACCGCCTTCTCGGAGAACTCGAACCCGAAAAGGCTGTTGCCATGGCTAATGCGGAAATCCTCCGCCTTGTCCATAACGAGAACGGTATCCCAATTCTGGACCTGATCCTGTTGAGCCCGGGCGAAGACGGCCATGTGGCATCGCTCTTTCAAAATGCACGATTTGCAGCGGATAAAAATGCGAAATGCAATGACCCGTTTATCTTTGTTTCGAACTCACCCAAGCCCCCGCCCCGCCGAATCTCGTTGAACTACAACACGATTGTAGCCGCCCGACAAGCATGGGTCATCGCTTCGGGAGCGGGCAAGGAAGATGCTCTAAAACGGTCAGTGAATGTGGAAGGGAATAGGTCGGACGCAGAAACGTCATTGGGACGGGTAATAAAAAGTCGTTTGATGACAAAAATTTTTGTGGACATTGCCCTCCGCATGTAGTAACTAGTTGGTTATCAACGTTCGCATTTGAGTGACGGTTGGCAGGCCGGGTTGAAAGTGAAGAAGTGGTGAACAACCCGGTGAAAGAAAAATTTGAAAATTTTTTGAACCAAATGCAGATTGGAAACGTCATAGTAAGTGAACGAATTGAATTTCGCTGTCCGTTTAGGGTTGGCAGAGAGGTTTTGCTCGCGGCGCGGCTCGGACAGCGACCCCCAAGTTGGTCGCGTCGCCCTTCTGAGCGCCGGAGTGACGGCGTATAAACCTCATCACTATGAGAGGCCGGACGAAAGTCCGGCCTTTCGTTTTTTACCTTCTGTGTTTCACCGTATTGCTCACTGTCAAAGTCAGTCGGCAACGGGCTTTTCCAGAGATTATATAGAAGTCATAGAAGTCATGGGAAATTAGCCCATTTCGATACTCCAGCCTTACCTGGCATCCGGCGATCGTCCGCTGGCCTTTTTCAAAACTTTTCGCTTGCGCCGGAATCTTGCTGCATCTATATTTAACCATATGGTTAAATATGAACCCAGGCTTCTCGACCGCACTTTTGGCGCGCTGGCCGATCCGACTCGCCGGCGCATCCTGGCGAATCTGGCCCAGGGCGAGCGTTGCGTCACCGATTTGGCGAAGCCGCACCGGATGTCGTTGCCGGCCGTTTCGAAGCATTTGCGAGTGCTGGAAAAGGCTGGACTGATTCGACGGCACCGGGATGGTCGCGTGCACCGGTTGAAACTGGATGCCGCTCCAATGAAGCAGGCCCAACAATGGATCGAAGAATATCGCCGTTTTTGGGAGGAGAGCTTTGATCGCCTGGACGCATATTTGAAGGAACTACAAGAGAAAGACAACCCGGAACACAAAATCGAATAAAACTTATGGCCAAAACAAAAGACAAAATATCAAAGAGCGAGCCCCTCACAGTCGAACGAATTCTGGAGGCGCCGGTCGCGCTGGTGTGGCGCTGCATTACAACCAAAGAGGACATGGCCCGCTGGTTTTTTGACCTGAAAGAATTCAAACCGCAGCCCGGCTTTGAATTTGAATTTACCGTTGAGCATGAAGGAATGACATATCGGCATCTTTGCAAAGTCGTTGACGTGGTTCCGCAGAATAAAATCGCCTACACCTGGCGTTATCACGGGCACCCGGGCGATTCGCTGGTCACCTATGAATTGTTTGCCGAAGGAAACCGGACGCGGCTAAAGCTAACACACGAAGGCCTGGAAACGTTCCCACAAACACCGGCCTTTCCGCGGAAAAATTTTGAGCGCGGCTGGAATTTCATCAGTTCCGCACTCAAGGATTTTGTGGACAACGTCGACCGCGAGATCTATGTCTCGCGTGACTTCGACGCCCCGCGCGAACTATTGTGGGAAGCCATGACGAACCCCAAACACGTGGTCAATTGGTGGGGACCCCGTGGTTTCACGACGACGATCGAGGAGATGGATTTTCGCGTAGACGGCCATTGGAAACACACAATGCACGGCCCGGACGGCGCCGAATATCCCAATCATAGCGTCTTCAAAGAAATCGTAAAACCGGAGAAGATTGTCTATGCGCATGGCGGCCGCAAAAAAGGCGGGCGCGGAGTAAATTTTGTCTCCACCTGGACATTTGAGGACCTGGCGAAGAACAAAACGCGTGTGAGCATTCGCATGATATTTTCAAATGTCGACGATCGGAATTTCGTCGTTACCGAACACAAGGCCATCGAAGGCGGAAAACAGACATTGGAGCGGCTCAGCGAATACGCGCGGAAATTATAAGCCGGCACACCGGTCATTGTTCCATTACCACTGCCGAGCACCGGGCCGGGATTTGAATGGCTCCCGTTGTCGGTTGGGTATCGGGATCATCAGGCGTAGCTACGGCCAGGCTTCCAGCGTTTGGAATGGTCACCGTGGCTGCAATGGCTTTGCTGTCGGTGTTTACCACCACAACCGCGCGTTTGCCGGTTGTCGTGTCGAATACCGAATAGCGAAATGTGCCATCGGCCGTCACACTGACCCCTACGGTGTCGCGAAATTGGCCGTTCCATAGATACTCCTTATACCGTCGCCGCAAATCATCGATTTTTTTTCCGTAAGCCAACGTCATTGGAAAGTCAGTGATATGGCCCTTGTAATAGTACGGTTCATATTGAATGACGTACCGATCCATCAGAATTAAGTTCAACGCTTCCCGGTCATCGAATCCACTCACTCCCGCCAGTACGAGGCTGTTGGTCGTATCCAGGTATTGATTAAACGGCACCGTCGCAACTCCGGTCTCCGAGACCGGATAATATTGCATCAGCCAATCCTCAGGACCTTCACCGGCGAATATGAAGTCCGGACTCACTTTATCCGCCGCGGCCCGCAACTCTTCTGACAGCGGCAGATCTCCGCCGTAGACATATCCCGGCGGCGTGTAACCATGGTCCGGCGCCCAACTATAGAGAGTATCGGAATGGTGGCAGACTTCATCCCAAAGCCAGCCTTCAGAACCCAGGGCCAGAATTTTCTGAAATTCCTTTCCGGCAACTTCACGATACGCCGGGTCCTGAAAATCCATCACCGCGCGCCGATGAAGCCCGATTCCAGCCAACTGCGTCGGCGTGACATAGGCGTATCCGCCCTGTTCATACCGTCTGCCGGTCGGATCAGTGCATTGGTATTTATACAATTCATTGGAATACCAGGAAGTCGTCAGATCGGCCCAATTCAATTTGGCAAAGAGTATCACTTTCACACCCATGCTCTGCACTTGAGCGATCGCATCGTGCCATTGCTGCCAGGTGCCCAAACCCGGGTCGGTGTCCTGCGACGGATCATCCGCATCCTGGCCGCCGATGTTCCAGCCCACTACTTGGACGGCCCGAACCCCGTTCTCGGCCCATTCCCCGCCGTATTCCACGAAATTCGTATAGGGGAGCCCATAGTCCTGCTCCGGCGTGGTCATTCGAATCATGGTCCAGGAATGCACTTCACGCGCCCAGGCTGGCAGATGCGGCTCCTGATACCAGGTCGAACGCCATGCCTTGTAGCAATCCAGGCCGGCGTGAAAGTCGCCCGCGTAACATCGCATCACCACCGGGACCAATCGTGCCGACGTGTGCGGGTGGACGTAAGCGTAATGCGTCGTTTGAAATTCCAAGCGAGGCGGATTGCCAGTCGATTTGGCAAATCCGTGACGTCCGAAGACAAAATTGAGCAGATACGGCTGCGTGGGGTCCTTCATCTCTACGTAAACGCCTTCGTTTGTCGATTGAATCAGGCAAAACAGACTTTGCCTGGACATAATTGTGCCGCCCTTCGAAAGATCGTCTCGTTTCAAGTCGCCATAAAAGGTGTGGCGGGCCCACACAGGCGCATTGGGCGTGGGCGGATTCAGGTCTCCCACGCAGGGGAATTCGACGGTGGAAACCATGAGTGACGAATCATTCGTCACGCCCGCGTCAAAGGTTAACGTGTCATTGGTCAACGAAACCGTCGCGGTAAGCGTGATGGGGAGGGTGTCGCCGTTTTCGGTGATTAGGTTTTGCCATTGCAGGAGAATCTGGTGAGACGAGAGTTTTTTTACTTCGACGGGCTTCTGTTTCTGACCTAAAACAAGATTGTCCTGATGGCCGTCTATCGATTGCGCGTTCAGCCAAAATGAAGCGCCCAATTTTGGGCGTCCTTCGATAGTCCATTGCGGCGATTTGCTCTCGAGCCGGGTCAAGGCGCCGGATTGGGAGTCAAATGCGATGACCCAGGACTTGTCTGCCAGCGTGATTTCGCGGCAGAAAGCCGGCAAGACCCAAAAGAAGGTCAGCGAAAAGAGGATGGCCTTTATTGGCATTACACCGCCTCGAGGGAGAATTTTGATTTGCACAGGAAACATCGGAAAATCGATTCTTAATTGGCTATTGTAAACTATGTACTTTGCCTGAATGGAATTTGATGAACACCGGGCCCACGGTTGTGGCCGAGTGCGGACCGGCAAAGATGAAATGGCAGACGCGAAATTCCAGATGGACCGGGACGCCCGATATCTCGTCCGATTGCGGCACTAACGCTGTAACTCCTGAGATCACTCCCGGATGCTGTTCAAAAACATCCTGGATACGGTAAGCCACCGGCGCCGCAACACTAAGCCCCTCGTCAGGCGCCGCAATCACGCAAATTTTTCCTTCCGGCTCCAACATTTTAGTCGGCCACGTAACACCCCAATAACCCTTTTCATTACGGAAATGCGGGTACAGTTCATCCGGCATCAAATGGCCGCTCTTCATCGTGCATGCGGTCAGCGATGAATCACGTGACGGAGGATTCAAATCGCCAAAGTACGGATACTCAATCGTTTCCACCGTCAGATCGGAATCGTTTTTCAGCGTCGCCGCAAACCTCAACACGCCATTGGTGAGCGTAATATCCGAGGCGAAAGACATCGATAATACGCCGCCATTCTCGCTCACCAGTTTTTCCCAGCGAATGCTGATTTCATTCTCGGAAACTTTTCTGACCTCAGCAGCGTGTTGTTTTTGGCCAAAAACGGGATTATAGCGACGGGTCGGAAGCGGGGCATACAGGCGAAACGAAACGCCCAATTCGGGACGCCGTTCAATAACCCAGTGCGTCGATTTGTCTTCAAACCGGGTCAGCGCGCCGGAATCCAAGTCGAATGATATTCGCAAGGAATTGTCTTCAAGGGCCACGTCACGAGCAAACGCGGCGGACGTCGAAAAAATCAATGACGTAAGGAAAATCGCCAGGGCGACGAGATTTGATTTGGTACGGCTAATGATAACAGCGGTTCGTGTTCCCAATGCGTTCTTGAGCGCTGCGGCTGGTGCCCCCTTTGCCCCGCACACAGCCGCGCTCCGTGCCAGTCGGTTCAGAGGTTCAATGGGCGAAACCATAGGATAAACTTCAACTCGGCTCCCGGCGCAATGAACCTTCAAAAAACTGTTTCGTTGCAAAAAATTCATGTGTAGGGTGTGCACGTTTGCAACGAAACGGTGATCTTTCTCTTTTTGGCACATAAAAAGCTCAATTTTATTGAGGAATCCGACGATTCTTGAACCGCGCGACGGCGGTTATTCGTGCAACGAAAAGCGATTTTTGCACATGTTTGGTTGCAGCCTTTTGCCTCGTCATCCTAATTTAGATAATAAGTCTTACTGTTTTTCCATCCACTCTATTTTTGACACGACGGCATTGGCGGCATCCCGGGCATTCACAATGCGTACGCTTAACTTCCCATCCGCCGTCTCGTCAGAGGCAACTGGCACTTCCACCCATCGTCCGTTTTGAAAATGATCATATGTCCCGGCGCTTTTGCCGCCAACGATAATGGTCTCTTTTCGTCCTCCCTGATAATTATCCGGATCAATGAGGTAAAGACGAAGCAGGCCGTTGGCTCCTTTTGGCAAATCAACTTGAAAACGAAGTTCTCTGGAATTCTGCCGGCAATAGTACGTATCATCGGACCAGCCACTCCACTGCTCACTCTCACCGGTCCAGGAAATCGAATAGCCCGGTTCGTGATAAATCATTTCATCGCCGGGAAAACCGCAGCACATGAATAATCTTCCCCCACGCAACTTGAATTCATCCATGGATGGGTAACCCGTTCCTCCGGGACTGTAAAACGCTTCGGGCGCGGGTGCGCGCTCGTCAATGGGCGGCATCGGCGGTAAATCCGCCTGCGGTTTGGCTTGATACCAGTAAACGGTTGAAGACAGCTGCAACAGTGTGAAAGGTTTCGAATAGCCCCGCCGCCAGCCATTTTCCGCGGCGCCAAAGCCGATCGCCACTTTCAGAGATTTCTCAAAGCTAATCGAGTCCTGCAGGAAGAACCGATAAGCCGCCGCGCCATTGGTGTGAAACGGAAACCAACCGGTCAATGGAAACATATTTTCATCAGCAGGAAATCCCCAACTGAAACCGAAGGAATCTTCCAGGCCCTGAAACTCAACGGACGCATTGGTCTCGCCATCAATATAAAATTTTTCATTTTCATCCACCACCGGACGATTATTGGAGTGGAGACTGCGAATGGTCACATTCCAGCCAATGACCTTGCCTTTGCCCCTGGCTTTTAAAGCGACATAATCCTTTTTGCCCAAAAGCAATTCTTCCTGCCGCCAACTTGCGCAAAAATACCCTTCGTCCAAAGGCATCCTTTTCAATGGCCGGTAACAAACGTAGGAATAGCACGGCATCATGCGTTCCAGTTTATCGCCCGCCTGGAGCGGTCCATCATAAAGCAATTCAACCCTTGCGGATTTGCGGAACGCCATGGGAAAATAGCAATTGAAACCTCTTCGGACGTTTACCAGCGCCGTATTGACCACATCGCGTTCACCATTCGGGTCACAAAAGAAATCCACGAGAGGGCAATCCACGCTGGGATTGGTTTCCCCATCCCAATAAATTCGCAAAAGCAGGTCGCGATTGATGGAGACTGTATCGGAATCGTGATGCTGCGGATAGGCGAAGTGCATCATCGTGATTTCCGCCGGTCCTTTGATTTGCGCAACGACGACGCGATTGGTGCTCCTGAACTGCACGGCCAGCGGATTTTCGCCCCAAAGCGCGTTAATGGCTTTCGTGCCGCCGGGCGTTAACCGGCCCAAATCAGGCGCGAGCCATGATTGCGCGTGTGCTTGAATCGCGAAGATCAACAGCGCGATACCAAACATCCATACTGAGAATCTCCTCACGTAGTCTCCCGGGAATGAAGAATTTTCACGGAAAAGGCGCGGAGCCATGTGTCGTAACCCATACCATATCATCTGCATGGAGGCCTATTCCCGGAGACGGCTGAAATCCTCCGGCATTAGGAGGAGGAAAAACCGGCTCACAGAGGCCAACATTGGCCTTGGCGTTATAGCCGCTGCGCCACTTATGATAGTCCACATGGCCATCGGCGAAACTAAAATTACAGCCCTGGTTGTGGTAGCTGGCAGGCATATCTCCCCACCCGGTGTCCTGACCTCCCCAGGCAATGCAACCATTGTTCAAAGTATTCGGATGTTCATCAAGGAGCACCCAGGCATCAGCCGGACTGGGACCCGGCATCCGAGTGCCAATATCGGGCAATTTGCGGTAACCATAGCGCGGATGCTGCCTGTCCCAAAGGACCTGGTTAACCGGGTAACCACTTTGCAATTTTAAACCGTCTTCGACGTCGCCTTCCATACAATAGTTTATCGAATAACTGCGGACTCGTTCATACATTCCGCCGTCGTTTTCCGGGACTTTCCCGGTATCGTCGGGACATTTAAAAACCTTTATCGAATAATTGCAATACGGCCCCGTCAAAGCCTGCACAAGATAGGTGGTATTGGTATTATCAGGGGTGAGGTTGGCATAGCTTAAATACCCATTCACCCAATTTTGCAGATTTGAATTTGCGTTCCCGCTGCCGCTCGCGGTGTACCCCAGCCCGGCAGCAGCCGGATTCGACATGATTTTATCGGCATTGTCGTTCGAATACGCGACCCACGCCAGGCCCAACTGCTTCAGGTTATTCATACAGTAAATCCTTCGCGCCCGTTCCTGAGCCGCCTGCAGCACCGGCAAAAGGATTGCCGCCAGAATGGCGATGATAGCGATGACGACCAATAGTTCGACGAGAGTGAAGGCGCGGCGCCGCGCCTTCACGCTGGAG
>DASXFM010000534.1:0-10996 GCA_036489615.1 Verrucomicrobiia bacterium | reverse complement strand
ATACCATTTCTAGTTTGCAATTGCACTTTTTAGGTGATCGTGCAATGGTGAGCCATGCCGAAACGATTTCATCTCAAGCGACCGGATTGCGCCAAGGCCGTCGCGGACGCCCTGGCCTGGTGTCAAAACGCGCCTGATCAGCATCGTTTGCTGGCCATGCGCTTGGCCGCCAGCGGTCAACTCACCGCCGCCCAAATTGCCGAGCAATTGGGTATGAGCCGGCGTCAGTTTTTCAACTGGGTTAGCGCGCTCAAGGAAGGGGGCGTCGAAGGACTGCTGGCCCGAGAGCATGGCGGCGGTTCGGCCCCTGTGGTGCAGGGCAAGGTGCTCGAAGAACTTCACGCGGGCTTGAAGGCGGGCCGGTGGAAACGAGCCAAGGAAATTCGGCAGTGGCTCAAGAGTCGCCATCAGATCAAGATGGGGTTGAAAGGGGTGTATTACTGGCTGGGAAAATTGGGCGGGGTCTTGAAGGTGCCGCGCAAGTCCCACGCCCCAAAAGACGCGGCCAAAGCCGTCGAGTTCCAGCAAGAGCTTTGCGCCAAGCTCAAGAACTTGAACGTGGCTGGTGGAAAGCCGGTGCGAATTTGGGTGGCCGATGAGCATCGTTACGGGCTGATCCCGGTGGTGCGCAAGTGCTGGACCTTGCGGGGCGAGCGGCCGACGGCGCCGTATCAAACCAAGTATGAGTGGGGTTATCTCTATTCAGCCTTGGAGGTGGACGGAAAGAACGACGCGCAGTTTCTTTGCCTGCCGCGGGTGGACTTGGGAATGGACCGGATGTTCCTGGAGCACTTGGCCGCCAGCGATCCAGCGGCGGAGCATGTCGTCATCCAGGATCAGGCTGGGTTTCATCTCAACCCCAAACTCCATAAAATGCCAGCGCGCGTTCATGTGCTGCCGTTGCCGCCCTACAGCCCGGAACTCAACCCGGTGGAAGCCATCGGCGACCTGATCAAGGACCGGATCGGCAACACGCTGTGGAAAACCCTGGAGGCGCTGGAGGAGGCGATTGGCGAGGAACTGCGGCCGCTCTGGGAAAATGCGGAGAGGGTACGGAGCTTGGTTTCACACCCGTGGCTCATCGAACAAGTAAACGCTACCGTAGCCAAGAATAGTGCAATTACGTGCTAGAAATGGTATAAACCAGTCGTTTTTATCAGTAGCGTTCAGAAGGAGCTTCAGCCCGAACGTCGGGCACTTGCTGATTTCGTCAAGGGCGATCCACTGCTGCTGCGGTACTTCTCTGCCTTTCTTTTCGAGGATTTGCCCGCAACAAGCCGACGGGCCGACGATCTATATCTGGATCAAATAAATAGGTGCGCTATTTATCTGGGCGTCTTTGGAAACGAGTACGGCCCAGAGGACTCAGAAGGCTTTTCGGCAACTGAACGTGAATTCCGACGAGCCACGCAACGGCAAAAGTTTCGATTGATTTTCGTCAAAGGCAGCGACGATTCCAAGCGACACCCAAAGATGATGAAACTGGTTCGCGATGCCAGCGGTCAATTGGTTCGGCGGCGATTCAGCGGGATTCCCGATCTTTTGGCACAATTCTATGCCAGCATGGTCCAACATGTCGAAGAACTGGGTTTGCTTCGCACAGTTCCATTTGACACGGCCGTGTGCGCTCGCGCTTCAGTACGAGATTTATCGCCGGAAAAGCTAAGGTGGTTCCTTGCACGAGCACGCCAGGAGCGGCAGTACGCGCTGTCAGAAAACACGCCGATGAAAAGGGCTCTCGAACATCTCAATCTGCTGACGGACGATCAACCGTCTCATGCTGCGATTCTCCTCTTTGGCAACAATCCGCAACGATTTCTGCCAACGACGGAGGTCAAGTGCTTGCATTTTCACGGCACCGAAATCCGCAAGCCGGTTCCGTCATACCAGATTTACAAAGGAACCTTGTTCGAGATGGTGGACGCGGCGGTGGATTTTGTAATGTCTAAGCTGGACAGAAGGGTTGGAACACGCGAGCACGGTCCGCAAGCGCCAGTCAAATATGGATTGCCCAAACAAGCAGTAGCCGAGGCCGTCGTCAACGCGGTTGCGCACCGGAATTATGATTCCAATGCCGCAGTTCAGGTCATGCTATTCAGCGACCGTCTGGAAGTGTGGAATCCGGGCGAACTTCCGCCATCTCTCACGCTCGATCAATTACGGGTGCCGCACCCTTCCATTCCTCGCAATCCGCTTATCAGCGATCCACTGTTTCTCGCGCACTATGTGGAGCGGGCTGGCACTGGCACTCTGGATATGATCGCGATGTGCCGCGATGCGGGCCTGCCCGAGCCTGAGTTTCGGCAAGACGGCAGCCAATTCGTGATGACATTGTGGCGGGATTGGATAACAGAATCAGCATTGACAGCGTTTAGCCTCAGCGAGCGACAGATGAGTGTGGTTCGTTTTGTCAAAACGAATGTGCGTATTTCCAGCGCAGTATTCCAGAAGATGTTTGGGGTCGCCAAACGGACTGCTCATCGCGATCTGTCAGAATTGGTTCGCAAGGGAATTCTCGCAAAGATCGGTACTACCGGCAAAGGCACGTTCTACGTTCTGGGCAAAGGGGCCACAAAGGGGCCAAAGGGGCCAATCAATGGCGATGTTATCAAAGGGGCCACAAAGGGGCCAAAGGGGCCATAACGGTCAAGGTACTTTGCCTTTCGCCACAGCATTTCATTCATATGGGTGTTCGCGCTCAGGCTTGAAACTTTTACGAATCGGCCTCACGTCCTGGCCGAGCGGCTTGATTTCGCCTGGTCGGATAACAGGACGTTATTCCTGGCCCTTCCCACCTTGGTCCCGTTTTTCTCGTTGGCAGATTCAGGCTTTGGATGCCCAGGAAATGCTTTGTCGCAAATTGTCCCGCAGGGCGACGAATGTAAACCAAACAAAGACCAGGTTGCCAAGGGCAATGCCTGAATATACCAGACTCGGACTGGCGCCCGCCGGCAGCGTAAGAAATGCCAGCAACGACACGCCGAAAATCGGGCCTGCCAGAATCAGCAGCCATGTGCAGGCAGTCGCCACCACAATGTTCCGAAGGCGAAGGGCGCAAAAGGTCGCGAAAATCGGCAGGGTGAAATAGGCGGCCAATAACGTACACTCCACATCAGACCAGTACAAATTCACGTGTCCTCCCAGGTCGATGGAACCGGAATACAAATTGTCGTGCCACCAAACCGTCTCTTCCTCCATAAGGCACCACAGGGCCATCAGCAGCACGGTTGGAAGGAATCGCTTCCAGAGGCCAAGAACACGGCCGAAGATAATTTCATCGACGGAAATGGGAGTGACCAAAAGCAATTCCAGTGCGCCATTTTTCTTTTCCTGATAGAATCCGTTGACTCCCGCGTAGGTGTAAACCGCGGCCAACACAACCAGCAGCCTTAATTCCCACTGCGCGAGCATACTGGAATTGGCTCCGTTTGTAACACAACATCCAAGCGCCACAAAGACGAGGCACATTGCCCAGGTCGTCGTCCTGGCTTTCCACGAATATTGCTGAAGCCAGTAAACAGGGTTCCATTCGAGCGCCTTTCGCATCTTGCGCGCGAAGGACCGTTTGAAAATCGGCGAACAGTAGCGTTTTACCCAATTCTCCTGGCGCTGGGAAGGCAACCGGTCCTTCCATCTTCGATTCACGCAATACCCCGCAAAACGGATCGCCGCCCAGAGGATGAGTGACGCGACCAGAAAAGATTCCAGCAGGTAGGACGGAGCGATTTTTGCAGTGCCCGCCCCCGCGGTTGTGATGGCTACGATTGCGCCGAACCGAAGAGGGCGATTCAGTGCAGGGTAATATGGCAAGCCAGCTTGATTAAAACCGCTAACGATTACAGGCGCCGCAAATCGTGACGTTCCGGGTGGAAAATAGCGGGTACGAACAATTACGCCGCCGGTATGCCTCGCCAGCCACCACGGGTATTGCGTAGGAACAAAACAGAGCAGCGCCGCGAATACATAGGCCAGCACAAATGCCGCATCTCTCCTTTGTGCGATTGAAGTGGCCACCATTCCGGCTGCGAGCGCCAGCATTCCCGCACAAAGTTCCTGGCAAAGACAGTTGAAAACTTCCGGCCAACCAACGCCGCCCATCAAAAACGGAATCGTGAGAACGGGCACGACGGAAAGCCATAAAGTCAGCGCCTTGAGTGTTTGAGCCAGGACTTTTCCAATCACAATTTGCCAGGCTCGCAAGGGCGTCAGGAACAGAAGGCCCAGGGTTTCTTCGCGCCGCTCGCGCGACACGGAGTCGGCGGTGAGAGCGGGAACCACCAGAAAAATCAACGCCATGATGAGGCGGTGTAAATCGTGGAAGAGAAGCGGGCCGACGACCGATTCCGGGAAGTTCCGTGCGCTGGAGCAAAAAATGCACGCCGCGCCGAAACCTGCGGCGACCCTCAGCCAATGGCTCAGCGGGCGCCGCGCCGTCACGCGCAATTCGCGCTGCACCACTGGCCAGATTCCGGCGCTGAACATCGAAGTTCTCCGTGATTATCGCCTTTTGGGTCGAGTCCTGGAGCACTTGGAACGTTGCTCTCGAGGTTAGGCACGGTCAATGGGCAATTTGGGTTGGAGGCGCGGAGAACACGTATGCCACTCGTCACTGCGATAACTGTGTACGATAAAAGGCCGCAGGGAAGCTGTTCATGTTGGTAAAACGCACGTATCCCGCCGTGGCGGCGCTGTTGGTGAATGCTGAGTTCGTTGATTGAGGCATCCACTGGATGGGTGGAGAAAGATTGGTGGCCAAGTCAAGCACATAGTTCGAACCGGGAGTTCCCAGAAAGAGAAGGACATTTGTGGAGGCGCCCATGTTTGCGAAAGAGAGCTGATCTGGAGTTGGCCCATCGATGAGAATCTTATCGAGGCTGTCGGCAAAGCCTCCGACGATATCGGCCACGCCGCCTACATAGAGGTTCTCCAAGTCTGTGGAACCAATAGCCTTTGCCGCCAATGAGTTATCCAGGGCAATAACGAGAGTATCGTCATCCCATGGTATTCCTGACCCAATTGCGGACCAGGAGGTTCCATTCCACTCGGCAATATACAAGGCGGAGACGCCGCCGGCATTTGTAAAGGTTCCCCCCGCGTAAAGATTGCCAGTATTGTCAAACGCCAGGCAGGTAACCTCGTCGTTCATTCCGCAGCCCAGATTCGTCCAGGAACTCCCATTCCATTCAGCGATGTAGTTGGCGCTAACGCTCCCCGCGTTGGTAAAATATCCGCTCACATAAAGATTACTGGCGGCATCGAATGCGAGGGCGTCCATATGCCCACTTATTCCGTCGCCGAGAGTTGACCAATTTGTGCCGTTCCACTTCGCGATGTTGTTGGCAGGAACCCCGCCTATCGTCGAAAATTCACCGCCTGCGTAGAGGTTTGAGGAACTATCAACGGTCAAGGCAAAAACCGCGCCAAATTCAAACCCGCCGCCCACTGCGGACCATGTAGAACCATTCCATTTCACAATGCCATTCGAGGGTTGCGCCCCGAACGAATCGCATCCTTCATACAAATTTCCCGCCTTATCAAAAAGCAACGCATAACCAATATCCGGACCGCTGAACTCTGACCATGTGTTCCCGTTCCATTTCGCGAGAAAAGGAAAAGTTCCCACAGCGTAAAGATTTCCGGAAGGGTCGAAAGCCAAGGCATACACGTTGTTATTGGCTCCAGGGACACCGAGGGCCGACCAAGACGTGCCGTTCCATTCCGCAACTTGTGAAAGTGGGTTGGGGCCGCCATAGTAGCCCAGGTAAAACTTTCCGCCAGCGTAAACATTTCGTTCGTGTCGATCGCAATCGTAGAGACGTCTCCATTGATACCCTGTGGCCCGCCGTCAATGGCAACCCAATTGGCGCCGGTAATCGGCCCGGCGGTGGCGGCCAAAGCCGACAGCATTACGAGGCAACATGCGTGGGGGCTAAAGCCCAAAGCGGGAAAGAAAAGACGCTGAAAACGAGAAACAAACCCAAATGTATAATCCTTGGCATTCATACGTAGCGTAGGTCGGCGCTTGAACCGACCCTAGCCGCAACTGCTTCAATGTCAAGGGAAAAAGACCGCGTCTTTTAGGCAGGTTCGACTTTATTCAGAACCGAAAATATCGTCTCTGGAATTCTCCTTCGTATCCACATAGCCCCAAGCCACACGTCACAAACAGACGTAAGACACAAAAGTCGAAATCAAAAAAACGCGCTTGACAGATGGATTCGGTTCATGTGATTGTCTGGACAAACGAAGATCCCTTTGCATTCATTATGAATAATAAACCCGTCTCATTTTGTGCGGTAGGCTTTATGGCATTGCTCGCTGTGTCCGCAGCGGCGCAATCCCCTTATTTCACGGCGATAACGAATCTCAACCCGGTGGGCTACTGGCCGATGCACGAACTGGAGGCGGCGGCGCCGGGCGACTTCGAAACGAATTACGGCTCCCTGGGACTCCTGGGCACCGGATTTTACGCCGATTGGGCCAGTGGCGCCAATACGGGTGCAATCCAACATCAGGTTGCCGGGCCGTTGAATAACCCGGCTGACTTCGCCACGTTTTTTGACGGGACCGGTCTCCAAACGGGCGGCTACAGCAACGCCATGTTTGTTCCCCACACCTCGCCGTTATCCACTTTGAATCCGCCCTTCTCGGTCGAATGCTGGTTTTACTCCACTCTCAGCCAGCATGGATATATTTGGAGCCAGGAGGGCTATGAGGGCCTGAATGCCGGGCCCAGTATTGGCGCTGGCGGCGTGGGTGGCGGCGGCAAGGTTTGCGGGATGCAGATGTTTTTCGGGCCGGCCCAAAACTCAATTCAATATTACGACAACAGCTCGGCTGTAAATGCCTTTAATGTAAATGACGTCAATAACGCGTGGCAGCACTTCGTTGTCACTTGTGATGCTGGCACGAACGTCAGTTACTTCGTTGACGGCGTCCAATCCGGCGCTTCCCATGCGCTTTCCGGCTTGTATAGTCCCGATTATTGGACGCCGTTTGAATTGGGCAATGGCCGGGGTAACGGGCGCGGCATCCAAGGCTACATCGCCGAGGTTGCCATTTACACCAATGTAATACCCGACATCGGCACGCATTACTCCGACTCCCAAACCGGGACCAACGGCGCGTATGTGGCGGATGTCATGGCTGATAATCCGGTGGTTTATTTGCGAATGGATGGTCCCACCTACACTCCGCCGTCAATGGCGACGTGGCCTGTGTTGACAAATTTTGGAAGCGTGGCGATCAACGGCGCCTATACCCCCGGCACGATGCCTGGCATTGTGCAGGGTCCGAACAACGCCGGCGGGTCATTCAACGGATTGGCCGTTGACGCCAATGTCCCTCAATTAAGCGGCGTGAGCAGCTTTGCCGACGCCGGCTATGCGACGGCGTATAACCCGACCGGCCCGGTGCCATTCTCCGTGGTCGCCATGTTCCGGGGCAATCCCGCCGACAATCGCACCGAAACGATCGTGGGCCACTCGACCAATTCCTGGGCCATTAACCTCACCACTCTGGGCAAGCTCGAATGCCAGGTCGGAACCAATACGGCCAGCACGGTGATATCGGCGGGAACTTACAATGACGGCAATTGGCATCAAGCGGTCGAAGTTTACGCGCCGGGTTCGGGTCCCACGGCAAATGGAACGAACTCCCTGTATGTGGATGGCGTGCTGGACACTTCAGTGAGCACGGTGAGCACCAACGGATTCGGTCCCGGAACGAATCTGGATGTGATGATCGGCACTGACCCGCAATATACGAACACCCCGGTCGGAGTTGGCCGGCAATTTTCAGGGCAGGTCTGCGAAGTGGCGATATTTGGCCGCGCGCTCACGGTCGCCCAGGTTCAGGCTCTTTACAACGTCAGCGGCGTGCCGCCTTTCATCACGCAGCAGCCTGTGTCAGGTACGGTAAATCTCAACGAGGCTTTCACCAACACCGTCGTGGCGGCTGGCGGCGTGCTGGGCTATCAATGGTACGAGAACGGCGTCGTGCTCAGCAACCAGACCACCAGCAGTTTGATTTTGAACCCGGTCGTGGCCGGCGATAACAGCGCAGACTACTACGTGGTGGTGAGTAATAGTTATATCTCCGTCACCAGCGCGGTGGTAAGTCTGACGGTCAACTCCGGCGCAACAATCCTCGGCCAAACACCGACTACTCTCGAAGTCTTCGCCGGTACTTCTCCCACGCTCTTTATGAACGCCGCCGGCACAGGAACCCTTCAATTCCAATGGACCAGCAATGGCAACGTCATCAGTGGCGCCAGCAGCTCATCCTACACGGTCCCCAGCCTGACATCCGGCGCCACCTATGGCGGCAGTGCCTACAACGCCTACGGAACCAATCCCATCAGCCCGGTGACAGTGGCCGTTCTACCGGATCCAAGCGCGCCTTATCCTCTGGCTGTGCTCGCGAGCCATCCGATGGATTACTGGCGGCTGGATGAATCCAGCGGCAGCCCGGTGGGATATGATTATACCGGCGGCAACAACGGCACTTATACGAACGCGAACCTGGGCAATTCCGGATATTCCAGCCAATTCACGCCGCAATCGGACCCGGGCGAGACATCGGTTGACTTTGGAAATTCGACAACCAATAACAGTTACCTGGGAATGGTTCCAACATTTGTGAATTTTGGCGCTCCCAGCAATACCAGCGCGGAATTCTCAGTGGAGGCGTGGATTCATCCCAATGGGGCCGCACCCGATGGCGCGGGTCTTGTCTCCCTTGGCTACGGCAATGGAGGCGAACAGTTCTGCCTGGATCTGGTCACCGCCAACAACGACCTCAGCTTCTTCGTCCGCGACGCCGGCGGAACGGCGTTCACCGCCAAAACCACCTTCACGCCGGCGGACGGGATTTGGCACCATGTGACAGGGGTGTGCGACGAAGCCAATGGTTTTATTTATCTGTATGCGGACGGGCAATTGATCGCGTCCAACGTCGTGCCGGTCGGTGGCGGAATTTTGGCTTCGACCAATTCGCTGGTCATTGGGTCGCGCCAGGAAGGGCTTGACACGCAATTCGATGACCAGATCTCTGGCGGGATGGATGATGTGGCGCTCTACAACTACGCCCTGACTGCCAGCGAGGTGCAGGCGCATTACCTTGCCGCGGGCATCGCACCGAATAATGTGCAGATAGTACCTGCCAATCAGGATGCCAACGTGGGGAGTACGGTTACATTCGCCGCGGGGGTTACGGCGACCGCACCCTTGTCTTACTTCTGGACCGATGGGAACGATACCCTCGTTTCGACCAATCCCGTTTTGACATTAACCGACGTGCAGAGCGGGATATACAACTACACCCTTCAGGTGACCAATCTCTATGGACAAGCCTCCTCGGCAAGCGCCACCCTCAGCGTCCATTCAGGCCCGGTAACTCTTTACACGGATATTTCGCCCGTGCTCACGCTAGTTGAGCCTGGCGCTCCGGTTACTTTTACAGTGGGGATGTACGGCACGCCGCCGATTACCTACCAATGGTATCTCAACTCGACCATTGCAATTTCAGGGGCGACCAATTCCAGTTATACTTTCCTGGCCTCCGTTGGCACCAACACCTACAATGTCGTCGCCACCAATGAGGCCGGAACCGCCTCGTCCTCGAGTTCCACAGCGACAGTCATTGGATCCACCACGATTGGCTTTGGTGAGAGTGGATCAGGCTGGTCAAGCTTCGGCGGGTCTTCCTTTACCGGTAGTCCTGCCGAGCTGGAAATCACCGGCGGAACCCAAAACGAAGCTCGCACCGCCTTCTTTATCACCCCTCAAAACATTGAGGGCTTTCTGGCTTCTTTCACCTACACCCCCACCCCCGGCGACAGCGCCAACCTGGGTAACGGCGCGACCTTTGTCCTGCAAAATTCGTCCGGCGGCGTCTTAATTCGTGGCGGACTTGGCCAGGAACTTGGATATTACGGTATTACGCCGAGTGTCGCGTTGGAATTTGACCTCGAGAAGAACTCCAGCCCCGGCGGAGCGGGAATCAATTGGGAAACCAACGGATTGACGGCCCAGATCGAGGGCCTTCCCAATGGCAAAACGGGATCCATCAATATCGGCAGCGGCGATCCCATTGGTGTGACCGTTTACTACGACTACCCCGCGGGCCAACTGGACGTCGCCATGGTGGATGAAACCAACAGCGCCACTTTTCACACCAATTATACCGTCGGTGATCTGGGCGCGCTCCTGGGAAGCGACACCGCTTACGTCGGTTTTACCGGCGGGACCGCAGCCGACGATTCGATTCAAACCATCAGCGACTTTACTTATAGCTCCACGTCAATTCCGGTGGTTTCCGTTGGTCGCGCCGCCGCCGGATCGGTGGTCATCAGTTGGCCGGAAACCATCACGTCCAGTTTTTTGCTCCAGCAGAGCGATTCCCTGACGGGGCCGTGGTCGGATGTCATCACTCCGCCAACTCCCAACCCCGTCAGCCCAGAGTACCAAGTCCAAGTGACTGTTTCCCCCGCGGTCAGCGCGCAATTCTACCGGCTCAACTTGCCGAACCCTTGAGATAACTTATCCACAAGTCACGCTGCGCAAGCCACTTGCGCGGCGAAGCCTAAACAATCTCAAAAGAACTCAAAAAAATACTTTGACACCGACCGCTTTTCTGCCAGAATAACGACTATATTGATCGTTATTATTTCTAAGTGGGAGGCAATAAAATATAGACGCGGTTGCCGGGTAATAACGATAATAGAAGTCGTATAACCAAAAACTGAACCATGAGATTACTCATCAAAACTTTTGGCGTGGCAATTATTCTGGCACTTTCCATTCCTGCGGCGTCCTTGCGTGCCGCGGATGCTCAACCCAGCACCGAAGAGTTGCTTCAGCGCATTGACAGGCTTGAAAAGGAGCTCAAAGACCTCCAAAGCCAAGTCCGACACCAAGCGCAACAGCAACAGCAACAACAACCGCCCGTGGCTCCCGTACCCCCCATCAAGGCCGGCGCAATCATCAACGCAGGC
>DASXFM010000528.1:0-17220 GCA_036489615.1 Verrucomicrobiia bacterium | reverse complement strand
GAATGTGCTCGCCCCTGCCGGCGATGGATGCACTTCGCGCCCGCCGGCAATTAGTGATCCATCGTCCAGCACGATAAAATCCGGCCCACCAATAAACATTCCCGCCGGTTTCCATTTCCACCGGGTGAATGGCGCCGAACTGATTCCGATCCATGCCTGCTTGTCGCCCGCTTCGCGCCGGATCAAAATTACGCAATCGCCGTTTTTGAGAAACCTTGCCGTAGCTTCGTTGGGACGATGGGGAATGTTCAGATCGGAAATGGTCCGGTAATGAACTCCATCATCGCTTTCCACGAAGCGAGCATCCCATTCCGCAGGGCCTTTGTTCGAATAATCCGGGATGAGCGCCTTGTAAACAATTCCATAAGCACGACCGCCATTCCAGGTAACACGCCACAACCAATCGCCTTTTTCAAGCGCGCGTTCCGGCGCCGTCCAATTGGAACCGTCATAAGAAAACGCCACGCGCGGCTGCCGCTCGATGATTTTCGCGCCTTCATGGATCGTGCCGCCAAAGACCAGCATCAGGCGATGGTCAGGCATGATCGAAAGCTTCGGATCGCGCAGGTCAACGCCCGTTTCCTCCAGCAGCGCGGCAGATTTCCATTGGTCGCCACCACTGGAAACAATCACCCGAATCCTGCCATTACCCTGGACATGGCCTTCCGACTCGCGGAACGTGCAATACCATTGCCCGTGAAAGCGAATCAAATCGGTGAATGCATTATGCGCGGCGAAGTCCCAAATTTTCTTTGCGGAAACCAAATGAGGCGACTTATCGGCTACATGCTTAGTGGAGGTGGTTTGGCAACCAGCCAGGACGAGAAAGCACGCAGCCAAAATACCCGCCCAAAGGTTCGATTTCAACATCGCGCGAAGATTGCCTTTATTTTCAAATCTTGAAAACTGAAATCATATCCGCGAAACGCGCACGGGACTGGGCTGAGTGGTTAAGGGCATTTCATTCACCCAAACAAAAAGCCCGCGCCGGCATGGCGTCGCGCAGTAGCCCGGGCACATCATGGCACTGTTCCTGGCAGGGACGGCGCGCTTGGCAAGTGGCGCTGCCACCGCTTGTCCGCGCCGCGTTTAGCGGCACAACGAATGTGGTCGGACGTTGGACTGCGCACGTTCCGCCCGCTCTACGGGCGGTGACGGCGCAGCGCGCCGTCCTTACCACCGCCGACGTAAGAACTATGTGTGGATGCAACCGAAACCGCACTGCCGCACTATTTTCTGTTGACACGAGCGATACGAACGGCGTATGACCGGATTTAACAGAGATCGGCTGGATGACTCGTCATGAAAATCATGAAGAAAATCTTTGGAATTATCGTCCTGGCACTGGCTTTTGGTCTGGCGAACACCCTCAAGGCGCAAGATTTATACGTGGGAAACGATGGGAACGACACCATTGGCAAATACGGACTAGACGGGTCAACGGTCAATGCTTCGCTGATTACCGGGTTGGGTGGACCCATCGGCATGGCGATTTCGGGGAATGATTTGTTCGTCGCAAATTGGAGAAACGACACCATCGGCGAATACACAACCTCCGGAACCACGATTAGCACGTCGCTCATTTCCGGGTTGAGTAATCCCAGGGGCATTGCCATTGTGGGAAACGATCTGTTTGTTGCAAATGGCGACGCCGATACGATCGGCGAATACACGACCGCAGGGGCCACTGTCGATGCGTCGCTGATATCGTCTGGTTTGGCTTATCCTGACGGTATCACGATTTCCGGGAACGACCTTTTTGCAGCGAACCAGTTGAACCGCACCATTAGCGAATACACAACCTCCGGGGCGACTGTCAATTCGTGGGCGCTTTCCAATCTGGGCATACCGTATTGCATCGCGATTTCGGGGAACGACCTGTTTGTCGCGAATGACGCCGATGGCACCACCACCGGTGTCATCAGTGAATACACGACGTCCGGCGCGATGATCAATGCGTCGCTCATTTCAGGCCTGGCGTACCCATTTGGCATCGCGATTTCGGGGACCAACTTATTTGTCGCGAATGGCAACACGGGTACCATCGGCAAATACACGACGTCCGGCGTGACGGTCAATGCCTCGCTGCTTACCCGTCTGAATTCCCCCGGCGGTCTCATCATCGGTCCGGCGCCTGAGCCATCTGCCATCGCACTGGCAGGCCTGGGTGCGGCTATTTTATGCGCGCGGCGCCGGCGCAAATAACTTCACTCGTTGAAGGTTTTCAATTCGTTTCGAAAGGTGGTGATTGATAAATCTTCGATCGAAACGGTGTGAACACCGACAGGAACCGGTACGCTCCACACCATATTTGTTTCCTGATCGCGCTCCAGAAACAATTCTTTTTTGCCGATGACAGAACCATCCACCCCGGCACTAAGCTTTTCTTTACCGGAAAGACTCCCGATGTTGCGTACGATAAGACTGACCGGGCAAATTCCGTTCGTCACGGAGCCGGCCTGCAAATCCCGGCACTCAAACACCGGGCCGTAACGGCACTTGCAAAGAAGAACAAAGGTGTTGTTTCCTCCGCAGTAATGCCACAACCAGCCGTCCTTTATGATTGTCTGTCCGGGAAACACCGAACCATTGCCGGCCGTAAAGTCTTCGGGACTGCCGGTAGGGGCGTTTCCATACCAATCGGGCAGCCAGGGAAGATCGCCACGCGATAACACCCTGGTTGGGTCAGAGCCGCTAAGAACTCCTTCCATGATGGTGCAGAGGCGGTTGCCGACAACATTCCCGGGGCGCACTCCTGCCTGGGATTCAAAACGAATATTTCCATCATGATCAACAAAAACGTCTCCGATACACTCATGGTCGTTGCACCAGCCGGCACGATTGCCACCTAACTTCGCCGTTCCGGCAGTTACCCACGTGTGCAAGTCATCGGAGAGATCAATCCGGCCTTCCTCGATTGCCGCCAGATAACGATAGACGTTCCCGTGAAATGAAATACCAGCCAGTCCCGAATTTACGGTATCAATGAAGCCGGCAATTTTTCCGAATGATTTTCCCGTATTGAGAATCCAGGGCGCCCCCCAATCAATCCAATTGGTGCTGGAACACATCATCTCGCCATCGACCGGAGAATAAGTTCGATACTCCAGGAAAGGATGGCTTTCACCAGCGGGCCAAATTAAGTCAGGGTCTTCTTTGGTATCTTTGGAACTTGCGCGGCGCAAAATGGGATTGTTGGAATATTTGGTCCAATGAATTCCATCAGGACTTGTGGCCAGGCCCAACTCACTGGCAGGAGGGCCGTTGGGCGGAGCGGGAAAAGCATTGCCCCGGTAGATCATATACCAGGTTCCGTTGTGCACGAGCACAGCCGGATTAAAGACTCCTTTGGCATCCCACGAACCGGGCGGCCCGGGACGGAGAACGATACGGACACTGTCCGGATCCCAGTTATAGGTTTGCATGTTTAAGCGGCGGTAAGCCATATCCGCGAATTTTAAAGTGCCGCTCAAAGCAATCATTAAGGGATGTTCCGGCGTTCGTACGTCGGAGAGATCCCTGAGGGTGACTGGATTGGAACCATTGTCTTCCGCCAGTGAAGCCATGACACATCCGGACCGGCGCGAAAAGGCCAGCTTGAGGCGATAGGCCGTTCCCATTCGCAAATCGACTTTCCTGGTCGCGATCTCCCAAACCAAAGCATCTCCTTCAGCGTGTTCGCGCCATCCGGGAACTTGATAGGCCAAGGGCGTCACCGCAAAGATGGAATAACCCCGGACGCGTCGTTCAATCCGCATCTCCTGGCGTCCCGCATCGACAACCACATACAGGCGGGTTCCGTTATCGGACTGAAAGCCCACTCCGCCGGATGAATCTTCCGTGATTGGCGTAAAAAGCGCCGATACTTCCCCCTCCTCTTTCATGCTCACTCCTTTGAGAGATGCCGCGCATTGGCCCTTGAAAAAAACTCCATTCGACGGCGATCCAATTTTCTTTACGTTTTTTCTAAAATCAATTTGCCAATCGTCGTCGAGGCCGGATGAGAAATCATCGCCGAATTCCCGATCCGGATACGGGCCTGGCAGGCCCGTTGTGAACGAGAGAAAATTGGAGACCGTCTTTTTCCCATTGCCGGCCTCGGCGATCACCCGCCAATAGTGGCGTCCCTTCGCCAGGCCGGAAACGCGGCAACTGATCTCGCCGCCACCGACATTTTTCACTGTTTTTGAGTCAATCTGGACCACGTATCGAATGGTCTCCGGCCACGAATTCCAATGCAGAAAAACATTCCCATCCGGCAAACAGGATCCATTTGGCGATGCAAGAGTAAAACCGACCGCCGGTTTCAAACTGATTTTCAGCAGCGCCAGAGAATAACCTGCGCTGGCAGGGTTTTTTCCGGCTGCCACGAAGCGGAAGACGTGCTTTCCTCTTTTGAGAAAGGTGACGTCACCGATTGTAACATCGCCGTTGGTTGTTTTTGAAGCATAGAGATCGAAGGTTTGGCCGACCTCATAGCCATCGGCCATCAGGCGATAGATTCCTTTGTCTGCACCACATGAAACGGACGCGGTGACCTGATAGGTCTTCGCCTCAGGAATTTCCGCATAGTATTCGACCCACGCGCCCGGATGGGCGGCTTTCAACACACTCCCCCTGCCCTCATTTTCTCTTTCAAAGCTTTCCACCTGATTCGGGGGGAATGAGTTCAGCGGCAATTCGCCGACAGAAAACGAAATCACATTAGTTTCCTCCGCGTGGGACGAAAATGGAAAGCATCCTGCAAGCAGGATAACTAAAGACAGCACCGACAAAAACCACGCGGCTGAAAGATGCCCGGTTGATTTTACTTCGGGCTTGATTGGCATGTTCTTATGAAGACAGAGTTGCGAAATTCTCTCAAGAATTTTTACCACGACAGGAATCATCGGCGCTCCGTTACAATAACCCTTGCGTGAAAACCACGCGAAAAAATTCAAAGTTCACGCATCTGGATTTCTTCGGATTTTGAAATTCGGTGGATTTCCTCGAAAACACGCATCAAAAAACATTGGCCTGCGTTATGCATCCACGAAACCGTTGGTTGAACGATAGCTGTAAATTCTTTGAGGTGCGTACGAATGAAAATAAACGTCGCGGGAGCATTTAGCGCGGGTTTCCGTCAAATGAGAAAATGAAAACAATTCGAGGTGCCATATGAATGACCATGAAGAATCCAATGTTCCAAACGTGTCCAACGTGCCACCGCCGATTACACCCGACCCGAACTTTGTAGCGGCTCCAAGCGTACCACCGGCTGAGCCGAATCGCCCGCACCGACCGCTGTCCTGGTGGCTCCGCAAATTTTTTGCCTGCAACCCGTTCTACCTGGTGAGCGCGGCGCTGCTGCTCTACGGCTGCTACAGCGTTTCGATTGACGGAACGTTCATCGATCGCGAGACGGCGCGGCTATTGTTCAATTTCAGCTCGGTGCAGGTTTATGAGCTTTTGATCGTGCTTTTCGCTATTTTTCTGGCGCGCCGGTGTCTCTGGTACGATTCCATGGTGCTTGTCGGTTTGGAAAACATGCTCGTGTTCGTCCCATTTATTTTGGTGAGCGCGGCA
Organism: Verrucomicrobiia bacterium; assembly: GCA_036489615.1. Classification (GTDB taxonomy): domain Bacteria; phylum Verrucomicrobiota; class Verrucomicrobiia; order Limisphaerales; family UBA11358; genus UBA11358. The sequence goes on along the minus strand of DASXFM010000528.1, from coordinate 11,655 downwards.
GCGCTGACCGGGCCGTGGATGACGGTCTCAGTCTGTGTCACGGGAGTGATCCTGGCGGTACTGCGATTCGGCGGCTTGAAGCGATACTTCGCGGAACTGAACCTGCCGGGGTCGTTGTTGGGCGTGGGATTCATTTTGCTGGCGCTCAACGTGGCGCTGCCGCTGACGTACCGACATTACATCGATTTCAAAATCGGCACGCATCCGGACGCGGGGCCGGACTACGTCATGAACGAATGCATGTGGCTGCTGGTTTTGCCGGCGGCGCTGGCGTTGGTGAATTTTCTGCCGCGCGCGCAATCGGGCGGAGATTTGCTGCCGCAACGCCGCTGGCTACCGACGGGGCTTTTCGCGCTGTGGATCACTGTGACAGGCTTGCATCTGTGGGCGCTGGATTATGTGTACGACTATTACCTGCGTCCCGACCTGTTCGCGCCCGTGGGCTGGGTCCTGGCGTGAACTCTGTTCCTGCGCGTGCCTGCGAAACCGGCCGCGCTCAAATATGCACTGATGTTTCCGGCTGTCGTGGCGCCGTTTCTGGCAGACACGCCTGAAACAGAAAAAACCTATCTAACGCTCATGGCCTTGAATGTGGCGGCGTTTGGGGTCATGCGATTCCTTCGAGGCGGCAACCGTGTTGCAGGACATTTGGCCTATGCATCGGCCCTCTTGTTGGTGGCCGGGCTGCCCGAAAGCTGGATTCAGTTGGCGATACACGGTGCGACCGCAACGGGCTGCGTGGCGGCAGGACTGGCGGCATACCTGATATTCTGGACGGCGTGGCTGCGGAATCCAAAGCTGGCGGTGCTGGGCGCGATCCTGTTTGGAATTGCGATCGCGGTGGTTTTTCAGAGCCATCCGCACGTGGTAAACTGGGCGCTGCAAGGCGGCTTCGTTTTCTTCCTGCTCCACAGTTTGCGCTGGAACGATGCGGAACATGCCGGCGCCGGCGCCGCGCGAAATCTCATCGGAATCACCTGGGCCGTTCAGTCTTTTGTCTGGATGAATTGCGAAGGCGCGCGGTTCTGGATGCCGTTCATTCCGGGTTTGCTGGTGCTGGCCACCTATTGCGTATTGAATCGGGGAGTCTGGCGGTTGTTTGCCGTTCCGGTGTTCGCATTCGCCGTGGTCCTGTCCGGCCCGTGTTGCCTGGCCATTGACCGCTTAAGTTCCGCGCCTGCCGGCCTGTTGGCGGTCATTGCCAGTTTTCTTTTCCTTGGGCTCGGCACCGTGGCTGCCCTCACCCGCGAAATCTGGCATCATCGCGAACACGAAACGGAGAGTAAATAATCCTATATTTCATAGAGCACGGCCAAAGCCGGAGCCAGCCCTTCAGTGAAGGGCTTTCTCTAACGCCACGCCTATGGCATAACTTTTCAAGGTGCGCGTGGGAAAAGAGCTTGTTGGAACGTCCGGGGATTTGTTATGATTCCACTCACGAACTTAAGGGAAAGATGACAGGTGATGACCGTGACTTTCAAAAGATTTAGACTGGCATTGTTCGGGTTGTTATTACTGCCATTGACAGGCATGGCCCAGGACCAATTCGGGTATATCACCAACGCCGATAACACAATCACCATTACCAGCTGCGCCGAGACCAACGGCACCGTCGTGCTGCCAACCATACTGGCTGGCCTCCCTGTTACTACCATCGGTGAATACGCCTTTTCGGGCCTGAACACCATGACCAACGTCGTAATTTCCGACAGCATCTCCAATATCCAGGATTTTGCTTTCGAAGATTGTGAAGGCCTGGAGAGCGTGGTCCTCGGCACCAACGTCACCGACATCAGCGTTTACGCATTCATCTGGTGCGACTTCCTGGCGAAAATCACGGTGGAACCCGGCAATCCAAATTTCACCGGCGTTGACGGAGTCTTGTTCAACCGGGACGAGACCGCACTGGTCCGGTTCCCGCAAGCAAAAACCGGCGTTTATTCTGTTCCCGATGGCATCACCAATATCGAGACCTACGCGTTCTTTGACTGCGGCGCCCTGACCAATATCACATTCCCGGCGAATCTTGCCTGCATTGGCAGCAACGCGTTTGAATTTTGCAGCAGCCTGACAAACCTCTCGATTTCAAGCGGCCTCAACAGCATTGGCAGCAGTGCGTTTCAAGGATGCTATTACCTCACCACTTTGGCGCTTCCCCCAACTGTCACCAGCATCGGCGACGACGCTTTCAACAACTGCGGCCTGACTGCTTTCTCAATTCCTGACAACGTCACACATTTGGGAAACGGCGTGTTCGATTCCTGCCCGGTCCTGACGGATGTCGTCATTGGCAGCGGCGTTACCAACCTGGGCGACAATCTATTTTACGCATGCAACGGGCTGACCAACGTAATGATTCCTGACAACGTCACCGACATCGGTAACGGCACATTTGAGGGTTGCACTCATCTCACCGGCGTGACCATCCCCGGATCGGTTGGCGTTGTCGGCCAAAATGCGTTCGCTTATTGCACCGATCTGGCCGGTGTGACCGTGCCGTCCAGCATTGCCCAAATTGGAGCGGGCGCATTTTCTTACTGCCTAAGCCTGACCAATGTAATCATCAACGGCAACGTGGGCGCCATTTCGAACGATACGTTTCAAAGCTGCGGTCGACTGGCCGCCATCACGATGCCGGATACCATTACCAACATTGGAGACGCGGCATTCGATGATTGCACCCAACTGGTTAGCGCACCCATTCCCTATGGTGTTACCAGTATTGGTGATTCTGCGTTCGGTGATTGCAGCAGCCTCACCAATTTCATAATCCCGGGCAGCGTCATCACGATCGGAGCGAATGCCTTTAGTGGTTGCGCCGGCTTCACTGGTATCACCATTCCTCCGGGCGTCGCCGACATTGGCGACTATGCGTTCCAGGATTGTTCCAACGTAACAACCCTCGTTATTTCCGACACCGTCACCAACATTGGCTTCAGCGCATTCGGTGATTGTCGCGGACTGACGGATGTCACCATTCCGAAAGGTGTGATCGGCCTCGACCAGGCCTTCTACGATTGCAGCGGTTTGACGAACGTTACCCTGGATCTCAATTCTTACGACTTTAGTCTTTCGGCCCCCAACCTGAACAGTGTCACTATCGGCCAGGACGCGACCAACTTCGGGGAGGGGTACATTTTCCATTCCTGGGGCGGCCTGCTGGCGATTAACGCGAGCCCACTCAATCCTGTGTATAGCTCTGTGGATGGCATCTTGTTCGACAAGAATACGAACACCCTCTACGCCTGTCCCAGTGGCTGGGCCGGCAATTATGTAATTCCCGATGGCGTCACTGAAATTGCGTATGCGGCGTTTAGTCCCTGCCCAAATTTGACAGGCGTCACGATTCCCGACAGTGTTAACGCGATTGACGATTGGGCGTTCGGCAATTGCCCGGGCCTGACCAACGTGATGATCGGGAATGGCGTCACCAATATTGGCAATTGGACGTTTTACGGATGTACTGATTTGATCGGGCTAAAAATCGGCGACAGCGTCGTTAACGTCGGGGACGATGCATTCGCCGATTGCTTCAGTCTCAATACGGTTACTTTGCCTCGTAGCGTTGCCAGCATTGGGAACAGCTCATTTGCGGATTGTCTCAATCTAACGGCGCTATTCTTCTGCGGAAACGCCCCGGACTATGTCGGCTCGTTCGTCTTCGAAGCTGCCAATGTGACTGTCTATTATCTGCCGGGCACCACCGGTTGGGACATATTTGATGAGGTCGCTCCCATAGCCCCCTGGTTCCTTCCAAATCCGGTCATTCTGAATTTCGAGCCCAATTTCGGTATGCAAACAAACGGTTTCGGTTTTACCATTTCCTGGGCGACAAACGACTCGGTCGTCGTGGACGCCTGCACCAACCTCGCGAATCCGGATTGGCAACCTGTCCAAACTAACACCCTTATCGGCGGGTCCATTTATTTCAGCGATCCGCTACGGACCAATTACCTCAGCCGTTTTTATCGACCTCGCTCTTATTGAGACGTCAAGGCTACCCAGGGACTAGCCCGGTACGTCGAAATAAAGAAAGAGGCAAACCCGGGGGTCTGCCTCTCTCTGAAATAAAATATCTAAAGACTCTTCAGGAAATCAACCGGCGTCGCAGGCAAAATGCAAGACCACCTAATCCAAGCAGTGCCAGGCTGGCCGGTTCCGGAACAGGTACAATGGTATTCGGTCCGGCCGCAAAATCGGCCGCAATGGCGGCCGCACCCTGCGCGTTGTCATAGATGCGGAATTCGTCGATTGAACCGCTCGTGGCGTTGTCAGTGGAGAAAGCCGAACGGCCAAGGTACGCGTTGCTGAAGTTGTAACTGCTAAGGGGAATGGCGGCGATTGACTCCTGGAGCCCGCCGACGCCTCCGGCAGAGACGTCGTAAAGGTAATAACTCAATGTTCCGGCGGAAGCATCAATAACGGTAGCCGAAAAAAACGTTTCGCCGTCGTCCTGGTAGCCCCCTCCGCCAGCGCCGACGTTGGGAGTCGTTCCATAGGCGTCCGTCTCACCTCCGCCATAGCCGGAAATCGATTGCGCAATATGCGAACCGCCAGTGTTAGGCCCGCCCGGGGGACTGGCCGGCTGCGGGGCGGAGATGGTTTGCATCAGGTACTGCCCGCTGGTGGCGCCCGGCGGGGAGGTGTCGTTCTGGTTGTTGGAAAAAGTCCAGGCTTCGGTAAAGAACCCCGACCCGGTAAAGGTGTACCACTCTTCAATGGTTGCACTGCCGCTCGACGGCAGAATGGTGGGTGGGAGGGAAAGATAATTCTCCGCACTGCCGGGACCACTGAAGTTGGGATTATTTAGTTGCAGCGCGCCACCTGAAATCGTCGGTCCACCCCCGGTGGTTCCCATAAGAGTTCCGTTGGCGTTACCGACGGAATCGTCGGCGGTGCCATCGTTGAAACTGTATTCGTGGGTTAGATCGGCCCTGGCGGTGAGTGCGCAAGCTGCCAGGACAATTAATGACGCCATCACTCCGTTATTTATCAATTTGCCAGTGGGTTTAGTTGACATATTATTGTAGGTTGCCTTTGACTTTTTTGGACTAGTAAAAGTATAGCGGGATTTTCGGCGTAAAAACAACGCCATTTCACGCAAATTAGTCGCCAATTTGCGTATGACGGCCGTTCGGCTTTCAAACTTCCCTTCCCCTTCTCCAATAAGATTTCCCAGGTGTAGAGACCGCCGGTTCCCCTGTAAATAGCATGTTATCAACCATATGCGACAGCTTGTTTTTCCACCCATGTCTTTCCAACACTCGAGGGCCAACTCCGTCCGCGAAATTAGAAATTGAAATCTGGACCCATTCACTTCAAATTCCGTTCCCATGAATACCGTCCGAATTGCTACCCTGTCTGCGGTTGCCGCTGCGCTGGTCACGTCGTGCTCCACAGCGCCGAAAAACAGCGGTCCCGTTGTCTCAAAATCAAATTACAAGGCCGAAAACCTCGTCCAGTACGCCCATCCGCTTTGCGGCACGGGCGACAACCCGGCGCAATGGGGCGATAACAACCTTTTCCCGGGCGCGGTCATGCCTTTCGGGATGATTCAATGGAGCCCGGACACTGGCGCGGGAACCACGCCCGGCGGTTATAAATATTACGACACGCAGATTTCCGGTTTCAGCCTGGATCACTTGAGCGGCGCCGGCTGTTCGGATGGCGGAAATTTTTCGTTCATGCCTTTGCTGGAAAATGCCCAGGCGCCCAACGGCAATCGCACGGCGTTCGCCACGACGTTCCGGCATGACCATGAAACCGCCCGGCCGGGCTATTACACGGTGACGCTGGACAACGGCGTGAAGGTGGAACTGACAACGACAACGCGCACTGGCTTCGGCAAATTTACCTATCCGGCGGGCCGGACGGCGACCGTGGCCATCAATGCCGCGAGCGACGCAAACAAATCGGATGATGCGAACATCAGTGTCGACCCTGCGAACAGAGAAGTAACCGGCTGGTCGATCGGCGGCTATTTTTGCCAGGGCAACCGGCAGGTTGACCGACGGCAGATTTATTTCTGCGCCATCTTCGACCGGCCATTTACCAGTTTCGGCACCTGGACCGGCGGCACCTACGCGGCCAAGGGGACGAATGCAAATGATTCAGCGACGGGCGCATTTTTGTCTTTTGATACGTCAAAAAATCCCGCGGTCATGGTCAAGGTGGCCATTTCTTACGTGAGCGTGGCCAATGCCCGCGCCAACATCGAGGCGGAAAGCCCGGTGAAGAATTTTTCCTCCAGTGATTTCGCCGCAGCGGTGAAAGCCGCCGGCGACACCTGGAATAACTGGCTGAATAAAATCCAGGTGAGCGGCGGCACCACGAACGAGATGAACGTGTTTTATTCGATGCTCTACCACGTGTTCATCGGGCCCACGACCTGCTCAGACGCCAACGGCGATTACACAGGTTATGACGGCCAGGTCCATAACGCGGGTGAACGAGTACAATACGCAAACTTTTCCGGATGGGACATTTATCGCAGCGAAGCGCAGATGCTGGCCATGCTCGCGCCACGCGAGGCATCGGATATGGCGCAATCGCTCCTGAATGATTATCAACAAGGCGGCGCCTTTCCGCGCTGGGGCGTAATTACGGAGGACAGCGGAGTGATGATGGGCGACCCGGCGGCGCCGATTGTCGCGGATTTTTATGCGTTTGGCGCGACGAACTTTGACGCGCAGGCGACGCTGTCGGGACTCGTGCGCGCGGCTACGGATCCATCGGTCTATGCGCCGAGAAGCAAGACGCACGAACGCGATGCATTGGCGGATTACCTGAAATTGGGCTACGTGCCTGAACATCAAAAGGGCGGCTATGGAAATGTCTCGATGACGCTCGAATATGATTCGGCGGATTTCGGGCTTTCGCAATTCGCGGCGGCTCTCGGCGACCAGACGGACAGCGACGTGTTGCTGCGCCACGCACAGAACTGGAAAAATTTGTACAACGATAAAACCGGTTATATCCAGATGCGCCGGCGCAACGGCGATTGGGCGCCGGGCTTCGTGAACAATAACAACAATTATGACAAGGACGACGCTTACGTCGAGGGAACGGCGGGGCAATATCTTTGGATGGTACCGTTCAATTATAAAGGCCTGGCGGAGGCATTGGGCGGACAGGACGCCGCGATGAAGCGGTTGGATCAGTTTTTCACAAAGCTGGACGCGGGCTTTGATAATCCCGACGGCTGGATGGCGTGGCTGGGCAACGAACCGTGCCTGGAGACCCCGTGGATTTATGATTTTTGGGGCGCGCCATACAAGACGCAGTCCATCGTGCGTCGCGCGATGACGACGCTTTATACGGCAGATCCAATCGGTTACCCGGGTAACGATGATTTGGGTGAGATGTCGTCGTGGTACGTTTTTGGCGCATTGGGAATGTATCCGGAATTGCCGGGCTCGGATATTTTAGTGACGGGCAGCCCCATGTTTCCGAAGGCCGTAGTTCACTTGGGAGACCGCGACATCACTATCATCGGCAACGGTGCGGCTGTTGACGCGCCCTATGTGCAAAACCTGACGATCAACGGCAAGACATGGGAAAAGCCGTGGTTCCGCTTCACGGATATCTGCGAGAACGGCAAATTGGTCTATGATTTGAGTTCAACGCCGAATACAAATTGGGGCAGCGACTCGGCTGACGCACCGCCCTCCTACGACGCGCCGGCGAAATAACAATGGCTCGAAATCGGGAGTCGTCGCAAGGCCGCCGCGGGGCCGAATCGCGCCGTTTGACCTCGCGATTTCGCTCATTGCGGCCTGAAGACAGGACACCAAACGAAATCCTTTCCGTTTTGTGATTTTCATGCCGGGGGCTTGGGCTTAATCTGAGTTCTCATGAAAAGGCGCTCCTGTTTCCTCTTATTCTGGTTCATGGCAAGCGCTCTGGCGATCGTTACGGCGCGCGCGCAACTCGTGCTGACTAATTACACTGCCGTTCATCCCTTGAAGGTGCTGGAGAGCGGCGACTCGATCACCGATGACACGGTTACGAATGGCGCATGGCGCTCTTATCTGCAAGGGTTGCTCGTGACGAATGGCTACGCCTTCACAAATCTCGGACGATGGGCTTCCACTCCCAGCCAGGGCTTTACGCAGGTTCATCACGAAGGGATGGACGGAGCGGTGATCGCCGCCCCGGGCGTTTCCGGTCCCACGCATGGGTATCCGCTGACCAGCAATTACGCGCAACTCTCCCTGGCCGATGCATTGACGAACATAACACCCGACGTCGTTCTGATTGACCTGGGCGTGAATGACATGGGACACGGGCGCAACCCTTATCAAACGGCCACGAACGACCTTTCCGCGCTGATTGATATGGTCTTCGCCAAGTTGCCTGCGGCTTACATTATCGTCAGCAAACCCACGACGATTACTTACTCCACCATCCTATCGCCGCCTTACGACACCTACCGGACCAACATGTACATTTTCTGCGATGCCGTTCAAGCCATGGCCGCCGCCCGGCGCGCCCAGGGCCAGAATGTATTCGTGGCAGATTTGTTCTCAGTCATTACGAATCCGATCCGCATGCTGAACGGTGACGGTACGCATCCCAATGCCATCGGTTTGGCAGCGATCGCCAACGAAATGATGTTCCGTATCGCCGCCATCACGGTACGAACGGACTCGGTGTTAACGCCGTTTATTCTCGGTGGTTCGACGTGGAAATATTCGGACCAGGGATTGGACCTGGGAACCAATTGGTCCCAGCCGAACTTCGATGATTCAACATGGTCCCAGGGCGGCGGAAGACTCGGTTACAACATCACGGGCGTGACGACGACCGTAGGCTATGGGACGAATTCCGCCAACGAATACGTCACCACCTATTTCCGACATGAGTTTGTTGTTCCCAGCGGCGTCTCCTACACGAATCTTATCCTGCGTCTCAATCGTGCAGACGGCGCGGATGTGTGGCTCAACGGGCAGGAACTTGATCGCGTGAATTTGCCCGCGGGCGCAATCACCAATCAAACCCTGGCGACGACCCTCGCGAACGACAGCGCTGACTCTGCGAACCAATATATCCCGACGAACTTCCACATCGTTTCCCTGCCTGCCGGCACGAATATTATCGCCGTGGAAATCCATAAGTATTCTCCTACTGAAGGAGGTATTACCTTCGACCTTGAATTGTTCGGCCAGGGTGCCTACGCGCCATCACCCCCGACGCTCTCCTTCACCACTACGCCTGGCAGTTTGCAACTGGCCTGGCCGACGAACGCCGCCGGCTTCAGTTTGCAAAATAGCACCAACTTGTCCTTTCCTGGCGCCTGGCAAATCGTTCCGGGACCGTATCCGCAGAGCAACAATTCGTTTGAAGTTTCGATTCCCATCAACGCTGAGGCCGCGCAATTCTTCCGTCTCATCAACTCCAGCCCTTGACGGCGAACGCCGGCTAAATGATTCCCAACTCGCGAAGGGCGGCGCCGGCGCCGGACAGATTCGTGGGTTTCATTTCAATATAGTTGCGCGAAAGGATGATGCCCTCTGCCCCGCCCTTGAACACGGCCTTCACCGCCTCACCAACGCTTTCGGGCGTGCAATGGCCTTCGCCCGGTTCCGCCGGCACATCAATGTCTACGCCCGGCCAGATTTGCACCGGATGACCAGCCACCCCTTCCACCGCACGGCGCGTTTCGCGTTTGACGTATTCCGCAGACAGTCCGGTTGCGAGAAGCTTGTCATAAGGCGCCTCGCGGTAGTTCAATTGATGGTAAAGCACGTCGAGCGTTTCTTCCGGCGGTAAATCGCCGAAGATGCTTTCATTAGCACCTTTGACGAAGCTCAGAAACCGGCCACCGGCGACATTGTTGTAAAATGCCGGGCGAAGAAAATCACAGTTCTCCGCCAGGACGCCGTAATCTTCTTCGGCGCGCTGAAACGGGCTGAACGACATATTTTGCCAGATATGCCAACCAAAGAGCAGCGACGGATTGACAGATTTGAGTTGGCGACAGAGCGCGGCCTTAAATTCATGGCGGCTGGCGACCCACAAATTTTCCCACGCGAGCGCTTCCGGATATTTCATGAGCAGACGCCAGAATTCTGTGAAACAGCCGTCGCGTGGCGCCCGTCGGGAGCGGCTGTTTCGCACAAACGTTTCTGCCGCGTCATAGCCGAGCCGCGCGCGCTCGACGTCAATTCCCCGGTCGCGCCCTTTTTTCAGGCAAAATTCGCAGAAGCACGTGGTCCGACTGACGTCTAATCCACTGCTCTGACTCAGGCCGAGCGTATTGAGCAAGCCGCTCTGGCGTTCGGAGCCCCACATGATGCCGCCGATGTCGTAAGAGCGCGCGTAATCTTCGACGAGTCCGAGCGCGAAAGCCTGATACAGCGGATTGTTGAAGCACGGACCGCCCGGATGTCCCGTGGTCCGGCGGCCATGGTGGTCCACTTCGTAAAGCGGTTCCCAATGCGGGGCCACGAGCGACGGAAGTTGGTTGTCTTCGAGCACAAAACAAAAGACGCGGATGCCGTGCTTCTGCGCGGCGGGGATAATGCGAGCCAAGACGTCAACGCCGCCAAATTCCGGGGCATGCATGTCCTCGAGGGTCAGCGGTATTCCTTTGTAATATTGCATGTTCGGCATGGCGTAATTGCCGCCGTGAAAACGTGGCGATGGCGGAACGCCGGCCCGATGCGGCTCGTGCGAGTAGATGAACGGGAACAAGGCATTCACGCCGGCGCGCTTCTGCATATCCTCAAAAATGGGATCCAGTTCATGCTGCGCGAGCGGTGCGACGCAGATGGGCATGCCAACCATGGCGGCGGTTGATTTTGCCGGCGCGTCTTCTCCTGGCAACGACTCCACGCCGGCAATCGCCGCTCCGGTACCCACGACACCTAACTTAATGAAATCTCGGCGGTTCATGCGCCGAGTATTCCGCGTTCCCAATCGGTTTCAAGGTTAAAGCGGGTTTTGGTGGAACGTACAAATTGGTTAATCAGCCCTTCCAAAGCGAGTTGCGAATGACGTTACAGAAATTTCCCGGCCTGAATTTCGGCTCTTTGTCGGCGAGTACATCCGCCTTCACGTTCCCGAAGGTTGTATCCGGTTTGTGTTTTATACCATCGTAAAATGTTTGGATGATTTCTTCTTTAAAATGTCCCGGGCGAGGATGCGCTTGCACGACCGCCTCCCGCTCGGCATCACTATATTCCTTGTAGGTGAGGCCGAGTACATCCATTTCCACGCCGGCGGTCACGAGGGCGATTACCGGGTGCATGTGTTGCGGAATTCCTGGCGTCGTGTGCAACGCGATGGCAGTCCATACCAAATCAATTTCATGCGGCGTAATCCCCTGCCCCTTCAAGAAGTCGCGGGCGGTGTTGGCCCCATCAACCTCGAAACGCTCGTTCTTGCTGCTGTGCTTTTTGGTCAACCCCATGTCATGAAACATGGCGCCTGCATATAACAGTTCCGGATCAAAACGGAGTCCGCGATGTTTTCCGGCCAGGGCGGCGAAATAATACACGCGGCTTGAATGATGGAACAGGAGCGGCGATTCTGTGTCTCGTACCAATTGCGTTATCTCTCTCGCCAATTTGGTGTCAGGAATTTTTACTTCGTCCAGTGATTTGCTCATAGTCTTTTCCTTTCGCTTGGTTCGATAATCTATACTGGATTAAT
>DASXFM010000507.1:0-4824 GCA_036489615.1 Verrucomicrobiia bacterium | reverse complement strand
GTGCTCGCGCGAAACCTGTTTCATGGCGTCGTCCATACCCCAATCGCCGCCGATGCATTCGATGCGGCGTCCGTTGACCTTGATCACGAGATACATTCCCATGTTGGTATCTGTGGCAGGCTGCAGAGCGGGCGAATCTTCCATCCCCGGCCACAGGCCCGGAGTTGTTTGCTGGCCCTGTCCCCAATGAAACGGGGTCTTCGGAATTTTGCCGCCTGCGGCCACGATCGCCGCGTTTCGCCGCGCCGTATTTTCCGGGCCATAGACCATCGTGTAACGGCGATTGTCAATGACCGGCTTATCCGACCGGGGTAGAAGCAACGGGGTGTATTCGACGCGCTCGTGACTGCCGTCGGGCTTTTTAACCTCAAATTCGTAACTCATTTCGCGAATGCCGAATCGGAGAGCGGTGTGGTCGGATTGATCGCCGTTATCGCTCAGGAATTTGAGGGCCAAATGATACAGTTCGGGATTGCCGTAACCGTTTGGCCACCAAAGGCGCGGATTCTGGACGGTAAGCTGCGAAAAATCCTTGGGATCAAAACAAATATTGGTGGTTTCGCCGGGCTGCAAAGTGACTGGCTGCTCAAATTGCACGCCCTCGAATGAACCTTCCAATGTGCCGTGCTGAATAGCGTCCGACAAATTGCGAAGGTCTGTTTGCACAGTCACATCGGCACGCGACGTGTCGGGCAACGGCAATCGGGTGATAACCTGGGGATCTTCAATCGTTACCGGGCCCGTCGCCCGCAAGGTGACATCCTGCCAAATACCCGAATCACGGTCGCGAATGGGCGGGATCCAGTCCCAGCCTTCCGAGCATTGAAACGATGGGCCGTCCAAACACAATTTGCCCCCGTTCAGGCGAGGCCCGAACTTGACCGATTCTTCGCTCAAAAGACCGGGGTCCGGCGGCGGCGCAATCATGACAGCCAGGACGTTTTTGCCATCGGCATGAGCAAGGCCGGTCACGTCAAAAGTTCCACGGATAAACGCGCCGGTAATGTGGCCGAGATACTGGCCATTGAACCACACTTCGGCGTAGTAATTGATGCCGTTGAATTGCAGGGTCAGGCGACGTCCGGAAAAGTTTTCCGGCAGCGTAAATTCCGTGCGATACCAATAATCCTGTTTATTCAACGACTCGGGCGTCAACCGATTATTCAAACCGAAATAGGGATCAGGATAAACGCCTTCATTAACCAGGGTGGTCAGGACTGTTCCGGGAACTGTGGCGTCGTACCAATCGGCCGTGTCAACACCGGGTTGCGAAAGAGCAGCGCCATCGACGTGAAGCTTCGGCGCGTCAATCATTTCCCAGCCGGCGTCGAAGACCAGATCATTTCCTCGCAATGCAGGCTGGCCCGGATTAGTAAGCTTGGGCTTGCGATGGGCGGTGTTCACGAGCGGCGCGCGTGAGACGGGGAGTTCGTCGGGCGGTTCGACGACGTCGCCGGTGGCGCCGCATTTTTCCGTGGGATGCGGGACCGGTTGTGGGCGAAATTCGCCGGGAATTTCGGCGGTGGCGGTGGATATGCCAACGAGGACGAGGCAAAGAATTAATAGATAAGCGAGCGATGCCTGGCCAGCAAGGAGTTTGCCCTCTCCACAAATCAAATGGCATCTTCCTTCGAACGATTCTCCCTCCCCATGAACCGTATACTCGTTCGAACGATTCTCCCTCACCCCTGCCCTCTCCCGCTGGGAGAGGGAGAATGGTTGTCCAATGGTTTGCTGCGACGAATGATCATGGCGGTTCAGGGGCCCAATGCGCGAAATCTTCGGGGAATTCTCACTCCGGCCCTCTCCGGCCGGGAGAGTGGGAATTGTCGGCAGTTGGTTTGTGACGACAACAGTGGTTTTGAGTTTGATCATAAAATTGCAGGGCCCATGAACTGGAGAGGACATCGGCGACGGCAGGAATCAGCCATCCCTTCGGGACTTGTATCCATCTTCGCTTTAACCCGGTATTGAAATGCCGGGCTATTTCCAGTGATCCCTTCGCGATATATTAATTCACCAGCCATCTGATATTGAAAGGCTTCCGCAACGCGGTCGTTGTTGTGATTTTGCCTGGGACAGTCGCCGAGACGGCTCCCGAACCAGCAGCCGGGGACGCCTGCGCTATGTTGGAAGGAATAGTCACGGTAATTGAACCGCTGGCGGGGATGTCCACCCTGACCAGGACCGCCGTCTTTGTATCGTTCAGACAATCGTATTCGGCGAGAATCGTGCCGTTTACGGCCTGGTCATATTTTCCCTTCGGCAAAACGAATCTCACACGACCGTCATAAAATTCTTCGGGCAAATCGTTGGTGACGGTCACGAAATAATTTGTGATGTAGCGCGTGTCCGGCTGGTCGGCGCGGACTTTTAGCGTAGCGCCATTGTCGGTAAAAAGTCCCCAAACATCCTTCTTCACATTCCTCGGCCCCTGTGTCTGGTCGCAGATCCAGCCATCGTTGTCGCGGCGGAAATTGAAAAATCCCGCCCTGCCCCAAAAGAAAGTGGCGCCATCCATGTAAATAAAATAGGGCGACGTTTGGACAGTGACTGTCCGATGGCCGTGGCCGATGAGCATGAGGTCACATTGCGCGGGGGTAAAAGGATAGTTGCCGGTAGGTGCGCCGTTCCATTTGGCGTGATAGTGCTGGCCGATGAGCCGATACTTGATCGTGGGATCGTTCAGGGCCGCTTCATAGTCGTTGGAAGCCCAGCTCTGCAAGGCGGCATCGCTCCAATCGTGCATCAACACGTAAAAATCGCCCATGCGAAAGGAATAACTGCGCTGTCCAAATTGTTCTTCGTAAATGCGCGCGGACAGCGGATGCCAATCGATGTGAGAACCCAAAAGCAATTTGCCCGGAGGCGTGACGTCGTGATTGCCGGGCGTTTCGACATAGGCCACCCGATAGCCCCTATGGCAGTCCTTGTACATGGCGCTGAGTTGCAATTCCAAATTGCTGGTTTCCTGAAAAGAAAAGATTTTTTTTCCGCGCGGCCGGTAGCCCCAGTTCGCCCAATTGTTCCAGCCGTCGAGCGCCCCGTTGAAATCAATCTGGTCGCCGGTTGCCAGGACAAAGCGCGGGTTGATGAGATTGATCGGCTGCTGCATCCACATCATTTCCTGCCATGTTCCGACCATCTTGTAATATTGGCCGGAGGGGTCGGTATGAAACATGTTTACGATTTGTTCGTCACTGAGGTGCAGAATGTAAAAGTCGGTGGCGAAATCTTTAATGACGCTCACGGCCTGGGGCTGCGTGGCGGCGCATTCGCTGCACGCAATATTGAGCATGAACAGCTCGGGCGAAGTATCGGCCGGAACCCTGATTTGGATCCGCCAGCCCGGTTTAGAATCGTTGTCAATCGTCGCATACGCGGCAGAGACAATTTCGCACGGCCACGTTTTCAAATCGTTGGCGACGGAGGCGCTCCAGTCATCGGCCGAACGCGAAGCTTGTACTTCAGCGGTAAAGGTGCGGTCCGTGGGGCTATCGAGCGCGACAATGACCGGGGTAGCGAGACGCGGGCGCCAGAGAGCGGCGTTGTCCCGGCGGTTATGATGGCCCATGGCCTGTGAACCGGCGGCCAGAGCGAGCACCACAACCAGTGAAAGATATAAAACCCCGCGCCAAAAAGAGAAACGGGCGGGCGTAGACGATGATTTCATTGAGACTGTAACCGATAATACCGGGCGCCGGCGCTGTCGGGCGGCAGACTGATTTGCCACTGATTATTTGTCCAAACCACCTGGCCGGTGGCGGAAGACCAGGAAACAGGCGGCGCAAGATTGGTGGCGGAATAAAGGGCGTATCCAACACCACTGGCAGGCCACAAAAAGCCAACGCTTCCGCCCGCCAAATTGACCGAAAGAGACGGCGCCGAACGGGTCACGCTGGAATAACTTTCCAAGACTGAATTTGAAGCCACCGTCAGGTATTCCGCCCAAACCCAATTTGAGTCTTCGACGCCCGAGTAGATACGCCCCTCATCGATTGCGCCGGTGAAATAGAGGGAGCTATTGGTAAAGCGACCGAAGTTGAGATCGGCATTATTGACGAAGTCTGAAACCAAGCCCGGGCCGCCGCTGACAATGGGCTCGGGCACGCCGTCCACATAAATTGCGGCGGTGGCCGCAGAGCGATTAATCGCCGCCGTCACCAAATGCCATTTACCAAAGCCCACTGCGCCGGCGGCGGTTGAAATTTCAGAGCCGCTGGCGCCATCGCCAGTATCCAGCAGGACAGCGCCATTGGCGGTTTTGTAGGCATTGACGAAGAGCGAAAATCCGGCCGAGCCGAAGCCACCTTGCTGGTTTGCCCAAATGGTTTGGATGTTGTTAACGGCGGGCGAAATGTCTACCCATGCTGACAGAGTAAAGGCATTGTTGAGACTGGCGACCGTTCCGGAGTCTAAAAAAGTCGTGGTGCCATTAAACTCCTGACCTTCACCCACGATACCACCCGTCTGAACGGGCGCGATGCCGCTCAATGCCGGATAATCAAGCGTGCTATCGGCGTAGGGAAAGCCCGATTGTTCCAGATGCCAAACCAAATCATAATTGGGCCAGACAGCGCCGTTGGTCGTGTAGTCCGGAGGATTGGTTGCCAGCGGATCTCCCCAATAGGCCCACACGAAATCATTGGTCGTAGAAAGCGAAGGCACATTGACCCACACACTGGAAATGCCATTCGTATTCCATTGATCGATTTCGTAGGGAATGGGCAAATAACCGCTTTCGTCCGCAAATCGAAGGTCGCCACCCGAGGACGAGGCAAATTGGTGATAAGAAAAACCGGCCAGATTGGTGCTCAAATTCAC
>DASXFM010000501.1:0-18909 GCA_036489615.1 Verrucomicrobiia bacterium | reverse complement strand
TCCGCCGCCTGGAGTTTTGACGGCGGTTTCGACGCCGCAATTGGTTTTCAATTGTATTCCGGCGCGGCGAGCGGAATTGAGCAGGCAATCAATAACGGTTTGCGAAGAATCGGTCACGGGAAACATCCGTCCGTCGCCTTCGGCTTTCAATTTGACGCCCCGGTTTTCAAACCAGGCCACGGTGTCGCGCGCCTGGAATTTTCCAAACGCGGAAATGAGGGCGCGTTCGCCGCGCGGATAACGTTTGGAAAATTCGCGCGGCTCGAATTCGGCATGGGTGACGTTGCATCGGCCACCACCGGAGATTTTGACTTTGGAAAGAAAGTGCGATGATTTCTCGAGAACGAAAACTTCCGCGCCAGGCGCCGTTTCCGCGCACGCCAGGGCGGCAAAAAATCCGGCCGCGCCGCCACCGGCAATCACGATGCGCTTTGAATTCATTCCGCGAAAATATCAGAGAGATGCTGCGCTGGCAGGGCTTTTGTGACGGGGTACGGGTGGTTGGGCGCAGCCCGTCCCCGAAAGCTTTCGGGGCTGCGACACAGCCGCGCTCCGATGTTGCCTTGCTGGGGTGTCCGGCAATTAAATTTTTAATTTTTCATTTTTAATTCATTGCCTGTATCTTTGCGGTTGCCGCCGGTGTGGCGAAATGGCAGACGCACAGGACTTAAAATCCTGGGACCATAAAAAGTCGTGCGGGTTCAAGTCCCGCCACCGGCACCAAAACATCGCGCTACGATATTCTGTCAAAAGGGAGGATGTTTTTCCACCGTTATGCTATTGGCCATGCAATTTGCATATTTTGTAATTGCGTTTTATATCCTTAAAATACCTTCGTGCTCATTATTCTTTGAATAATTGGAGATTCTCAGGATGTTTTGGCACTGGCACGGTATTGGCTGCGGTTGGTGAGCCAAGGACTTATGAATGACGAGAAAGATTTAGAGCGACTGCAATCCCAGGTTGCCAAGACGAAAGAGATGGTTCGGCAAACGGCAGTGAAGGTGGAGGAGCTTGAGGCTTCGGCCGAGGAAATCTATCATTTCAAAGAGAGACTCATCGTGTTTCCGTCGCACACGGAGGAGAAACGTCCGGTGCGTGCCGACAAATCGAAAAACGCAGGGGATTTTTTCGTGACCTGAACGCGGGGAAATTGCTTTTTATCGGTCCAGGACGCACAGGACTTAAAATCCCGGGACCGGTGCCGGTTCCATGAGAAGCACGATTGCGCGCCGGGCAACTTCCATTGCGTTGTTTATATTTTTAAAGTTGGCGCATTGAAAATATAAACCCGGTCTTCGTTTGCTTATGTCGAACTTTGTGTTTTAATAATGATAATGGATATCGAAGGAGGGATATGTCCAAGGATGTGAGCGGCTGGTTCGAAAAGATTCTTGCGCTGTTGCACCAGCATACCGGCGTTGACTTTACGTGGTATAAGCAAGCCACATTGCGTCGTCGCATTGAAAGGCGAATGAACGCGCACAAGATCCGTTCATTCAACGAATACTTCCTGTACCTGCGAAAGAATCGAGCCGAGGAGAAGGAGTTGTTCAATGACGTTCTGATTCCCGTGACCAGTTTCTTTCGAGATACGGGGGTGTTTAAAGCGCTGAAGACGGTCTATTTTCCCCACTATTACGTTCAAACCGCTCGAGTGGATCCATTCGCATCTGGGTGCCAGCTTGTTCGACAGGTGAAGAACTATACTCGCTGGCCATCGTTTTGACGGAGTTAATGGAGGCGAAAAAAGACACCCGCGAAGTTCAGATTTTCGGCACGGACATCAGCGAACCGTCCTTGGCAAAGGCGCGCGCCGGACTTTACCCGAAATCCATCGCGAAACAGGTTTCGCCCCAGAGGTTGGAACGTTTCTTTGAATCTGCGAAATCCGGTTTTGTCGTTCGCAAGCCTATTCGCGATCAATGTATCTTTGCGCGCCATAACATGGCCGCAGACCCGCCATTTTCCAACCTGGACCTGGTCAGTTGCCGGAACGCGCTCATTTACATGACGCCGGCGCTGCAGGCGAAGATACTGGCAATTTTTCACTTCGCGCTTAAGCCGGACGGAATGTTGCTTTTGGGGCCTTCAGAAACGACGAATGGCTCTTCGAATCGGTTTGCGGTTGGAGATAGAAAAATCAATCTGCATCGCCGGAAACATTTCCGGCAAAAGAGCATTCTTCCCGCATTCGCAATCCGGGCGCCGGACCTGGAGCGTCCGGCGGGCATCGCTGATCGTCGGTCTGTAAATGAGTCTTCGAAGGAATTGAATCCATCCGAATTGCGGCATGTGGTGGAAAAAATCATCCAGCGCGACTCGGATGCGGACGGCCCGGAATCGCAAGTAGTACCGATTACGATTCCGAAAACCGGCGAGAAAGCATACCTGGTCTTTGGCGCCGCGGAAAAGCCGCGCAAAGGAAAATCCTCGCGGCTTCCCGCAAGCGGCCCCCGCCCGGACCAGAATACGGAAGTTGAAAATGCGAAACTTCGAAAGGAGCTGTTCAACATCCGCAAGGCGGTGGAGATGATCATTGAACAGCAGGAAGCGACCAACGAAGAATTGCGGGCGGCCAATGAAGAAGTCGTTTCGAGCAACGAAGAATTACAAAGCACCAATGAAGAACTGGAGACCGCCAAGGAGGAATTGCAGGCATCGAACGAGGAATTGGCAACGGTGAATGGCGAACTCGAAAAGCGCAATTCCGACCTGGAGCGGGCAAACGTTATTGCCGGCCATTTTCAGGCCATTGTTGATTCATCGGATGACGCCATTATCAGCAAAGATCTCAATGGCGTCATCAAGACCTGGAACAAAGGCGCTGAAAAGATTTTTGGTTATACCACGGACGAAGCCGTCGGCAAGCCCGTCACGATGTTAATGCCGGCGGATCATCGGGACGAAGAGCCAGGTATTCTCGCGCGGATACGGGCCGGGGAACGCATTGACCATTATGAAACGCTGCGCATGCGGAAGGACGGGCGATTGGTTGACATTTCGCTGACCGTTTCGCCGATTGTAGACGGCTCGGGCCGGGTTATTGGCGCATCCAAAATCGCGCGCGACATTACCGGGAAGAAGCAGGCGGAGACCCTCGCCAAATATTTTGAGGCCATTGTCACTTCATCCGACGACGCCATTATCAGCAAAGACCTCAATGGGATTATTCAGACCTGGAATAAGAGCGCGGAAAAAATTTTCGGATATACGGCCGAGGAAGCGATCGGCAAACCCGTTACGATCCTGTTCCCCCCGGAAGCGCTGGATGACGAACCCCGGATTTTGGCGCGCATTCGCGCCGGCGACCGCATTGATCATTACGAGACGGTCCGGGTTCGCAAAGGCGGACGGAGAATCGACGTTTCTCTTTCGGTTTCGCCCATAAAGAACGCCGCCGGCGTTGTCGCAGGCGCGTCCAAAATCGTTCGCGATATCAGCGAGAAAAAGCGCTGGGAAGCGGAAATGAAGCGAGCGCACGAAGAGACCGAGCGGGCGAGCCGGGCGAAGGATAATTTCCTGGCGGCGCTATCTCACGAACTACGAACCCCATTGAATCCGGTCCTGCTGGTGGCGAGCGACGCCGTGGCCGATCCTGAATTGCCTCCGGGTGTGCGTGCCAGTTTTGATACCGTCCTCAAGAACGTCGAATTGGAAGCCAAACTCATTGATGATTTGTTGGATTTGGCCAAAGTCCAGGCGGGCAAACTCAAGGTGGAAAAGCGCCACGTCAATGTGTATTCGGTCCTGACTTCAACATTGGCGATTGTACAAAATGAAATTGACCAGAAACGAATCAAGCTAAAACAGAAATTCGACGACAAGCAGAGCATAATCCTGGGTGATACGGTGCGGCTGCAACAGGTCTTTTGGAATGTCCTCAAGAACGCGGTCAAATTCACACCGCCCCGGGGGATGATTGCGATTGAGACCAGCGCGACGCGTGAGAGTTGTATCGTGAAAATTACTGATTCCGGGATGGGAATGTCGCAGCCGGAATTGGCCCGCGTTTTTGACGCCTTTAAGCAGGGCGACCATACTGAGACGGCCAATCGTTTCGGCGGTCTGGGGCTTGGATTAACCATCGGCAAAAATTTGGTGGAACTTCATTCAGGCACAATCGAAGCGGCGAGCGAAGGTCGTGGCAAAGGCTCCTGCTTTGCGATTACTTTTCCCCTGGCCGAATGGAGCGAAAGTGACGAAAGAAAGATGCTCTCCTCGGGCCGGATCAGCCATCAGAAAAAGGCCGCCGGCCTGCAAATCCTGCTGGTAGATGATCACGAAGCGACTCGTTCGGCTCTCGCAAGACTATTGGCGAATCGCCAATATAAAGTGACCGTGGCTGGTTCAGTCAGTGAAGCGATGTCGATCAGCGAGAAGGGCAATTTCGAACTGGTAATTTCCGATATTGGACTGCCGGATGGGTCGGGGTACGATTTGTTCGAGGGAATACTCAAGCGTTGGCCAAACACCCGGGGAATAGCATTGACGGGTTATGGGATGGATAAAGATTTAGCACGCAGCAAGGAGGCCGGCTTTTGCGCACATCTTACCAAGCCGGTGAAAGTGGAGTCCCTGGACGAAGTGCTCGCAGAGATATTGAAGTGAAGATAATGTTGGAGTATTGGGGCGTACGCATCCACCTCAGCCAAGCCCATAAATTCTGGCACCTCAGCTCGTGGGTTGAAATTGCTACCGGAAAATAACTATTGACTTGGTCGTTATTTAGGTTATCTTGCATCCTTAGTTTCGACCCTTCCCAGGGAGATCTTCTGAACAGTAGAGTTTTTGGCCGTCTATGATGGGTGAGCCAGCAAAAATGCTAACTGCTCGGATGGCAAGAGTATGTTGAAATCGGCAGTTTTGCCCAAAAAACATATGGTCGGGTGGATATTTTGATTAACTAAAAAGTGCTTGACACTGACCGTTAAACCTGCAAATATATACACAAACTAACCAATTCTATGCGAGACGTATCTCCGAATCTCCTTATGAACCCCAAATTCCCGAAGTTTATTCCGATTTTAATTGCCGGCCTTCTGATGGCCACCCATTCAGCGCAAGCTGATATAACGACTGGAATTGTCGCTTATTGGCCTCTCGGTGATGGTCCTGGCTCCGCCATTGTGGCCGACGGTTCGGGCAACGGCAACACCGGCACGCTAACTAATTTTGCCGACGCCACATTTAATAACATGTGGACCACGACGACGGATCCCACGAACGCGGACCCATACGCTTTGCTATTCAATACCGGAGGCAGTGCAGGAAGCACCAGTTTCGGCACGAACACGTATGTCGCCGTGGCGGATTCTGCGAGCCTGGATCTGCCGAGTCATAATACGCAATGGACTTTGTCGGCCTGGGTTAATTGCAGCGTTGCGCCCGGGTCCGAACCGGCCAACGCGGGGATTATTTGCAAAGGCAATTTAAACCTCGAAGCATACGCGCTGTATATGACCGGAGGACATTTCGCGAACATTTTCCACAATGCGGCGGGCACTGGCACGGAATCGGTCACCTCCACCAACGTTCTTGCAGCCAATACGTGGTATAATGTGACGGCCACGGTTTGGGTACCCAAGCAGTCGGGTGCTCTGGCAGAGGCGCTTGTTTATGTGAACGGCGCCCTGGTGAGCGGTACGAACTCCAATACTTACACGACGGTTTATACGACGCCCCAGCCGGTGACGATCGGGTGCCGCGCCAACGCGAGTGGGGTCATTACCAGCCCATTTGAAGGCACGATAGACCAGGTGCGCGTTTACGATCGCGCCTTATCCGCCAGCGACGTCCTGCAGCTCTACAATACTGAGGCCAACCAATTGCCGCCGGTGATTACTGTTCAACCCGTGAGCCCGGCGACAGTCGCCCAGGGCAACGCCTTTACCAATAGCGTTTCAGTCATTAGTTCCGGCGCGGCCAGTTACCAGTGGTACACCAACGGGGTGGCTGTGAGCGGGTCGACCAGTTCGCAGATTATCGTCAATCCGGCTGAGCCTGTGTGGAATGCCATCAGTTATTATGTAGTGGTGGCAAATACATTCGGCGCCGTCACGAGCTCGGTGGCTCACTTGACCGTCCTGCCCACGTTTCCGGAAATAGTTGGGCAATTTCCGAATACGTACACCAATGTCTCCGGGACTTACAATAATTTGGCCGGAACCAATCTTTTTGTTTTGTTCTCCGGCGCAAGCCCGACGTTCTCGGTTTCGACCCTGAGCGCCACGCCGCTGACATATTATTGGGTCACCAACGGCGTGCCGGTGGCCGGCGTCACCAGTTCCAACTTCATCTGGCCGAAGGTTGGGCCAGGACCGGTCACCAGCTATTGCATTGCCAGCAACTCTTCCGGAACGGCGACCAGCGCAGTTTGGTCGGCCTCGGTGATTTCGGACCCAACGGCACCGTATCCGCAGGCGGTTCTGGCGTTGAACCCCAGCGGTTATTGGCGGTTGAATGAGCCTGACGACAACGGCGGCAACTTTGGCGGTGATGGAAATCCCAACGCCGTGAGCTATGACTATGTTGGCGGTAATGACGGCCTCTATACCAATGTCATCCTCAGTCAACCGGGCTACAATCCAACTGTCGATCCCAGCGATACGTCGGCGTTGTTCGGCGAAAATGGGCCCGTCGACAGCAGCTTCGCCGGTCAAATTCAGGGAATAGACGTTTCATCCCCCACGGGCACGAGTGGAACCTTTACAGTGGAAGCCTGGACGGAAGGCTATAACAGCCAGAACTTTGACGCAGGGATAGTGACAAAAGGCGTTGGCAACGGAGGCGAACAATTCGACCTGGACACAGGGGCGGATGGCGGGACGCCCAATCATGCTTTCCGTTTCCTGTTCCGTGATGCTTCCGGCGGTTCTCACGCGGTCAATAGCACAACGGCGACGTCGCCTTACCTTTCAGTCTGGTATCATTTGGTCGGCGTCGTGGATGAAGCGCACAGCAACATGGTCATGTACATTAATGGGCTGCCGGCAGGAGTGACCGCGCTTTCGCCGGGAATCGGGGTTATTTCATCCAGCTTTCCGATGAGCATTGGCTCGCGAACACAGAATGCGAGCACCAACTATAATTTTCAATACTACGGATACGTCAACGATGTCGCGGTGTTCAATTATGCTTTGAATTCAAACCAGGTCGCCGGTGAGTATGCCAGCGCAGGCAATATCGCTCCATTCGTTACTCAGCCGCCTCCGACAAACGTAACAATCATCGTAGGCAGTCCGTTGACCGTACCGGCGACGGCCTTTGGGACCCCGGCGAACAGCTACACGTGGTATGATCCATCCGGAAATATCATTGCGAGTGGATCCACGAGCGGGACATCTCTCAACGCAACGTTTACGACCAATAGCGTTCCTCTCTGGTGGAATGGCAGCCAGTTGAAATTGACAGTGAATAACAGTTACGGCCAAACAAATGTCTATGTGGCGTTTACCGTCCAGTCGTCGCCCATTATTACGAATAATCTTCCGTCGCAGGTCACCATAGCACAGGGACAATCGTATACCTATTTCATCGGCGCGGTCGGCGCCTCGCCGTTGCACTATCAATGGTATGCCGGCGCGTCTCCGGTCCTTAATCAGACCAACACTTCTTACGCTGTGACCGCCGCCAGTGCGGGCGCATTCACTTATTCGGTGGTGGTGACCAATTTCCTGGGTTCGGCTACGAGCGTGGTTTCGACCTTAACGGTGCTTCCGACCCCGACGAATGCCTACGCGGCTAACGTTTTGGCTCTGAACCCGGTCGGTTACTGGCCGATGCATGAAGTCGAAGCGCCCGCGCCGGGTGATATTGAAACCAACTATGGCTCGCTGGGCTTGCTCGGAACAGGATATTACGTTGACTGGGTTTCCTTGCGCGGAATCAATCATGGTTTTGCCGGAGCGTTGGCCAATGATTCGGACTCAGCGGTTTATTTTCCCTGGAACGGCGGATCAAACGTCGGTGGCACAACCAATTGCCTGGTCATTCCGCAATCGTCGCCTTTGGCGGCACTTAATCCGCCGTTCACGGTGGAATGCTGGTTCTGGCCGACGAACACTGGGTCGGGCGACGTCTGGGGCCAATCCGGCTTTGAAGGGCTTAATGCGGGAAACACGGGCATTGGCAACGGAAGCGTTTGTGGTATTCGGATCTATTGGAACGGCGGCAAATTTACGGTTTATACCTACGACAACAGTTCAACGCTAAACACGCTTGGCGTTTCCGCCGCCGCTACAAAGGGCAGTTGGTCTCATCTGGTTGTTACCTGCGACGCCAATACCAACATTATTGAATATCTCAACGGTACTTCGCAGTTTACCAACGCTGCCGTTGGCTTGTACTCGCCTGATTATTGGTCGGGGATGACATTGGCAACGAGCAGGGGATACACCCGCAGCATACCGGGCGCGATAGACGAATTTGCCGTTTATCCGACGAACCTCTCGCAAACTGATGTCTCCGCGCACTATAGCGATGGCACCGGCGGCGCTTCGGGCGCTTATGTATCGGCTGTGACGAATGATCACCCGGTGATTTACCTTCGGATGGATTCACCCACTTATACGCCTCCCTCAGCGGCCGTTTTGCCCGTATTGGTCAATTATGGCAGTTCAGGTCTTGACGGGCAGTATACACCGGGCACGATGCCGGGCATTTTGCCGGGGCCGACACTGGCCGGGGGCGCGACTTTCAATGGATTATCCGGCGCAAAGGTCGCCCAATTTAGTGGCGTGAGCAGTTTTGCGGATGCAGGCTATGTGGTTGCGTATAATCCGACCGGCGCGATGCCCTTTAGCGTGAGCGCCGATTTCCGCGGCAATCCGGCGGATGGACGCAATCAGTCGATTGTCGGCCATTCGGACAATTCGTGGCATCTTTGGATGAATACCAGCGGTAAACTGGTATGGCAACTGGGTACAAACATCAGCAGTCTGACGTCATCCGGAGTTTATAACGACGGTAATTGGCATCAGGCCGTGGCCGTCTATGCGCCGGCTTCAAGCCCAACCGCCAGCGGCGTTGCTTCGTTGTATGTTGATGGAGCGTTACAGGCGACCATGGTGTCGGCCAGCACCAACGGAATCGCCCCGGGATCGACGTCCGATGTCATGATCGCGAGCGATCCGGAATATACCAACACGCCGGCGGGGCTTGGCGAGCAGTTTGCCGGACAAGTGTGCGAGGTCGCTTTGTTTACCAACGCATTGACTGCCGGCCAGGTGCAGGGTCTTTACAATCTTGCCACGGAGGTGCCCGGGCTTAACGCAAACCTGGGCCCGTCCAGCTTGACGTTATATGCCGGAGAACCATTCACATACAATGTTCAGGCGTCAGGCACGCTGCCGTTGTATTACCAATGGTATCATGGCGGATCGCCCATCTCGAATGCGACGAACGCCAGTTACGTTGCGGTGGCGGCGCTCGGGGCGACAAACACTTATAGCTGCGCGGTCAGCAACTCGTTTAACGGTTATAGTGTCACCAACGTTGGTCCGGCCGCGCTGGCGGGAATTGCGCCGCCAACGAATCTTTACCCGGCGACGGTGCTGAGCAACAATCCGATCGCCTATTGGCGGTTGGATGAAACCGGGACGGTGGCCAACGATTATGTGGGCGGCCATGATGCTCTCTACAATAACGCTCAACAAGGTGTCCCGGGTTATAATCCCGGTGAGGACCCGGATCTGGCCGCGTTGTTCGGCACGGTGCTGCCGACCAATAGCTATGCTGGAGAAATTGATAATTCAGGGAACGGTGTGGCGAACCTTGACTTTTCGAAACCAGGCGGCAGCAATGCGGAATTTTCCGTGGAAGCATGGGTAAACGGGGGCGCGACACAGGTCACTGGCGCTGGAATTGTGGCCAAAGGTTACGGAAATGGCGGCGAGCAATTCGACCTAGACGTCATTGGAAGCGGCCTGCGGTTTATTGTGCGTGACGCTTCCGGCGCGGTGTATGGCGCATCTTCCTCGTTCATATTGAACAGCAACTGGCACCATGTCGCGGCTGTCTGCGACGAAGCTGGAACCAACCTATCGCTGTACGTGGACGGTATGGCGGTAACTAATGGACCGATCTTTTCTGACGTTGGGCTTTTGGCCGCGACAACCGCCAGCGAACCGGGCGCCAACCTGGTCAACATCGGTTCGCGCACTGCGAACAAGTCGTCAACGAGCTTCAGCTCACAATTCGTTGGAACAGTCGATGAAGTGGCCCTGTACAACTATCCGTTGACCCAAAGCCAGGTGGCTGCGGACTACCACGCCGGAACCGTTTCAGGCGTGAACCTCCAGTCGACGAACATTGTATTTTCCGTGACTGGCAATCAATTGACAATGTCGTGGCCTGCCGATCACACCGGATGGACGCTACAGGTCCAAACCAATAGTCTTTCAGTTGGTCTCAGCACCAATTGGGTGAACGTGAGCGGTTCGACGTCAACCGATCAAATCACTGTTCCAATCAGCGTGGCCAACGGCACTGTGTTCTATCGGCTCATCTATCGACCGTAACAGCACCTTTAATAAATTGCGAAAATGGTTAAAATTGAAAAGAACGCAAATCGGGCATTTACGCTGATTGAACTGTTGGTCGTGATCGCGATCATAGCGATTCTGGCGGCCATGTTATTGCCCGTGCTTCAAAGCGCGAAGCGCCGGGCGTATGTGGCAACGTGCCTGGACAATCAAAAGGAACTGGCCGCGGGGTGGCTGATGTATGCCGATGACCATAACGGTGCCCTGATCGGAATGAGCGATGTCATAAAATCAGACTGGCGCATCGGCCTGAACGCCAGCTTCCAGATTCCCAATCCATATCCGTTGAAACAGCATTGGCCTACGACGGTGACCGGCCAGGTTGCCATTAATAACTGGTTTATCCGGGAAGGCTGGGTGGAAGGCCCGCTTTATCAGTACGCTTCGAATCCCAATCTGATCCATTGTCCAGGGGACACCCGCGATTTGTTGGGCGTGTCTGACTTTGACAGTTATTCGGGGGTGATGGGCCTGAGCACGAACACAACGAAGTTTAGTTGGGGTGTCACGACGATCGATAATTTGTCCGCCATCCGCCATACGAGCGACAGGATCGTGTACGTGGAAGAATCCGACACGCGCGGCGACAACCTTCAACAATGGGAATTCGAATACGATACCAGCGTATCAGGACTCTCTGGTGTTCCGAATACCCCCATCGTTCCGAGTTTTGGTGACAAAGTCGCGGCGTTTCACGGGGACAGCAGCACGTTCAATTTTGCCGACGGCCATGCAGAAAACCGCCGCTGGCTGGATCCGGACGTGATTGCGTTTGCCAATTCGACGGCGCCGTACGCTTCCACTTGGACAGGGGGTAAAAACTGGATCGATGACGCCAATTGGGTCGCGCAACATTATCCCTGCCTGGCCAATCCGTGATAATGGCTGCCGAAGCTGGATTATCAGCAACCGTGGCGCTCAATCAAAACTTTCCGCAATGCGACAACGACACGCGTTAATTCAGCTTTGCTGATCGTGAGCGGCGGCGTGAAGCTGATGATGTTGCCGTGCTCGCCTTCGGGCAGTAAAATATAGCCGCGCCCCAGCATCATTTTGATGACTTCGAATGCCTCGACCGTCGCGGGCGAGCCGTTTGGCAAACAAAGTTCAAGTCCTGCCATCAGTCCGAGTCCGCGAGCTGAAGTTCTAATCTTTAATTTTTCATTTCCAATTGTGCCGAGAGTTGTCAGGAGAAAATTTCCCAGGCCGGCACTTCGTGAACAAAGATCCAGGCGCTGGATCTCACCAATTTGTGCCAGGGCCATGGCGCAACCGACCGGATGGCCCAGAAAGGTGCTGGTGTGGATCGCCTCGCCGCGCGAGGGCGGCCATGCGGCGTCCATGATTTCCGCCCGTCCAACACACGCTGAAAGCGGAAAGCCGCCCGTAAGCGCCTTGCCCAGACAAACCAAATCTGGAACAACAGCACTGTGTTCGCAGGCGAACCATTTGCCCGTGCGCCCAAAGCCGGTGTAGATCTCGTCTGCGATCAACAACACTCCAAATCTGTCGCACAGGCCGCGCAACATCGGCAAAAAATCCGGCGGCGGAACCATGATGCCGCCGCGCGCCTGCACCGGTTCAACTAAAATCGCGCCCGTCCGGTTTCGTCGTAGAATGTTTGTGATTTGTTTCTCAAGTCCAGCGAGGCGTGACTCACTCTGGTCGGATTGCGGAAAGGGAACGAATTTGCCGAACTGCCGGAGTTGCGGATGAAACGGCCGCCGAAAAAAATTGCGGTGCGTGACATTGAGAGCGCCGTAACCCAATCCATGATAGCTGCCGGTGAAGGCAATCACTTCGCGTTTGCCGGTGGCCAGCATGGCTGTTTTGAGAGCGGCCTCGACGGCCTCGAATCCGGAATTGCAGAAGATGGTTTTGGCCATTGCCAGGTCGCGCTGCCCGTTTTTCCGTAAATCGTCCGCGTATGGACTGCTGGCAGGTTTGGAAACCTGCGATACAGCAGACTTGGAAGTCTGCGGTACGTTGCGGGGTGATGCGGCTTTTCCGGTCCATCGCTCAAACGTGAGGCGGCTTAATTCCCGGGCGAGGGCGGCTTTGAGCGCGTGCGGATGCACGTCGCCCATGGCATGGAGCAAGCGGCCCATTTGTTGGCGCCCGGCCTTGACGACGTTCGAGTTCGCATGGCCCGCGGCGGCAACGCCAAAGGCCGCGGTCAAATCGAGATATTTTTTCCCGTCCGCATCCCAAACGGAGATTCCCTTTGCGCGGTCCCAAACGATGGGCCAGGACCCATCTGGTTCGATAAAGAGCACATTTTGCGATTCAAAATCGCGAAGCGATTGCAGGATTTGGGCGGTCGCCATGAGTTGACGATTTAGACAGGAAATCGATGAATTTTCACTAATTATTTTTAATGCTTCGCAGGTGTGCGTTCAAACGCACACTTCACGAGGTAAAGGAGCCAGCTAAGATGCCGAAAGTTCGAGAGAACCGATGCTACCCTTGCATCGAGTGAGAGGACGGCTGGTTTTTCGCCGCTGCGAGTGCGGTTTTGACAGCCGGTCACCCGGTGCAAGGGGTCGCAGTGCTTGGCACGTTTGGCAAAACGGTAGAGTCAAAGATAACCTAGTCCAAGTTACGCTGCCGGTGGGAAAAGTGGGATTATGTTAAATGGAGGCAACTCAATCTCAGAGCCAGTAGGAATTTCATGCTGCTTTGTATGTGGGAGGAATAACGAAACAGCCCAACCATCCCCCAAACCGGGTGGCGAAACGCCCTTTGCAATACGGTCTATGAAGGTGCCGTCCGGACGATGAACCCGCACCATATTCCCAGGCTCGACTAAAAGTGATCCATCGTCCTTGATATCGAGACATACCAACAATCCAGTGCCAATTGTCCAATCAGGCAAATCTTCAATCACTTTCTCGTCAATTTCCGCTGTTGTGGCGATGCGAATCATAGACGCTGCGGCTTTATTCAACAATAATCCAACCATCAAATATTCAGTCAAACCGTAATCCGCATTGTCAGACTCCTCTCTGCTCCGGCGGCCAGATGATCTTATGTAACTGTGCCTGGAAACGGACGGGCAGGGCGTCGGCGATGATTTGTTCGGCCAGTTCGCGCCGGGAAATGGGTGTTTGGCCGGCTGGCACTTTTCTGAGCGCTGGATTCTGCTGATCCGGCGCCAGTGGATGGACCCAGGAAAGGAGAAGCGGGCAGATGTTTTGCAGTTGGTGCTGCGCGATTTGTTCCTTCGTCCACTCGTAATCTTCGCGGGTGCCGATGACGAATTTGATTTCGTCCGTGCCTTTCAGGTGAGCCAGATTTTCCAAACGATTCCGATTCGATTCGCCGCTGGATGGACATTTCAGGTCCATGATGCGATGGACACGCGGGTCCACATTTGAAATGTCATGTGCGCCGCTGGTTTCGAGCAAGACGGTGAAGCCGTCGTCGCAAAGCTGTTTCATCAGGGTCAGAGAATTTTTTTGGAGCAGTGGTTCGCCTCCGGTCAATTCCACCAGGGGTAACGAGGGACGTTTGAAGGGCGCGGCCAGGGATTTTACTTTGGCGAGCGCATCCGGGATGGTCATTTTTTCACCCTCCTTAAAGGCATACGCCGTGTCGCAATAGGAGCAACGAAGATCGCAGGCTGTCAGACGCACGAAAACGCAGGGCAATCCGGCGAAGGTGCTTTCCCCCTGCAAGCTTAAATAAATTTCATTGATGACGAGCGAATCAGACACGGAAACAATTTAACTGTTTAGGGGAGAGTTTCACAATTGGAAACGAGCGTCCCTGGCATCGCATTTACGTATTTGGAAGCCTGAGCGTTACTACCGTTTGTTTATTCGGTTCGGAGGCGAATTCGATTGTTCCCCGATGCGCCAGAGTGATCCATCGGGCAATGCTCAAGCCCAGGCCGCAACCATCCACGGCGTTGGAGTGGCTGCTGTCGCCGCGAAAGAAACGGTCGAAGACCCGCGACTGCAGTTCCGGCGCGAGCCCGGCGCCCGTATTTTCAACCTTCAACTCGGCGAATCCATTGTTGCGGGCCAATGAAATGGCCACCGAGCCATTGGGACAGTTATATTTGATTGCGTTGTCAGTGAGATTTAAAAGCAGTTGTCTGAGGCGGTGCCGGTCGCCGGAAATAGTCAGTTCGTCGCACGCGCCCAAATCGACTCTGATATTTTGGGGCTGCGCCAGGATTTTGGCGTCGGCGACGTTTTCGCGAACAAGGTCATCCAGGCGAATGGGTTCAAATTTCAGCTTAATCTGGCCGGCATCCGCTTTTGCCAACAGCGTCAATCCATCCACGATTTTGGCCAGGCGTTCGATTTCATCAATCTGGCTCACGAGCCTTTCTTTTTGTTCCGGCGTGAAGTTTTCCTCGCGCAAGGCCGTCTCCAATTCGCCGCGAATGACCGTAAGCGGCGTTTTGAGTTCATGCGAGGCGTGCAGCGTAAATTCGCGGATGCGCTGGAATGAGCCATCCAGCCTCGCTGTCATGGCGTTAAACACCTCCGTCAGGCGGTCCAATTCATCGCCATTGCCTGAGCGTGGCAATTGTTCGCGCAAATTTCCGTCATTAACCTGTTCAACTGCGCGGGTCAGCTCCGTGACGGGGGCGAGGGCCCTGCGAGTGATCCACCAGCCGCCCAGAACCCCCAGGAAGATGGCGGGCAAACCCTCTGAAAAAATCATCTCGCTGGTTTCGTCAAAGGCTTCTTCCCACAATGGATGGCGCAGATGCCGGTGCTCCATCTGTTCTGCGATTTCCTGGTAGGTGCCCACGCCGATGATGGCCAGCGAAACGATCAGGATCGTCGCATACCACAGCGTCAGGCGGGTGCGGATTTTCATTCCTTTAAAACGTAACCGGCGCCACGCACGGTATGCAACAACTTGGGTTCGAAGCCGTCATCAATTTTTTCCCGCAGCCGCTTCACGTAAACATCCACGAGATTAGTGCCAGGATCGAAATCGTAGTCCCAGACCTTTTCGATAATGCTCATGCGTCCGCAGATACGTCCGGCGGAACGCATCAAATATTCCAGTAACCGGAACTCGCGCGCGGTCAAATCGAAGTGTTTTCCCCCGCGTTGTGCACGGTGCATAATCGTATCGAGGGTGAGATCTCCGACTCGCAAGAGCGGGGATTTGGACTCTGAGCCGCGCCGGCCCAGCGCCCTTACGCGGGCGACGAGTTCGGCAATGGCAAAGGGCTTGGGCAGATAATCGTCGGCCCCGGCGTTCAGGCCTTCCACGCGTTCGTTGACTTCACCGCGGGCGGAAAGCAGCAGCACGGGCGTTTTGTCGTTCCGCTCGCGCAACTGCCGCAGGACGCTCAAGCCGTCGCGTCCGGGCAGCATGATGTCGAGAACCACGCCATCGAACGGTGTGGCGGCGACGGCTGCGAGCGCGTCGTCCCCGCGATGACAAACGTCCACCGCAAATCCCTCGCCTTGAAGCGCCTTTCGGATGAACGAGGCGGTTTTCTTTTCGTCTTCAACGATCAGAACGCGCATGGGAGGTCAGGGTATAGGATTTTTCCGCAACGGAACACCAATTTGCAAGTACCAACCTCAGCTCGATTTCAGGCGTGTTACGTGTTCCGTGGTGCGTCAAGTATGCGATTACGAGGCCCGGTTATTCTTAACGTAACACGGACCAGGTAATACGCACTCGCCAGGAATCTAAAACTCCGAATCCATTGGCGCTCTTTAATTCTTTGTATTTTACGATTTCAGTCCGCATCCGGCGCTTCCTTGCCGATGTTCAACACAGCGCCAGTCACGGCATCAATGTTGACTTCGGTGATGTCTTTATCGCCGGGCGTGGCCATATCAAAGGACCACTGCAAATGGCCATGTTCCTTTTCCAGTTCGCTTTCCTTGATGGTGCCGTTTGGCACTTTGGACATGGCGATTTCCTCCGCGTCATCTTTGCTGATCTTAGCCTGGGCCTTGAGATTCTGCTGGCTGTCGGATTTTTCTCCCTTTTCATCTTCGGAAGCGCAACCGGCGAGCAAACCCGCGGCCAGGCCCAAAGAAAGTACAGTTGTTACGTTGACCATCATTATTCTCATTTTCATATTTATTTTGAATTGATTGTTCCACTGGCGTTCGTCGCAGTCCACTTCACCAAATCTCCATGAAACAACGATAAACCCAAAATGAATTTTTTGTCATCTTCCCGATTTTACTCGCGCCGATAAAAAACACGTTGTAATGGTTCCAATCGAACATTGAGCGCAAGGATTGAGATTTATTAGCACTATGAAAACCAAATTCCTGAATCTTGTGGCGATAGCAACTGTGTCCGCCATCTCTCTTAACGGGGTAGGCAAGGCAGACGACCTTTACCATTACATCACCAAAATTCCCATAAATGGCGAGGGCGGATGGGATTACATGTCGATTGATCCTGATACACAGCGACTTTATGTCTCGCACGCAACGGAAATCGTGGTCATCGATTTGAAAAGCAATCAGGTTGTCGGTGAGATCACCAATACACCCGGAGTGCACGGCGTCGCCCTGGCGCCAAAATTAGGGCTGGGTGTTACGAGCAATGGGCGGGAAAACAAAGCCGGCATCGTGGATTTGAAGACGCTTGAAACGTTGTCCAAGGTGGATACGTCCGAAGGCCCGGATGGCATGATTTACAATCCGGCGATGCGCGAAGCGTATTTATTTTGCGGGCGCGCCAACGCGGCTACGGTAGTGGACGTGAAAGGGCAAAAGGTTGTCGCCACAGTTCCGCTGGCCGGGCGTCCGGAATTTGCGCAGGCCGATCCGAAAGCCAATCGGGTGTATGATAACCTCGAAGATCAAAACGAAGTCGCGGTTATCGACGGCGCGGCGCATATGGTGGTCACCAATTGGCCGATCGCACCGGGTGAAAGCGCATCGGGAATGGCGATAGACGTGAAGAACCATCGCCTGTTTATCGGTTGCCATAACCAGATGATGGTGATGATGGACAGCGGCAACGGCCAGGTCATTGCCACCGTTCCGATTGGGCAGGGGGTTGATGCCAACGCCTTTGATCCAAAAACTAAATTGGCCTTTGCCTCGTGCGGCGACGGCACGACGACGATCGCCCATGAAGATTCGCCCGACAAATTGACCGTGGTTCAGACGCTTCAAACGCAACGCGGTGCGCGCACCATGGCCCTGAACCCCGAAACCCATAATATTTACCTGGCCACGGCGGATTTCGAGACTTCGACGAATTCACCGTCCGGCGGGGAGCGCCGGCGTCGCCCGCGCATCATTCCCGGGACGATGCGCATTTTGGTTTATGGCATGGGTGAACAATAAGATCGGTCGCAGATGAGATTTTTGCCGTTTATCCTCGGGATCATTTTATTGAGCGGTTGCGCGGTATATCGTCCGCGGCCGATTTCTCCGGAGAAAACCGCGAGCGAGTTCGATGCGCGTACGTTGACCGATGAAGGCTTGCGGACATTTTTGGAGACCAATCAAGTCGTGGGACAGTGGCCCAGACAATCATGGGATTTGAAGACGTTGACGCTTGTCGCGTTTTACTATCAGCCTGTTTTTGCGGAGGCGCGAGCGACATGGCTTGCGGCGCAAGCGGCCGAAATCACCGCGGGCGAACGCCCGAATCCTTCCATCACGGTCACGCCGTCCTATGACAGCCAGGTTCCCGATACGCCGACTCCATG
The DNA here is from genome assembly GCA_036489615.1 of Verrucomicrobiia bacterium. Lineage (GTDB taxonomy): Bacteria > Verrucomicrobiota > Verrucomicrobiia > Limisphaerales > UBA11358 > UBA11358. The sequence goes on along the minus strand of DASXFM010000501.1, from coordinate 699 downwards.
GATTATTCCCGTGACTTTTGATGTGCCTATCGAAACCGGCGGCAAGCGTGGCAAACGTATTGCCGAAGCCAATCAACTTGCGGAGTCGGCGCGCTGGGATTTTATTTCCGTGGCATGGCAAACGCGCAGCAAAGTCCGCGTGACATTGCTGAATATGCTCGCCGCTCGCGAAAATGAATCGCTCCTGTCGGGGCAGTTGGTCGCGCAAAGTAATGTCGTACGACTTCTGGAGGGGCAACGCTCCGCTGGATCGGTTTCGGATTACGAGGTGACCCAGGCGCGAGTGACAATGGAAACCACGCAACTGGCGCGGCAGGATGCCATTGGCCAGCTTGATCAGGCGCGGGCGGCTCTGGCCGGGGCGCTGGGCGTTCCCTTGCGTGCGCTCGACGCTGTGAAGCTTTCCTTTGGAACGCTCGACCGGTTTCCGCGCGATTTGACCCGGCCGGAAGTCCGCCGGCAGGCGCTATTCAATCGCGCCGATGTTCGCGGCGCGTTGGCCGACTACGCCGCGAGCCAGGCGGCTCTTCAACTCGAAATCGCCAATCAGTATCCCGATATCCATCTTGGTCCCGGTTACGCCTACAACAGCGGCAACGCTGGTGATAATGAATGGCAATTGGGACTGACTCTTACGCTGCCGTTGTTCAACCACAACCAGGGCGCCGTGGCTGAGGCGGAAGCCAAACGTTCCCAGGC
>DASXFM010000498.1:0-8301 GCA_036489615.1 Verrucomicrobiia bacterium | reverse complement strand
GCGCCGGTGATGTCATTGTGATAAACATCCACGGCGAATTTCGCGCCCGTGCCTGTGAAGCTCGAACCGATGGCAAAGAGTAGGTCCATCGTCCAGTTCGGTCCGGGGCTGGTGATCCATTGATACACCTCCTGGCTCTGCGTCCCGTCAAAGCGCAGGGCGTTGGCAGTGCCCCCAAAGCCCTTTTGCCAGAGGATATCGGTATATTTTGGACTGCACATCCAATCGCGGAAGTAACATTGATAATCCTTGTCGCCCTGAGATATCGGCGCGACCAAAAAGCCCTGCCGATCAAAATCGCCGTCGCGCAGCACCGGCGGCGGTCCCAGCGGCGTGCCACTGGAATCGGGCACGTTGTTGAGGCCAACGGTTCCCGTCCAATTGTTGTAAGGCGCGGTGCCGTCCCAAACATATTGATAGTCCATGTGATACGTCGCGCCTGAATACGTATTACCGAACATTTTAATGCCGGAGGCGGTTATGCCCATGTTCGTTTGCAGAAAAGACTGTTGAAAGCTCGCGCTGCCGCTGCTCAATTGGCTGGCCTGCGCCGAAGTCAGATCGCAATCGTAGGTGTCAGGCGACCAACCGGTGTCGCTGAAGTGAAGTCCCGAATAAGGCCCCGGGCCGCCCGTGGCTTTGTAAATGAATGCGTTGCTGCTCACCTGGAAATAAGTGCCGAAAAATTCATCGCCGGCGGAGTCGGAATTCGTCTCGTTATACAGTTCCGCGCTGACGAACGGCCACGCGGTCGAACTCATGGTGCTAATAAAGGTGCTGTTTTCCACGACACAATATTCAGAGTCATCCCGGAACCGCACAAAATCGGCCAGGCAATCCTGAAAGACGCAATTGGACACTACGACGTCCACGATGTCGTGCGGGGCGTAAATCATGTGCTCATGGTCACCATTGGTAATATTCGTAAAGGTGCAATTCAAAACCTGCACGTCGCGAGTGCCGTTTAACAAGCCAATGGCCGCGTATTCGGCATTGGTCAGGTTGAGAAACTGGCAGTTGTTAATGCATATGTTTCGGCACGGGTTGAAATTGTTTGGGATGCAATAGACTGCCCAATACGGAGTGGGGCCATTGAACACCAGGCCGTTCAGCTGATAGTTTTGACATCCGTATAACTGGAGAACATTCGCAGAAGGACTGAACACCGCGCCGTATGGAGTGACCGCCGCGAGGGTCAATAGATGGATCGGATTGCCCATATTCGTCATGGAGAGCGTTCCGCCGTTATAAGCGCCGGTTAGAAAATTGACAGTGACATTGGTATTATTGAGCTGGCTCTGGACCCCGTTCCAAAACGTCGGGTTCAAATAACTTGCCGCGCTGCCCGGCGACGTGCCGTCACCCGCGAATTGAGCGGTAGGAGCCGCCCAATAATTTAATGCGTTGGCGCCCCTTCCGTGGATCGGAAAGCCCAATATCAAAATCCCAAAGAGAAAGACGATGAGGAGCGGTTTCAGCGGAGCGACGCTATTGCCGGGCACTTTGAGGCAAAAAATCTTCATGAGGCGAATCATCCCACTATACCAGTAAAGACCATGAGCGTCACTTTTAATAATCAAAATCTGGCGTAGCAGCGAACGTCAGTTCGCTCTAATTAATTCGCGGGTGAATTGCCCGGGTCTGACATTCAAGCCTCTTCAACCACCAACCGGACGAGAATTCCTCAAAAATAAACATTCCCGCCTTGAGCCCTTGAACCATTGCATCATCAGTCGTATCAAAGCACCGGACGATTGTTCCCCCTCTCCTTGGGGAGAGGGCCGGGGTGAGGGAGAATCGCGCGAAAGAAGATACCGCGCGGTTCATGGGAGATCTCTTCGAATGGAAAAATAAAGGTTTCCCATTTTTCATTCTTCATTTTCATTCCTAACTGGTACAACGTTCTGATTGTGACGACTGAGCAATACGATGACGCGATGTTCGACTTCAGCCGCGGCGAGTTTGACAGCGCGATTGTGAAATTAAAGGCGGTTTTGGACCAGGAACCGGAGAATTTAGACGCCCAACTGGCCCTGGGCATGGCGTTTTATCGCAAGGGCGATTTCGTAGCCGCCATCGCCGAAGGCCATAAGGCGGAGAAATTGCGACCCCGCGAACAACTCGTCCATACGAACCTGTCGCTCTTTTACATGAAGTCCGGCGACAAGGTCAAAGCGGAACAGCACGGGTTGCAGGCCAAAATCGAGTCATGGCGCGAAGACGCCAAAAAGAGCCCGGAAACGACGCCAGGGAAGGAAAACCCGGAACTGCAAATGGCCCGGGAAACACCCAAGCCGATGAAATTTCCCAGCCAGCCCTGGAAAAAGAAAGGCGACAAATAAATGAAAACTGCATATGAACTTGCAATGGAACGTTTAAATAAAAGCGGGCCAACCGTGAAACTTTCCGACGCGCAGAAAAAGGAATTGGCGGAACTGGACTCCAAATACGCCGCAAAAATCGCGGAGCGGGAAATCGCCCTGAACGCCGAGATGGCCAAAGCCGCCGGTGACCCCGCGAAAGAGGAATTATTGCGGGAACAGCTCGTCATGGAACGCAAAAAGCTCCAGGCCGACCTGGAAGATAAAAAGGAGCAGGCGCGGACCAAACGATAGGCGCCGGCTGTCCTGTTACCGCCAATCGCTTTCGGCGTTGAGCGTTATGAACATTGGGACTGCAACGGATCCAATGCCGAAACAACGCGCCGCTCGGACGCTTTCATCGCTCCGTCGTAAATGGATTCCACGGCATGCTGCAGGTCGTCGCTGCTGACCTGGTCCATGCCGGCGAGCACGTCAGGCATGGACATGCGCCGCATCGCAGAGTCGCGCATCAGCCAGACCGAATACGTGTCGTCCGGTTCATACGCCACGGTCATGCGCCAGTTTTCGCCCGGCTTTCCGTTGACGCGGAAACTCAGGCCGACTTCGTACTTAAGCCTTCCGCTTTCGCCAATATGAGAGTGGAAAGAAGAGCGGCATTCGTGGTCACGCCCGTTCGACGGATGATTGAAGAACAATTCATGGCCGCCTACGTAGTCCAGGGCGCCGACCATGCCGTGTCTAAGTTGTTCCATAATATTTTGAATTGAATAAGGAGTGATTTTCATCAGGTTTTTGCCGCGCCGGCGTCCCGCGCACGGCAACGCCTCTTCGATAAGGAAAAATAAAGTAATTTCGCGTCTCGAGAAATTTCGGTTTGTCTAATGGATAACACGAGCGGACTTATCAGCCCGGCGCCTCTTTTTTTCAAGCAAAACTTGTTCACAAAATTATTCACGCTGCTGACAACTATTCGCCGTAAGCCATCCATCCCACCGCATCAGACCACTACGAGGGTCGGATTGCTCAATCCATTTTTGAATTTTGAAATTTTAATTTTTAATTTAATAATGCCGGGTGCATAACAGTAGTGAACTGAAAAGTAACCGCAAGGAATACCTGGGTTACCCCGGTCATTTTACAATCAACCTCGAGTGACTCGCCCATTGGATGCCAAAGACCGGGAATCGCGACGGGCCAGACCATGGCTCCCGGATGGTATCTTCTGCCTCATTTGCGGGTTGCTCGTCGGGATGTTTACCTGGTTTTCCGACACCAGCGCCCCGCTCGAATCCGTATTTTCAAAGGTAAACGAAGCTCCCTATAATTTGTTGGCGCAGAGCTTTAGCGCCGGGCAACTGAATTTAAAGGAAAATGTACCCCCCGGATTTGCAAAACTTGCCAATCCATACGATCCCAACCTCAATGCGCCGTACATGGGCGGGGCGCTGGACGATCTGACATATTATAAAGGAAAATTGTACCTTTATTTTGGGCTGACTCCGGCTTTGGTGCTTTTCTGGCCGTATTATGCCCTGACCGGTCACTATCTTTCTGAGAAGGAAGCGGTTGCCTTCTTTATGGGCGTCGGTTTCGCCGTGATTGCTGGCTTATTACGCGCTGTGAGACGCCGTTATTTTCCGGAAACCGGCAGTTGGATTCCTGCGGCCGGCACAATGATGCCCGGGCTGGCTCTGGCGCTGACGTTGCCGGTCAACGTCCATGAAATTGCGATCACCTGCGCCTTTGCGTTTGTCATGCTGGCCTTAGCGGCAGTCTGGATGGCAATGCACGCACCAGGCCGGCGCGCGTGGTGGTTGGCGCTGGCCAGCCTTGCCTATGGATTGGCCATTGGCGCGCGGCCCAACTTATTATTTGGCGCCGTGATTCTTCTGTTGCCCGTGCTTCAGGCGTGCGGCCAGTCCGGCGGAAACCGTACACGGCGGATTGCAGGACTGTTCCTGGCGGCTGCCGGTCCGATTGCATTTGTCGGGCTTGGCCTGATGTTCTACAACTTTCTGCGCTTCAACAATCCTCTCGAATTCGGCTGGCGTTACCAGCTCAATACCAGCTATCAGGCTTCCTCCGCCCATCCATTCGGTCTGAATAATTTCTGGTTCAATTTTCGTCTCTATTTTTTAGAGCCAATCAATTGGACCAGGCAGTTCCCTTATTTGAAATCAGCGCCATTGCCACCGAATCCACAGGGTTATGACCTCGGAAACGCCTATGCCGGCGGCGGCATTCTCATTATCTATCCGATAGTATTCTTCATCATCGCCGCTCCATTGGCCTGGAAACGTCATCTGGAAAGAACCGAATCAGCGCTGGGTTGGTTTGCGACGGCTTGTCTCCTGCTTTTCTTGGCTGGCGCCTTGACCCTTTGCCTTTTCTTCGCCTCCGCAAGCAGCTACGAATTGGATTTTCTGCCGGGCCTTCTGTTGTTGGCATTCCTCGGCGCCTATTGTGCCGATCAGGCTGCTTTGCGATTCCCCGGACGAAGGCGCCTCATCTGTTTCGGTTGTTTTCTCCTGATGACATATTCAATTGCCATTAACCTCCTCGCCAATATTGAAGCCCGGGCGGAAAACGATTTTTTCCTCGGAAACTTCTTTCTCTCCGCCGGTCAGCCGGACCAGGCCAAAGCCCAATATGAAAAAACTTTGGCGTTGTCTCCGGAATGCGCTGACGCTTACGGCGGCCTCGGCAATATCCTCTCCAACCAGGGTCGCCTGGACGAGGCCATGATTGACTACCAAAAGGCCTTGGAAATAAATCCCGACTTTGTGGAGGTCCAGAATAATATCGGTTACTGCTTCCTCCAAAAAGGCCGCCTGGATGACGCCATCGCTCACTACGAGAAAGCTGTGGAATTAAGGCCGCTCTCCGTGAAATATCGAAATTCCCTCGGCAACGCGTATTCTAAGAAAGGGTTATGGGACGCAGCCATCGCTCAATTTGAAAAATCAGTCGAAATCGAACCGGCCCTGGCGGACGCGCACAACGACCTGGGCGACTGCTTTCTCCATGTCATGCGCATCGACGAAGCGATCGTCCAATATCAAACGGCAGTACAGCTAAAACCCGAATCGGCGCCCTTCCATGCCGCGCTCGGCAATGCGCTCATTGAAAAAGGTCAATTCGATGACGCCATGGCTCAGTATCAAACGGCATTGGTCATCCAGTCGGATTCAGCCGACATCCATGAGCGGTTTGGCGACGCCCTTTTTCGAAAGGGAGAACTCGACAAAGCCATTATTCAATATCAGGCAGCGGTGAAGCTTCAACCCGGCTTAACCCAGGCGCATAATAACCTTGGATACTGCCTGCAACAGACCGGACATCCGGATGAAGCCGTCGCCCAGTACCTGAAAGCCATTGAACTTCAACCCGGGTTTGCGCCGGCATACAACAACCTGGGCAACGCTTATCGCCAAAAGAAAATGGCGGCGCAGGCCATCGCCGGTTACCAAAAAGCCGTCGACCTTGCTCCTCAGTTCGTCGCGCCGCAACTAAACCTCGCCTGGATGCTGGCGACCTGGCCGGACGCCAACGTTCGCAATGGCGCGAAGGCCCTTGTTATCGCGGAACATCTCAACGATCTCGCCCAGGGGAAAGACCCAAAAATCCTGCGGACACTCGCAGCCGCTTACGCGGAAACCGGCCAATTTGCCGAAGCCTCATCAAGCGCCAGGAAAGCGCTGGCGCTCGCATCGGCTCGATCCGATACGGCGCTAACAAACGCCCTGCAAACAGAACTTAACCTCTATTTAGCCCACGCTCCCCGGCGTTCCACCGACAACTTCTAGCAAGTTCCAATCAAAACCGTGGCAGTTCTGGCGGGCCGCTCAACAGAGCCGCGACCGTGAGGGAGCGGACCAATTAATCTCGATATCGGCTTTGTGCTTACTATTTTATCGGCGTCGACATGACCGAATTAGTCCGAGGCAAACGTCCGAGCCAAATACCGGTTGCGGCGTATTTCCACTCGAGACCCGAAATCCCCGGCGGCGCGCTTTTGTCTCTCCGGACGGCCAAACGATCCGCCGGCGTCATCTCCTCCACCCATGGCACATACGCTTTGCCGTCGTTAAAATTCCAAAGGATTTTCTCATAAATCTCAAAATCCTTCTTCGGCATCCACGTAGGTTCAAAGCCCAGCATGTAACGCCAGTCGCCGGTCGGATTCTTAAAAAAAGTCTGATAAAACAGCGACATGTCGACGGTATAAAAGATGCCTCCTTTGTCCGGCATCCAACCGTTCAAATCCGGGTCATCCGCAACCAGGTATGATTCACTCAAATTCGCCGTCCAACGGCTGTTGTAATCACACGTGACGCAAAGATAAGCCGATAGAGCGATGCCGCATACCAGGCCAAGCCGCTTAAATGAGTCCGCCGCCAAACGGGTTTCCAGAATTAATTGCAGGTCATACGCGGCCAAAACCATCAGCGCCGGCCAGCCCCAATCAATCCAAAAACGTGCCACTTTAAAACCCATGGCCCAGCAGACCGCCGCCAGCCAGAATGCCGGGTCCCGCGCCAGCGGAACGGATTTTATTTTCGTCAACGCCCGCGCTATCAATAATCCGCCTAGCGCCACCAGCGTGATCGTGTCCCCGCTGAACGGCTGCAATTCTGAAGCCATCGTTCGTTGCGTAAAATGAGCGCCCACCGCCAGGGACGCCAGTTGCAACGCCTGCAACGGATACTCGAATGGATGCCCCGTCAGGAGACTGCCAACAATAACGCCCGCAATCCAACAGACGCCAAATGCGAAGCACCAAAGAAATTCGCCCGCCAGGAAAAATGATCCGATTGGCAGCACCCATAAATACCATGCTCCGTGAAAAAACGTGCTGCACGCCATCAGAACGGTCATTACGATCAAATCCGATTTCCGCGGCGGCGCACCCCGGCGTGTTCGCCACAAGTAAAGAATCGCCATCAGCGCGGCCAGCGTGATGAGATACGGCCGGCCCAACGTAAAACGCAGAGGCACGAGCGCCAGGAGGGTGGACGCCATCAACGAGATCAACCAGGCTTCAGGCCGTTTCAACCAGACTATGCCGGCCAGATTTAGCAGGACAAACAGGAACACGACCGAAAAAAAGACCAGCCCATCAGCGTTCCAATTTCCCAGAACATGGAGCCTTCCCAACAGCCAGTTCCAGCCGAATTCATGGTCCATTTTGTAGACCGGATTGAGCATCAGAATTTCCGACCATGGCTTGCCGCTCACCGCCCGTGCCGCGTGCCGCAACGCATCATCCCCCGGCAAATACCCATATCCGGTTATTTTTAGAGGGATAAAGATGATGACGGAAATGACAATCACCCAAACGGCCAGCGGAACATAACGGCGTAGATGCGCCAGGAAGGGGAAATAATCGTTATCTGCTGTCATTGACCCCGCCAAAGAAAAAGCGAATCGAACGGCGTGTCAATCATAGTTTCCAATTTTCAATGGATTCAATGGTCAAAAACATTCGACCTGCGGCGCTCAGCAAGAAAACCAGTTCTTCATCAGATCTAATTGAGCAATTGCTGCAACGCTGATGAAATGTCACGATTCCAAGCCCCAGAGGGGTCCTACATAATCGCACATTATTGCGGCTCATTTCGCCTTGCATCAGGTTTGTCAGCGAACCCACCGTACCCATGCCTCGGCGAAGTAATGCGAAGACAGGTTAGCCCTTCAACGCGGTGCAAACCGTTTAGCCAGCTATAAACGAACGCTAATCGAATCCGCTATTCCTACCCAAAAAATCTAGACTGTTTGTTTAGATGAAAACTTCACATTTTCAAATCATACGACGCTTATTTAGCCTCAAAATATATTCGTTTAGCATTTCATTTAGCCTCGTTAAATCCCAAATCCCTGACACACCTCTTTCGGTTAAACGAAAGCCAGTCGAGCGTAGGGTGGGCGTTCCGCCCTCCAGTTATCCGGGCATTCTTGTCCGGAGTTCCTGAATGTC
>DASXFM010000479.1:0-27933 GCA_036489615.1 Verrucomicrobiia bacterium | reverse complement strand
TTCCAGGAGTCCATTAATTCCCGTCGGCAATCGGGACCTTGGTGGTCTTGATATCGGCCTTGGCGGCGGGGACGTCAATACGGAGAAAGCCGTTCATATAACAGGCTTTGGCGCGGGCCAAATCGTAGGCGGGCGGGAGTTCGATAACGCTTTCAAACGGCCCGTAGGAGATTTCCATGACGAGGAAGCTGCATTTGGGCGCCCGGCAGGTATCGGGACGGTTTCCGGCGATCCGGAGGCGATTGCCCTCGACTGTGATTTCAAGGCTGTCGCTTTTCATCCCTGCCAATTCCACCTTGATGACAAGACCTTCGTCGGTGGAATAAACGTCTGTATTAGGGACCCAGTGACCTGATGCCGGGCTACCGCGACCACCCACGGCGGAGCCTCGCGAGACAAAATGCACCGCCGAGCTGACTTTAGTAACGGCCATGTTTTTAATTATAGTTCAAATATCAGAACAGGCAAGTCGCTACCTGCGTGTTTCTTTGTTGGAACATAACCGCAAAACGCAAACGCGCAAATGGAATTTGATTTTATTCGGACCGGTAATCTTTAAGCTTAAAGTATGTTTGTTTACAAGCATCGGGTCACTTACGCCGAATGCACGGTCGGCAATCACATTTACCATGCGCGATACCTGGACCTTTTGGAAGCGGCCCGAGGTGAGTTTTTGCGCTCGTTCGGCACGACGGTCCTCCACTGGCAAAACCACGATGCGATTTTTCCAGTGGTGGAGGCGCATTTGCGTTACCGGTATCCGGCACGATATGACGACCTGCTCAGCATCGAAGTCTGGCCCACGCTGGCGGACCGGGTTCGGGTCAATTTTGGGCACCGGATCCTGAATCAAGACGGCAGGTTAATCGTGGAGGCGGAGACGTTTCACGCCTGCACCGGCCTGGACGAGAAGCCCAGGCGTCTGCCGCCGGAACTGGCGGAAAAGTTGAAAGAATGTCTGGTTCCTTGACCCGTTGACGGCATCCATCCATCACTTCGGCAGGGGTACGTTCTCGGAGAGCTGTTTTAAAACGAATTGTTCGACGCGCTTCCAGACGGTTTCTTCAGAGAGATCCTGGATGCAAAAGGGTTTTGGAAACCTGCAATAATCTGAACAGGGTTTGAATGGGCACGCTTTGCCTTCCACGTATTCGGCGCGAGGATGGAGCGGCACGAACCATTCGGGAAGTTCTGGACCGAAAATGGTGAACGTCGGCACACCGCAAAGGGCCGCAATATGGCCGGGGCCGGAATCGTTTCCAATGAAGGCCCCGGCCCGGTCGGTCAGTTCAATGAGTTTGGAGACGGTTGTGGGGCTGGCGACACCTGCTTCGCCATTTTGTTTCCACCAGCTTTCCTGGTCAGGATTGCAGGCGATTTGGACTTCTACCCCCAAGGCGCGCAATTTGCCGGTCAAACGGCGATAGCGTTCCAGCGGCCAGACTCGGACGGGGTGCCGAGCGCCGGTGTGGATCAAAACCGTTTTTTCGCGCCTGGGAGGAGGCGCGGGCAATTGACCGCGCGAAGGCAGGTCAACGCCGATGGCCTGTCCGACAGCGCGCCAACTGTCATAGCTGTGCGATTCCGGCGCCGGGCGCGGAAGGCATTTGGTCAAAAAAATGGCGCTGCCGATGTTGGGGAAGCCGATTCGTTCGCGGGCGCCGACGAATTTTAAAAGGAAATGGTCCCGAGGGTCGCCACCGAGGCTGCGGCGAGCCCGGCGGGCGGAAAGGCCAAGATCGAATTTTTCAGCGGCCAAAGCCTGGCGGACGCGGAGTATTTCCATCAGCGGCCAGCGCCAAAGGCGATATTTGTGGCTAAAACCAGTCCATGGCGCGGTGAACGGGCAGATTTTGATTTGCGGCCAGAAACGGGGTTGCATGTCCATCGCGTAGGGCTTGGCCAGGAGCGTGACATCGTACTGCTTCGAGGCTGCCCGCAGAAACGGCGTGGCAATGGCGAGGTCGCCCAGGTTCCACGCTTCGACGACGAGGAGTTTGGGTTTCAGGGCTCCCATCGGGTGGAGCAAATGGAGTTTGGGTGAGGTTGAGCCCCTTTTCGCAATTTCATTGGAATGAAGCGAAAAACGCCGCGACGTTGGCGAGGTCGTTGGTCATTTGGATGCCGGTTTTGTTTTGGCAATTTATCATCCTATGAAGGTTCGGCAATGGCAATTGTTCCACAGGCCGGATTAAAAACTTTCCATTCAGGCGGGTGTGGGTATGTTTTGGGCCATGCAACGAGGCACTGTGCGCAGGACTAAGATTATTTCAACCCTCGGCCCCGCCACGGATTCGGCGGAAATGATCGGTAAGCTCATTGACGCTGGAGTCAATATCTTCAGGCTGAACATGTCGCACGCGCCGCATGATTGGGTACGGCGCGTGGTTTCGGACATTCGCGCCGCCTCCACAGCCCGGAAAAAATTCATCGGCATTATGATGGATACCCAGGGTCCGGCCATTCGGACCGGGGATCTGGGCGTGCCATTGGATTTGCAGCCGGGTCAAAAATTCACCCTGACGGTCCGGGGTGAACGGGACCTGGAACAGCATTCGGTGGATGTAAACTACGAGAATTTCGTCAACGACATCAGCGTGGGTGATGTGGTTTTAATCGACAACGGTGCGATCGAGATGAAGGTGCTCGTCAAGTCCGGCAACAAAGTCGAATGCGAGGTATTGACCGAAGGGAAACTGGGCAGCCGGCGCCATATCAATTTGCCGGGAGTCAAAGTCAGTTTGCCGGCCCTTACGGCCAAGGATATCAAGGATGTAAAGTTGGGCCTCGAGTTAAAGGTGGATTTTATCGCGCTTTCGTTTGTGCGTGAAGCGCGTGACCTGATGCAGTTACGGGAGCTTTTCGAAGACAAAAACCCACCGTTCGTCATTGCCAAAATCGAAGACCAGGAGGCCATCAAAAATCTCGAGGCAATCGTACAGGAGGCGGATGGCATCATGGTGGCTCGCGGAGACCTGGGGATTGAAATTCCTTACGAGGAGCTGCCGATCGCCCAGCGGCGCATCATCAAAACCTGCCTGCGGATTGGGCGGCCGGTCATTGTAGCCACGCACATGCTTGAGAGCATGATTGAATCACCCATGCCGACTCGCGCCGAGGTGACGGACGTTTCCAATGCCGTATTTGAAGAGGCCGACGCCATCATGTTAAGCGGTGAAACGACGGTAGGGAAATATCCGCTCAAATGCATCGAGGTGTTTGACCGAATTTCCACGCGCATCGAACGCAGCGGGAGCGCGGAATATCACCTGGCGGCGGAATTGGCGACGGCCAGGCAAAAGCTGGTCAAGAGCGCTGTGGTCATGGCCAATGAATTGAAGGCTGCGGCAATTTTGGTATTTACCCGGCACGGCAGCATGGCGCGTTATGCCAGTTGGATGCGCCCGCATTACTCGCCAATCTATGCCATTTGCGACAACGACGTTTGCGCGAATGAACTGACGTTGAATTGGGGTATCACCGGTTTTGTCATGCCCTTTGATTTTATCCAACCACAGAACACCGTTGAAATGGCACTGAAGAACCTGGCCGAGCAGGGGAAGCTGCAACCGGGAGAGACGGCGGTGATTATTGGCGCGATTTCCGTGGGGACCGAAATTGTGGACGCGGTCCAAATGCGGGTGGTTTAGGCCGGCTTGACAGGAATGTTGAACCGGACGAGGTTTAAGCATGAAAAGGACGATTGTCATCCTGGCAGTTGCAACCGCTTCAATGGTCGCCTTCGCGCAACCTCCGCCAAATCCCGCGCCTTTGCCATCGCCTGCGTCGGCCTCTGTTTCTCCGCCGACCGCCCCGTTGGTTAAAAAGGAAATTGCGCAAGTCCCGGCGCCCGGAGTTTCAACTCCGCTCAAAAGCCTCAGGAAACCGCTTGTCAAACGAAAGGTTTGGAGCGTGGACGGGACGAGTTCGCGTCCCTGGGGGCAGATCGTAGGGATACATCCGGGTTATTCGGCGTTTCCGGCACCGGAAATGCACGAGTCATCCTTTTATCTGTTTTGGGTCGGGCGTGACCCGCATTGAAGCGGTTATTTTAAAGCGTGGGCAGCCTGGTCGGCCAGGTTGACCACGAAATTGGGGAACGTGCCCAGCCAGACCATGCCGGCGATGCAGATGGCGATGGAAAATTTCGCGGCTCCAGATACTCGAATCGGGGACAAATCGGGGGTTTCTTTGCTCCAATAGATCGCCCGAATAACTCCGAAATAATAATAAAATGAAATGATAATTCCGGCGAGCGCCGTGAAGGCGAGGCAATAATAGTGGTGGTTTGCCGGTCCTTCGGCAATAACGGCCTTGAGTAGCAGAAATTTTCCAAAAAATCCCGCGAGCGGCGGCAATCCAGCCAATGAGACCATGGCCAGGGTCATGGTTGTGGCAAGCAACGGAGAGCGTTGGTTCAATCCGGCCAGGGCAGACACATCTTCATCGTCCAAATGCTGCATCACCAGGGTAATGACCGTGAATGCGGCTACGATGGTGAACAAATAACCGGCCAGGTAATACATCACAGCGGACTGGCCGCTGGCGCTTAGCGCCGCCACGCCCAGCAACAAATAACCCGCGTGCGAAATGCTGGAATAGCCCAGCAGCCGTTTCAGGTTCCGCTGCGGAAGGGCGCAGAGATTTCCGTAAAGGATCGTCAGGGCCGAGACGACAATGAGAAAGTTGCTCCACTGATGCGTAAGGTCCGGAATCGCAGTGAATAAAACGCGCAGCAGCAGGGCAAACCCGGCGGCTTTTGAGCCCACGGCCAGGAAGGCGGAGGTGGGTGTCGGCGCGCCTTGATAAACATCAGGCGCCCAGATCTGGAAGGGAACGGCGGAGATCTTGAACCCAAGCCCGGTCAGCAAAAATAAGACGCCTGCCAGAAAGATCTTGTTGCTCAAATATTGGGGAACCACGGGGGCCAGTTCGGTGAAATTAATTTGACCCGTCGTTCCCCAAATCAGGGCGATGCCGAAAACCATGAAGGCGGACGACAACGCGCCGATAATGAGATATTTCACGCCCGCTTCGAGAGACTGAAGCTTTCGGCGTTGATAACTCACCAGGACATAAAAAGTCACCGTGATCAGTTCAATGGAAACGAACAACATTGCGAAGTCATTTGAAGATGCGGCGAAAAGCATCCCGGCGAGGGCAAAAACGACCAGGGAATAGAATTCAGAGATGCTTGCCGAAATCTTGTCCGAAAATTCGGATGTCAAAAAGAGGACCAAAATAGCGGCGACTAAAAAGAATCGCTTAAAAAAGATGGCCAGCGGGTCCTCGATAAAAGCTCCGTTAAAGGCCGTGCCGGTGGGCGCGTTATTGCCCAAAAGGGCCACCAACATGACGCCGAGGGCGGCGATCCCCAGATAGGCCAGCGCCTTTTTCCGCTGGGGCGTGACTCCAAAAAAGAATTCCGCCAGCATCAGGACGATGCCCAGAGCGATTACCCAGATTTCCAAAGTCATCAAAGAAGCGTTCATTGATTTTCGATTGCGGTCTGGCGGTTGTCGATGGATGCCGCCTGGAAGCCGCGTGACGCGGCTTTAAAATTAGAAAGCGGCTCATTGGCCGCCACCGTCGCCGGATTTCGGGCGTTTGCGGCAGCTGCGGGGACCTGCTGGTAGATCGACATGATTTTGTTCACGTCCGGTTCGATTTGGTTAGTGAGCAGTTTTGGAAAACATCCAAAGACAAACAGGGCGGCGAGCAATAGCGCGTAGGGGAATTTGCGCCACAGGCCCGCGTCATCCAGCCCGGCAAACTTCTCAGGCACCGGACCGTGCAGAATAGTCCGCACCGCGCGGGTCATATAGATGCCGCCAATCATCAGGCCGCCCCAGACGGCGAGCACCGTAACGGTCGGGAACACCTTCCATGCTCCGAAAAAGACAGTAACTTCCCCGACAAAATTGGCGAATCCAGGCAGGCCGCAACCAGCCATCGCCGCCATGACCAGGGCCGTGCCGATAAAGCGCAACGGACGGCACAAGCCGCCCAGTTGAGCCATTTGGAGTGTGCCCGTTCGTTGGTAGATGAAGCCGCTCAATGCGAACGTGAGCGCGGCCAGGAAGCCGTGCGCCACCATGATGAACACGGCGCCGGTCACGCCGATCAAATTCAAGCTGGCGATGCCCAGGAAAATGAAGCCCATATGCGCCACGCTGGAATTACCGATGAGCAGGTTCAGGTCGCGCTGGCGCATGGCCACCCAACCGACGTAGAGAATGTTGCCAAGGCAAAGCCACGAGAGAATGTTCATCCAATGGTGAGCGGCCTGGGGCATCAACGGGAGGGCGATCCGAATCAAACCGTAAAGGCCGAATTTCTTAAGGACACCTGCGTGAATCATCGCCGTGGGCGAGGGCGCCGAGCCGTAGCCCAGTGGCGCCCACGAATGAAACGGCCAGAGCGATACCAGGATACCAAATCCGAACAGCAGCAGTGGGAACACGAAATTTTGAGCGTGGATGGAAAGCGGGTTGGCTTTCACATAATCAATCATTTTCGGTATATCGAAAGTGTTGGCCCCCGATTTGACGTAAAGTCCAATAATCCCCAGCAAGGCAAGGAGGGCGCCAATGCTTAAATAGAGAGTGATTTGAAACGTCGCATAGTTCTTCCGTTCTCCGCGCCCCCAAACGCCGATCATGATGAAAGTGGGGACCAGGGCGAACTCATGCAGGAAATAGAAGAAAAACAAATCCAGGGAGGCGAACGCACCGAGGATGCCGCCGCTCATAATCAGGAGGAGGATATAAAATTCCTTATCGCGCGTCTGGATTTCCCACGAGCACAGCGCGGCGGCAAACGCGACAACGGCGCCCATTAATATCAGCCCGACATTCAAGCCATCCACGCCCACGTGATAACTGATGCCCAGGGAATCGACCCAGGGGACCTGCTGCTGAAATTGGTAACCGCTTGCGCCTGGCACGAACTTCCAAAACATTATGATGGCCAGGACCATGGAGACAAACGTGCCCACCAGCGCGAGGAACCGGATGATGACGCGATAATTGCGCGGCACAAAGAGCAGCACCAGCGCGGCAATCAGTGGCGAAAGAAAAATGTAAGTGAGGATCGACATTTTATTTCAAAACAAAATACAAGGCAACGGCTACGCCGAGAACGAACAGGAACGCATAGGTCTGGAGGTTTCCGCTTTGCAACAGGCGCAGGCAGCGTCCGGTCAGGTCCGTGCCCCCGCGAAGGGATCCGATGCAAAGTCCTTCGACAATCCAGCGATCAATCCAATCAGCGACCGCCGCGATGCCATCATGAGCACGAACAAAGGACGCCTCGTAAATTTCGTCGAAGTAAAATTTGTTTTTCATGGCGGTGGCCAGTCCGCCAAGTTTTTCGGGCAGCGGATCTTTATCCGCATTCGCGTACAGGGCATAAGCGCATCCGATACCGATCAAAAACGCCAGAATTCCCAGCGATGCCGCCACGGGAGAGTGAGCGAATGGGGCAAAGAGCGCCGCAGCAAAGCCGGCGGATTCCGACGGCTCACTCGAAAAGATCCGGTTGTAAACGCCCTCAACTCCGATTAAGCCACCGATAAAGGCGAAAACGGCCAGAATAATCAGCGGCAGAGTCATGACCAGGGGCGATTCATGTGCGTGCGAGGCGGCTTCCGATCTCTCCCTGCCGCAGAACACAACGAAGAACAGTCGAAATATATAAAACGTTGTCAAAGCGGCAACGAAGACTCCGACCGCAAAGAGCAAGATATTATGCTGCGCAAGCGCCTGGGCCAGGATGCTGTCTTTGCTGTAAAAACCGCTGAACGGCCAAATTCCGGAAAGCGCCAGGCCACCGATAAGAAAAGTCCAGAATGTGATTGGCATTTTTTGCCGCAGGGCGCCCATTTTCCAAATATCCTGCTCGTGATGCAGGCCGATGATGACTGAACCCGCGCTCAAGAACAGGAGCGCCTTGAAGAACGCATGGGTGGTTAAGTGAAACATCGCAGGCGTCTGCCCATGCAGGCCGACGGACATGACCATGTAGCCCAGTTGGGAAAGCGTGGAGTAGGCGATGATCCGTTTGATGTCGTTTTGCTGGACGGCGATGACCGCGGCCAACAACGCTGTGAAGCCGCCGACGTAGGCGATGACCTGCAGTGCCGCGGGGTCGAGGACAAAGAAGATGCGGCAGAGCATATAGACGCCTGCGGCGACCATGGTAGCGGCATGGATTAGCGCGGATACAGGTGTCGGGCCTTCCATGGCGTCGGGCAACCACACGTGCAGCGGAAATTGAGCTGATTTGCCGACAGCCCCGCAAAAAAGCAATAGCCCGGCGATGGTTGCCGATGCCCCGAGGGCTTCTGAGTTTTGTGAGAGCAACCCCTGAAGCATGGAGAAATTCAAAGAACCAAGCAGTCCCCAAACCATCAAAATGCCCAGCAAAAAGCCGAAGTCGCCCAGGCGGTTGACGATGAACGCCTTTTTGGCGGCATCGCCGGCGCTGGGCTTCTCAAACCAGAACCCAATCAGGAGGTAGCTGGAGACGCCCACCAATTCCCAGAAGATGAACAATTGGATGAAGTTGTTGGCCAGGACAATGCCGAGCATGGAAAAAGTGAACAAGCTCAGCTTGGCGAAAAACCGCGCCATGCTTTCATCGTCGTGCATGTAACCGCGGGAATAAACGTGGATGGCGCCGCCTACCCCGGTAACGATCAGCATCATCATCAGGCTGAGCGGGTCCAGTCTAAGCCCGAAATCAATGTTGAGGCCATCAATGGAAAGCCATTGGCACACGGATTCGCCCGTGGCGGCTGCCTGCCCGCCGTCTGCATGGCCCGCGGCCGGTTGCCAGCCATTGGCATTGATAAAAGCAATAGTCAGAACGAAACCCGCAAGGATTGCGCCGATCGAAATGAAGCTGCTGAGATTTTTGAAACGCAGGGTGAAAAGCGTAATAAAAACCGCCGCCGCAAGCGGCATGAACAAAACCAGCCAGGGTAAAAGTTCGAGTTTCATCCGTTAAAATTTCATCGAGGTCAAATCTTCAACGTGGGCGGACCGGCGGCGGCGATACAGCGCCACAATGAGCGCGAGCCCGACCGAGACTTCGGCCGCGGCCACAGTGATGATAAAGAATACCAGCACCTGGCCGTCCAATTTGTTATTGAAGCGCGAAAAGGCGACGAGGGCGAGGTTGGCCGCGTTGAGCATCAGCTCGAGCGACATGTAGATGACGAGCAAATTGCGCCGCATGATGACGCCAAACAAGCCCAGGGCAAAAAGCAGAAAACTGACGGTCAAATAATGTTCGAGTCCAATTTGCATTTTAATCGAGATTCTTTTTGCTCAAGAGAATAACGCCGACCATCGCCACGAGCAGCAACACGGAGACAACTTCAAACGGCAAAACGTAACTGGTGAACAGCAGTTTGCCAAGTTCAGCAGTGCCTCCTTCCACAACGGGCTTCGTATCAGTGCTGAACAGTGTTCCGCCGAGGCTTTTCAAAAAAATCGTCAAAATCGCGCCCACGGCGATGGCCCCCGCAAGCAAACCGTAGATTTTGATCCGCCGCATGGCTTCAGCCTTCAAATCCAGCAACATAATGACGAACAGAAACAGCACGATGACCGCGCCCGCGTAAACCAGGATTTGGACCGCCGCGAGAAAAAACGCGTGCAGAAGCACGAAGAGCCCGGCCATCGAAATGATGGTGAGCACCAAAAACATGGCGCTGGTGATCGGATTGCGGCTGAAAGGATTGGCGACGACGAGCACACCGCAACCGAGCGTGAGCGCGGCGAAAAGATAAAATAAAATGTTTGTCAGATCCATGTCTTAAAAAACGTTGAAGCGTATCCATCCGCGCGGCGCCTCCAGGCGGGCGCGTTTCAAGCCTCCAACAAATTGGGTATGATCAAGGTCCATTCCTTTGGCCTAAACTTTTACCGGAAAATCCTCCTGCTCTTTGGCTTCTTCCGCTTTGTGTTTCCATTTCTGGACTCCGGCGTGGACGCCTCCCAGCGAAAGCAATTTTTCCTTGTTAAACACCAGTTCCTGCCGTGAATGGCCGGTAATGGAGTAATCTTTCAGCAGGAAAATGGCTTCTTCCGGGCAGACTTCCTGGCAGAGGCCGCAATAAATGCACCGCAGCATGTTGATTTCGAATTCCTGCGGCATCTTCTCGGCGTTCTGGCGGTCAGCCAGATGACCCGACGGCCCCGGCGGAATAATTTTGATGGCCTTGGGCGGGCAAACAAATTCGCAAAGCTGGCAGGAAACGCACTTGGTGTTGTCTTCCTGGTCCCGGACCAGGTATGGCGCGCCACGGTAACCTTCGGGCACGGTCCATTTTTGTTCGGGATATTCCATGGTCACCTTTTTGCCTTCAAACAAGGTGCCCCAGGCGTGACGGAACGTGACCTTAAGTCCGCCCACAATCGCGGGCAGATAAAGCCGCTCCCAAAATGTCAATGGTTTACGATTAACGATCATTTCCTAAAATAGCTTAACTTTTCGCCCACAGCACGATGGCTGTCACCAAAATATTCACCAGCGCCAGCGGCACGAACCGCCGCCAGCCCAAATCCATCAACTGGTCATAGCGAAAACGCGGAAACATCCAGCGCACCCAGATGAATACCGTCATGAGCGCGCACATTTTTGCCAGAAAAATGAGGATCTGGAGGATGCCGATGCCGATGTTGTGGGCCGGTTGGTCCAATCCCCAAAATGGAAGTGTCCAGCCCCCGAAAAACAGCGTTGTCATCATCCCCGCAGCGGCCGCCATATTGGAGTATTCGGCCAGAAAGAACAGCGCGAACTTCATGGAACTGTACTCGGTGTGATAGCCGCCAACCAGTTCGGTTTCCGCTTCCGGCAGGTCAAACGGCAACCGGTTGGTTTCCGCAAACCCGGCTATCAGAAAAATGATAAATGACAATGGCGCGTAAATAACCAGCCAGCCGTGTTGCGCCTGCCAGCTAATAATCGTGCTTAAATTCAAATCACCGGCAATCAAAAAAACCGGAATCACGCTCATGCCCATGGAAATTTCGTACGAAATCATCTGTGCGCTGGACCGGATGCCGCCAAAAAATGGAAACTTCGAGTTGGCCGCGTATCCGGCCAGTACGATCCCGTACACGCCCAGCGACACGATACCAAACGTATAGAGAATGCCCACGTTCAAGTTTGCAATGACCATCTGCTGACTGCCGATATTGGAGCCGAAGGGAATCACGGCGATCACCAGGAGGGACGGAACGATCGCGATTGCGGGCGCGAGCCAGAAATATGCCTTGTGCACGCCGGCCGGGGTAAAATCCTCCTTGAGCATGAATTTCAAGCCATCGGCCAGGGGTTGGAAAACGCCCCAGCGCGTCAACATCGGCCCGAGTACCGGGATATATTTCATGAAGGGCGGCGCGACGCGATTGGGCCCGACGCGGTTCTGGATCCACGCGGAAACTTTTCGTTCCACCAGCACCGCGTACGCCGCGATGGCGTGCAGCACGCCAATGGCGAACGCGATTTTAACGACGCTAAAAATGAGGAATTTCCAGTCCATGTTAGATTTGCACCGTTGCTCCACTGTCTCCAAGGCCGGCCCAGGTTAAATCCTTGAACGCCGGCACATCCTTGGCCATTTCGTTAAACAAGCCTTCGATCGTCAGGAATCCATTCTGCCCGGTTACGTTGAAAACGAGGTCGTGCAGGAATTCCCATTCCGGGCGCGCATCGCCGGGCGGTTCGACGGCTTTCATAAATTTTTGCACGCGGCCTTTGGCGTTGGTAAACGTGCCGCGTTTTTCCGCATGGGCGCATCCGGGCAACAAATAATGCGCCAGCTGGGTCGTGGCATTGGGCAGGATGTCGCTCACGATGAGCGTGTCGAGTTTGCCGAGCAAATCCGCCCCGATGCCGTGCCGGGTCACGTCTTCACCGAAAACGATAAGCGTTTTGATTTTGCCGCTGGAAATATCGCCGGCGATTTTCGGCAGGTTGCTTCCCATCTCAGTAAAGCAAATGCCAGTCAGGCGGGCGCCGTTGGTATTCGGATTGCGGTCGGCATTCACGAGCAATTTATCACCTTCGCCGGTGCGTGGAACTGAATCGCTGATGGCCCCGAGCCTGGATTTTAATTTGCTCAACAGCCAAAGTTCTTCATTGGTTTGGCGCGCCGAAGCGATGATGGCCACCGAGCCCGAAGGAGCGCTTTTTAATTTGCGGCCGATTTCGTTAATGGCGATGTTCCACGCCGCCTTTTCGTTTTTTCCTTTTTCCACGGGCCGTTTCACTTCGGCCAGCCGGTCTTCACGGCCAATCCACTTGTAATTCAACCGGCCGGAATCGCACATCCAGCAGGAATTGACGGCGTCGTTCTGGCGTGGTTCGTAGCGATAGACCTTTTCTTCGCGCGAACCGATGATAATATTGCAACCGGTGGCACAGCTGGTGCATACGCTCTTGGTTTCTTTCAGGAACCAGACCCGCATCTTGAACCGGAAATCCTTTGACGTCAGCGCTCCAACGGGACAAATGTCCACCGTGTTAAGCGTGTAATTGTTGTCGAAAGCCTTCCCCGGATATGCTGTCAGGGTATTATAGCTTCCACGGTTGACGATGCCGAGGGCGTCGTCGCCCACGATGTCCTTCGAGAACCGGATACAGCGCGTGCAAAGAATGCATCGTTCATCGTCGAGCACGATGCGCGGGCCAAGGTCGACGGCTTTGGGTTTATGGACCTTTGGTTCAACGAAGCGGCTCGCGCTTTGCCCGTAATCCACGGAATATTCCTGCAGCTTGCATTCGCCGGCCTGGTCACAGATGGGGCAGTCCAGCGGATGGTTAATCAGCAGAAACTCCAAAACGCCCTCGCGCATCTGTTTGACGCCGGGGGTATTCGTGTAAATTTCCATTCCCGGCGAAATCGGCGTGGCGCAGGCGATGGCCGGGCGCGGAGATTTGGCAATTTTTGGGGTGCCATCCGCATTCAGGACGGGCTTTCGATCCGGGCCCAGGGCAGGGGTGCCAAATTCGACCAGGCACATGCGGCAGTTGCCGACGACCGGCAATTTGGGATGATAGCAATAATGCGGCACGTCCACATTGTTCAGGGCGCACGCCTGAATCATCGTTGTAGGAATCGGCTTTCCGGAAATCGGGTCCGGCGTAGTCTTCGGGACCTCGATTTCGCGGCCGTCCACCTTCACCTTGATTTTTTCTACCACGGGCGCGGGCTTGGTTTCAGTTGTGGTTGCTGTTGACATTTTTGCAAATTCTTTAATGGGCAGTCGCCAATTCGCGCCGTTCAGGCGGCGTGGCGCTGACAGGTTCAGCATGTTCCCTGGCCCGGCGCTCTTCGTCGGCTTTTCCTCGGGCCACAAATTCGTCTTTGAACTTGCCTACAAAACTTTGCACGGGCCAGGAACACGCTTCGCCGAACGCGCAAATCGTTCGGCCGCCGGGAATATTGTCCGCGATTTTAACCAAATAATCCGCGTCACCCGCGCGTCCTTCACCATGCGTGAGACGATGCAACGCCTTGCTCATCCAAAGCGAGCCTTCACGGCAGGGGGTACATTGGCCGCAGCTTTCGTGGGCGTAAAACACCGAAATGTTTGACAGCGCCTCAACAATATCCGTGCCGTCGTCCATCACAATGATGGCGCTGGAGCCGCTCATGGAGCCGGCGGCGGTCAGGGAGTCAAAATCATAAGGCAAATCCAGCATGTCCACTTCCTGGTCGGTCATTTGGCCGTCGGCGCCTTTTTTCTTGAGCTTAAACTTTTCCCCCGCCTTAAAAACTTTAGCCGACGAACCGCCTGGAATAACGGCCTTTAATTTGCGGCCGTCACGCAGTCCACCACCGAATTTCGGGTCGTTGATGAGTTCGCCGATCGTTGCCTTTCCGACTTCGATTTCGTAATAGCCGGGTTTTTTCACGTGACCGCTCAGGCTGACAATGCGCGTGCCCGTGTTGTTGGGGGTGCCCAATTTTGCAAATTCCGCCGAGCCCATCTCCACGATGTGTTTCACATTGCAGAGTGTTTCAACGTTGTTAACGATAGTGGGACACATCCAGAGGCCGAGCACGGCAGGAAAATAGGGAGGCTTGATGCGCGGATACGGACGTTTGCCCTCGAGCGACTCGATAAGGCCCGTTTCTTCGCCGCAGATATAGGCGCCCGCGCCGCGATGAACGTGGATCTCCAGGTCGTAGCCGCTGCCGAGGATATTCTTGCCGAGGACATTCTTTGAGCGCGCTTCAGCCAGGGCCCGATGGAGAATTTTCGCTCCGTCCACCATCTCTCCGCGAATGTAGATATAGGCCAGATGCACGTCGTTGGCGTAGCAGGCGATAATCATGCCTTCGAGCAACTGATGCGGGTCTTTGTACATGATTTGCCGGTCTTTGAAAGTGCCCGGCTCGGACTCGTCGGCGTTGCAAATCAAGTAAATCGGCTTGCCGCTCTTGCGATCCACGAAACTCCATTTTAACCCGCACGAAAAGCCGGCGCCGCCGCGGCCGCGGAGTCCGGAGCTTTTCACATCTTCGCGGATTTGTTCCTGGGGCGACATCTTCTTCCCCTCCGCCAGGTCCTTCGATTTCATCGCGAGCGCCTTCTTCAGGCCCTCGTAACCGCCGTGACGCAGGTAGCACTCGACGTCCGGTGTAAAACCGGGCTGATCGGCGTATTTCAAAATCAGTTTATATTCTTCCGCCATAGCTTGACTCCTGCTCAAAAATCTTTAGCTTCCCACTGCTCCGGCCTGCCCGATGGTGTAACGGTAGCACAGCAGACTCTGAATCTGTTTGTCATGGTTCAAATCCATGTCGGGCAGCCATTTAACTATTTAAGGCCGGCTAAAATTTGGTCCGCCGCTTTTTTGCTTACGCCCTCGTAGAAGGCATCGTTGCACATCATCACTGGCGCGGTGCCGCAACTGGCGAGGCATTCCACGAATTCGACCGTGAACTTTCCGTCCTTCGTCGTTTGCGCGCCGTGTGCGTGGACATCCAGACCGAGTTTCTCGCAAAAATGCTGGTGCAATTCATACGCGCCACCCAGCGCGCAGCTCAGAGTGCGGCAAACTTTGATCTGAAAACGGCCCATCGGCTTCTGCCGCAGCATGGGATAAAACGTGACCAGTTCATAGACGTTGATGGGCTGCAAATCCAGTTTTTTTGCCGTCCACTCAACCGCCTCCTGCGAAATCCAGCCGAACTTGTCCTGGATGGCGTGCAACACCATGAGTGAGGCCGCCCGCTTTTGCGGATAATGCGTGAGCAACTCGTTAACTTCCGTTTCGAGTTCGGGTGTTACCGTAAAGCCGCTTTGATGCTGCAACGGGTTCGGAATGGGGTCAGTGTGCGTCGCGTTCATGGTATTCATCGGTCGCACTCTCCCATTACGAAATCGAGCGAACCCAAAATCGCAACCGTATCGCTGATCATGGCGCCCGCAAAAAGCTTTGATAAAATGCTCAAATTAACGAAGCTTGGGGCGCGGATTTTTAACCGGTACGGCACGCCGCCGCCCTTGCTGTTAATGTAAAAACCCAGCTCGCCCTTCGGGTTTTCGTGGCCGAAATAAACTTCGCCGGGCGGACAATTCATTCCTTCTGTGACGAGCATGAATTGATGGATCAACTCCTCCATCTTCGTCATGACTTTTTCCTTGGGCGGCAGGAAGACCTTTCCGTCGCCGTAGTGAACTGGCTCCTTCGATTTGTTCTCCGCGCCGCCGGGAATTTTTTTGATGCACTGCTGCAGGATACGGACGCTCTGGCGCATTTCTTCCATCCGCACCAGATAGCGGTCGTAGCAGTCGCCCGCCGAGCCAATCGGAATGTCGAACTCTAAATCCTTGTAGCAAAGATAGGGTTGTTTTTTGCGCAAATCCCATTCGATTCCGCTGCCGCGCAAATTCGGACCGCTCAAGCCGTAGTCGAGCGCATCCTGTTTTGAGATGACGGCAAGATCGCGGACACGGTCCACCCAGATTCGATTGCGGGTGAGGAGCGTTTCAAATTCGTTGATCGCGGGAATCAACTCATCGCAGAATTTCTGGCACTGGTCCAGCCAAGTGGGAGGGATATCCCGCATGACGCCGCCTATGCGGGTGTAACTGGTTGTAAATCGAGCGCCGGAAACGGCTTCAGCGAGATCGTAAATCTTTTCGCGTTCCGTGAAAACCAAAAGAAACACCGTGACCGCGCCCACGTCCATGGCGAAGGCGCCCAACCCCAGCAAATGGGACGAGATTCGGGCCAATTCCGCGCACATCACACGGATGTATTGGCAGCGCGGCGGCAATTTATCATGGATGCCCAGCAGTTTCTCCACCGCCAGGGCATAGGCCACGTTGTTGGCCAGCGGCGCCAGGTAATCCAAGCGGTCGGTGTAGGGGATAAATTGCGTGTAGGTCATGTTCTCGGCGATTTTCTCATCGCCGCGATGCAAATAACCTATCTCTGGATCGGCTTTAGTGATGATTTCGCCGTCCAACTCAAGCACGATGCGCAAGACGCCGTGCGTGGCCGGGTGCGAGGGCCCCATGTTCAGCACCATGCGCTCGTCCTGAAATTCCTGAATGCTTTCCGCCGCCTGCGCCGTGCGGCCGGGGGAATCTTTGAATTGGATGTCTTGAACAGTCGCCATGAAATTTACTTCTTCTCAATGGGTCCAGGCCCCTTGGGATGGCCATGCGCTTCCTGGATTTCTTTGCGCCTCTCGAGCCTCCCCATGGTTTCAATGGAATCTGAATCGGGAATGCGGATTCGCGGCTCGCGCGCTTGCGCCGAATTACCGCCTGCTACGGTTACGAACGGGCCGCCCATCATGGGGGTGACATTCGTAAAGGCGACGCCCGGCAACTCGCTATCTTTTCCCGCCAGCGGAAAGTCCTTTCGCAGCGGAAAATAGGGATAGCCGTCCCACATCAAAATTCGCCGTAAATCCGGGTGATCGTGGAAATGGATGCCCATCATGTCGTAGACTTCGCGCTCGTGCCAATTGGCTGTGGACCAAATATTTACAACGCTTGGCAGCTTTGATTTTTCTTCGCTGACGTTCGTTTTGATCCGTACTTCGCAGCCGTGGCCCAACCCGCGCAAATGGTAAACCAGGGTCCATCGCGGGTCATCGCCGTAATTATCAATGCCGGTGATGTCCACCAGGTAATTGAAATCCAGGTCATTCTTCGCGTAAAGGCAGACCGCGGAGATTTTTTCCGGATCCGCAAGGACCAGGGTCAACTCGCCGCGAAACTCCGGCAGTTCGGAGATTAAATCTCCGAATTTTGCTTTCAGTTTTTTTGCTGCTTCCAAAGACGTCACAATTAATATGTTCAGTTGTCGATTTTCGGTTTTCAGTACTCGGAACAGTCCGACTAAAAACATGAGACCTGAAGCTCAATTTCGCGTTTTGTATGCGAAAATCGATGGCTTAAAGTCACGCCACTTCCTTTTTTAAATTCATAATGGTGAGGTTTTGGACCACCGGCTGCGTGCTGATTTTGTCCTGCAGCTTCATTAAGGCGTCCAATAGCGCCTCCGGACGTGGCGGGCAGCCACTCACGTAAATATCCACGGGAACAATGCGGTCGACCCCCTGAAGCACCGCGTAACTGCGGTACATGCCGCCGGTCGAGGCGCAAGCTCCCATCGCGATGCACCATTTAGGCTCGGGCATTTGGTCCCAAATCCGCCTTACTGAAAGCGCCATCTTGTACGTGACCGTGCCGGCCACGATCATGCAATCAGACTGGCGGGGAGAAAACCGCATGACTTCGGACCCGAACCGGGAAATATCAAATCGGCTGGAGCCGACAGCCATTAATTCGATGGCGCAGCAGGCCAGCCCCATGGGCATGGGCCAGACAGAATTCTTGCGAAACCAATTGAGTGCTGCGTCCACCGTCGTGATGACGACGTCTCCCTCGATTTTTGAATTGTAGCCGATCTCGCTTTGCGCTTGCATATTTCCGCCGGAAAACGACGGCAAAAAAATCTAAAGGCAGTGTTGGTTTGGGGCAAGTTAATTTGTGATTTTTTTCACAAGCGTTTGGAGGACCATTGCTTTTTTCGGGAAAAATTGCATTTCGCAAAAGCGAACTCCTGTGTGTGCCGAGGGTTTTGCAGGCATGGACCATGCTAAAGTCAATTTATGGCAAAGAGCAGACGTTCATCCGCAGGAAGGGAACAAACCAAAACCGCGATTCACGGGCACGGCACCATTATGAGAACACTTGTCACGTCTGAGATGGTGGAACACCGGGCCCGCGAACTGGCGCTGATCGACGGGCGTGAGGCAAACCGTGTGACCGCTTCAGACCGAATTCAGGCGAAGAAGGAATTGCTTGGCGATGATTCTGCGGACGCGGCAATGGATGATACCGGGATTGCTGCCAGCGGTATGGGCGCGCCACCCACCTCGACCGGCAGGCGGATAGAACCGCAGTTGCCTACGGATGATGAGACCGCCATTCAGACTGTCCAGGAAGGATTGGATGAAGCCGAACACGATGAAATGGTGCAGGCGGTCAAAAACCAAAATAAACAATAAGGGTTAACAGCGGCTTATGAAAACTCATGGTTCCGGGAGAAGGGCTAACGAATACTCTTTGCCCATGAAGCTTCGCCCTCTAATATCGGGGCGGTTTATGGAAGAACTGTGCCGCAGCCCGCGTGAACGTCATACGCAGAAACGGTTTGTCCCGGTCGCGATGAGTTTTTCGCTGCAAAGCGCCAGTCCACGAAAACTGGCGACCTCCAGACCACAGACCAAAAGCACGAGGCCCGCGCATCGGCCCAGCACGCTGCAATTGAACCGCAGCAATGTCAAACGCAAGCCGGCGGCCCGCGGACGGACACGATGACTATGACAACGGAAATACCGCCGAAATCCTGGGATCCCTTTTGTCAACAGCTCAAAGACCAGCATCGTGGCGTCATCAGCATTCGCTGGATCCATCCGGGAGGCGAATCGCGGGTCGTCGCCGAGGGCGTGCCTTTGCAACGCTTCGTATTTCAAAAGCAAAATCAATCGTGCAGCGATACCATGACCATTGAAGCCGGGCTTCCCAATGAACGGCCCCTGCGGCACGAAATCATCGAGCCATTTCGTGTGGTTCTGAGAAAAAATGACGAAAGCGGGCGCTATAATGAATTGGAAATTTTGGCCGAAACCGGCAAAACGGAGATTACTTTCACCCCCGGACTCGACTCAAGTCTCCTGGAAAAGCTCATTACGTGAGCTTCTCGCCAACTTCATTTATCCCCGAGCTTTCTTTCCAGGTCCGCGACGCGTTTGAGGAGGTCGGGTAACCTTCGCATGGCCAGTGCCTGCCGTTTCGCATCGCGATCGGGTTGCGCCGGTATCCAGAGCCAGGTTTCGCCCTCAGGAATATCCTCCATCACGCCGGACTTGGCGCCAACGATTACCCGGTTGCCGATTTTCAAATGTCCGGCCACGCCGACCTGGCCGGCCAGCACCACATAATTTCCAAGTTTTGAACTGCCGGCAATGCCCACCTGTGAGACCAGCAGGCAGCCTTCGCCGATTTGGACGTTATGCGCTATTTGCACCAGATTATCAATTTTGGTTCCTCTTCCGACGATCGTTGATCCGAGCGCACCGCGGTCTATGGTGACTGCTGCGCCAATTTCCACATCGTCGCAGATTACCACGTTGCCGATTTGGGGGACTTTCCGGTGCACCGGGCCTTCCTGCACGTAACCAAAACCATCCGAACCAATCACCGAATTTGCGTGAACGCGAACGCGATTGCCGATTTGCGTGCGCGAATACAATGTCACATTTGGGAACAAATTGACGTCTTCGGCCAGGGAGCAATCGTCGCCGACAACGCTTCCGGCCTGCAGAATCGTCCGCGCTCCAATGTATGCCCGTTCGCCAATGACGCAATGCGGCCCCACGTGCGCGTCAGGGGCAATCTTGGCTGAGGCGGCGATCACCGCAGTCGGATGCACGCCGGCCGGGAATTTTTTTTCCGGGAAAAACAGCGCGAGGGCCTTGGCAAACGCGACCCGCGCATTGGGCACCTGGATCAGTGTTTTTTTAGTCGAAGAAAATCGATTGTCGACGATGATGGCGGTTGCGGCGCTTTGTTCGGCGCGGGCGAAGAAGTCGTCGTTTTCAGCGAATGTCAAGTCGCCCGGCCGCGCGCTTTCGATGGTGGCGAAATGATTCAGGACGGCGGTTGAATCGCCGATGACCTGCCCTCCGACGTGTTTGGCGATGTCTTCTGTTGTAAACGGCATTGTTGCACGATGATTGACAATTTGCGAATCATGCGCCAGCGAAATTGCGACCCGGCGGACTGGCGATTGGCGGGATAGGCTGGGTGCCGGGTGTTTTTTGCGTGTTTTGCGGCTTCCATTCTAATTTTTTAATTTTTCCTTTTTAATTTTTAATTGGCGTGCAAGCTAACGCCCATGAAAACGATGAAGAATGCATCAAATTCGTCAAAGACTTCCATTGATCGCTCGTTTGAATTGGCATGTGAACGTTACGCGGAGATCGGCGTGGACGTCACGCGGGCCCTGAAAACTCTGGCGGCAATTCCGGTTTCGTTGCACTGCTGGCAGGGGGATGATGTGGGGGGCTTTGAAAATTTTGGCATGGGTCTTGGTGGCGGACTCGTCGCGACCGGCAATCATCCCGGCAAAGCGCGCACGCCGGATGAATTGCGCGCGGACATGGAAAAGGCTTACTCGCTTATTCCGGGAAAACATCGGCTGAATTTGCACGCCTTTTACGGCGAGTTCGGCGGGAAAAAAGTGGACCGCGACGAAGTTGCTCCGGAGCATTTTGCCGCCTGGATTGCCTGGGCCAAAAAGAACGGCCTGGGCCTGGACTTTAATCCGACCTGTTTTTCGCATCCCAGGGCGGCGGATGGATTCACGCTTTCACATCGTGACAAGGCGGTTCGCCAATTTTGGATTGAGCATTGCATTCGTTCGCGCGAAATCGGGGCCGCCATGGGCAAGGCATTGGGCAAAACGTGCATCACCAATGTTTGGATTCCAGACGGCATGAAAGACAATCCCGCCGACCGCAACGCGCCGCGCGCGCGCCTGGCCGAATCGCTCGATGCCGTTTTCAAAAAATCCCTTCCCGCACAATGGAATTTGGATGCCGTGGAACCGAAATTGTTCGGAATTGGCAGTGAAAGTTACGTTGTGGGTTCTCACGAATTTTACCTGGGATATGCCCTGGGCCGGAAAAAACTGCTCACTCTTGACGCCGGACATTACCATCCCACCGAAGGCATCGCCGACAAGATCTCCAGCGTGATGCAATATCTTCCGGAAATCCTGCTGCACGTCAGCCGTGGCGTGCGCTGGGACAGTGACCATATTGTGGTTTTAAACGACGACCTGCTGGCCATTGCGCGCGAGATTGTGGCCAACGGCTTTTTAGACCGGGTCCATATCGGCCTTGATTATTTTGACGCAAGCGTCAATCGAATCGCCGCCTGGACCATCGGCATGCGCAATATGATTCGCGCGCTGCTGATCGCGCTGCTCGAACCGACTGCAAAACTTCGGGCTGCCGAAAATGAGGGTGACTACACGACACGCCTGGCGCTGCAGGAGGAAATCAAATTCCTGCCATTTGGCGCCGTATGGGATTTTTACTGCCAAATGAAACAGGTTCCGATTGGTGATAAGTGGCTGGCGGAGGTAAAGCGGTATGAGAAGGAAGTATTGGCGAAACGCGGGTAAGGCTAATCATGCGAAAAATCAAAAGAAATATTTCCATGATCCGGCCATCCAAAATCCAATTCGTCATAGTCGCGATTGCCCTGTTTTTCTGCGTTACTGCTTACGCCAGGGTGACAGTGATGCGTGTCGAGGCGGAGCAAACCGATCCTGCCATTGTGACAGTTCATGGACCCCACATTGCCGTGTATGATCCCGGCGTAGTTTCAAACCATCGAATGTTTTTCTTCATTGATGGGACCGGAAGCAATCCTTCAAACAGCATGGGCATATATCGGACCTTTGCCGGTTGGGGCTATCACGTGGTCAGCATTGACTATGAGAATAACCTCATTACAACTGCACTCGCACACAGTCTTGACCCGACGGCATTCGACCACTATCGAGATGCCATCGTCACAGGTGCTCCGGTCAGCGACCGGATAAAAGTGGACGCCGCCAATTCGATAACGAACCGTTTTCAAAAGCTGCTGGTCTACCTGGCTGCGCATGATTCCAAAGGCGGCTGGGACGAGTTCGTGAAAGATGGGAAACCGGCATGGGATCGAGTAATCGTGGGCGGCCATTCCCAGGGTTCCGGACATGCAGCCTACCTTGGCAAATTATTTGACGTGGACCGTGTGCTGATCTTTTCAGGTCCCCAGGATTATTTGGCGGATCTTCACGAACCCGCGCCGTGGTTGGGTCAGGAGAGCGCCACGCCTCCTTCCCGTTTTTTCGCGTTTCTCTCCCAAAATGACCCATTTAACGTTCATCATCAGGAGACGAATTGCGCCGTGCTCATGCATCTGGCCGGATTGAAAACTGTAGCCGTAAAGCCGGGCGAAGCCATTCATGGCGACTATCAGATTTTCGTTAACGATGTTCCCAAAAAGTCCGCTCATGGATCTACATTATCCACGCAGTACACGAATGTGTGGGAATATATGGTGGGGGCAAATTAGGATGAACGCCCGGGTCAATCCCGCCCCAGATACTTCACCGTGGCTTCGGTGCGGGAATGGACGTGGAGTTTGTCGTAGATAGTTCGCAGATGATTGCGCAGGGTGTTGATGCTGATTCCCAGGTTGCCGGCAATTTCCTTGTAGAGGTAGCCTTTGGCCAAAAGCGTTAGGACTTCCTGTTCTCGCGGTGTCAGTTTCTCCACCTCTGACGCCGGCTTTTGGATTTGTTGAAAATGGGTGATGACTTTGCGCGCGATCTGCATCGTCATGGGCGCCCCGCCGGCATGGACCTGTTCGACCGCGCGGATCAATTCATCCGCAGGAGTGTGTTTTAGCAGATAACCGCTGGCGCCAGCCCGGATGGAGTCAAAAATCATGTCGCTTTGCTCGTACCGGGTCAACATGAGGACCTGCAATTGGGGCAGGCGCGCCTTGAGTCTGCTGACGCACTCGATGCCGTTCATGCCCGGCAGGTTGATGTCCACGAGCGCGACGTCGGGCTTTTGGGCGGGCAAATCTTTCACGGCCGCTTCGGCGCTGGCGTACGTGCTCATACATTGGAGGCCGGGAGATTGGTTGAGCACCTGCGCGACGCTTTCGCGCATGTCGTCATTGTCTTCGACAATGCAAACCCTAATTGTCGTTGAGTCCACGGCCGTCATCGGCTTCATATTTACATCATAGCCGGGTTTGCCGCTATGGCATGTTTGGGTTCTGGTTCGGAGGTTTGCGGCACGGTCGCCGGAGGTAGCCATCTACGGATGTTTGGACTGAATGTCCGGCACGCGAGGTCGTTTGTTTGCCCCGTGAATTAGTTAGAGCGCACGTACGTGACGCTGCTACGCAGTAAGGGGTCATGGTTCGGATTCGGGCCAGGTGTATGTGACGCTCACGCAGGTACCCTTGTTGGGTTGGCTTTCCAGTTGGAATTGGCCGCCGATTTCTTCAATTCGCTGGCGCATGTTTCGCAGGCCGTCGCATGAGGCATTGTCCGGCGCATGGTTAAATCCGCGCCCATCATCCTGGATGATAATGATAACCTGCTTTTCCGATGCCGCCACGCGGAGCAGGACTTCGGTGGCCCGGGCGTGGCGCGCGATATTGCTCAGAGCCTCCTTGACGATGAGCAGCAAATTGTGACGGGCTTCGGGTGAAACCATCCGGTTGGGAACGGTGTCGGGCAAATCCACTCGGCACGGAATATTGGCAGCGTGCAGAAATTCGACGACAAACTGGCTGATATAATCGACCATGTATCGCAGCGTGTCGTTGCGGGGATTGATGGCCCACACGATTTCGTCCACCGACCTGGCGACCTGGCGGACCATGGTGGAACAATGCTGGATTTTTCCGTTCATGGATTCCGGCGGTGTCAGGCGTTGTACCATGTCCAGTGTGAGGGCGACGCTGTTCAGGCTGCCGCCCAGGTCATCGTGAAGGTCCCGGGCAATCCGCGTTCGTTCTTTTTCGAGAGCGGCGCGTTGTTCCATCAGGCGCATTTCGGCCTGAAGGCGGCGGAACGATATATAACGCACAATGGCGATGACCGACGAGGTGAACAGCAGCAAAACACCCGCGCGGAACCACCACCGGTCCCAAAAAAACGGCGTCACGGCAAATGCCAGGCCGGCTGGGTTCTCGCTCCAGGGACCATCTCCGATGCAGGCTTCAACGTGAAACTGATAGTCTCCGGAAACCAGCCGGGAATAAGTAACGTTGCGCTCGGACCCCGGGTCAATCCAGTTGGTGTCAAACCCGGCAAGCTGGTATCGAAAACGAATGTTTTCCGGCGCACTGAAATGGAATGCAGTGAAATCAAACTCCAAATGCCGGTGCGACGGCGGCAATCGCAGGGTGACGGGTGACGAATCCCGAGTGAAGAGAACAGGTTCGTTGCCGTACGAAGCGATGGTCTGGTCATCCATCACTACGCGGGTCAATAAAACGGGCGGGGCCGTTGAATACGCGGGAAGCATGTTCGGGTCCGCCACGATAACTCCAGTGTGCGTGAGCATCCAGACGCGGCCATCGCTTCCCGCAATGGCGCGGGGAAGGACAAACGGGGCGGCTATGCTGGAGAGCGCTTCGACGCTGGCCAACCCGTCATTTTTTCCATAGACGATGGGCCGCAATTGAATGTCCGGGTCTTTCATTGCCAGTTCCAGTTCGTCCCGGCGAATTTTAAAAACTCCGTGATCGGAACCAAACCACAACCAGCCATGGCCGTCGGCGACCAGTTGCGAAATGTCGTCATCAAACAATCCTTGATCGAGTCCAATTTTTCCCACGGATGTGTTGTTCAATCGCAGGATGCCCACCCCGCCGCAACTGATCCAGATGTTCCCATCGGACGATGCGTAAAGATAGTAGATGGCACGACTCGAGATGGGCAGCCGTGCCGATTCATCCGTAAAATTTGTGCCATCAAACCGCATGACCACGCCCCGGCCTCCAATCCAAAGGTTCCCGGCGGCATCTTCAGTAATGGCCGAAATTCTGTTAACCCGTTTCGGCGGGACGAAGTCCTGATACTGTCCATTGTGCAAGCGCTGGAGCGTGTCGCGCCGGAGCACCCACAGGTCGCCGCCGGGCGCTGGAAGAAGGGCGAAAATCGAACTCCGGACGTGATTAATGATGTGAGGGATCGAATAATTCGTATTGGCCAGGTGGACCAATTGCCCGTCGCGCAGACCTACCCAAACCGTCCCATCCGCGGCACTGGTTAGGCACCTGACGGTTCCGGCAAACGGCGTGTTGGTAAAGACGGGAGTCCAGGCGTCATGGACACGAGAGAGGAGCGCACCGTTTTGGGTTGCGCCCCACAATGTGCCGTTACGGTCCTCGCAGATGGATTGCACCTGGTTGTTTTCCAATCCTTCGAGTTGAATTCCTCCGGGTGAAACGCGATCCAGGCCGCCGCCGCCTGTGCCGGCCCAGATATTACCTTCGCGATCTTCGGTAAGACACAGTATCGTTGGGTGCGAAGTCTCGACCTTTTCAAAACTTCCGTTGCTGTAGCGAAACAAACCGTTGCCATCGGTGCCGATCCAAACCACGCCGGTATGGTCTTCGAGCAAAGCCAGCGTATCGACGCCCGACAAACCCGGACAGGTTCCGCAATCTTCTTTTTTTCCGGCGATGTCGCAATTTAACAAGCGTCCGTTTTCCACCAGCCACACGGCGTTGGTACGAGACGCGGCCAGACATTGTGTCACGTAAGCGCCGGCGACGCGCCGGAGCCGTCCGTTTTGGAATACGAAGATTTCCTTCCCTTTTGCCAGCCAGATGTTCCCTTCATGATCGCTAACGACGGAATGAAAGTTGCCGGTCGACAGACCTTGTTTCGTGCTAAGTTCCGTGACCTTGCCCGATTTAACCCGAAAAACCGCGCTGGAATAACCCGTCCAGGGAGAACCGAAGTATCCCAGCCACAGGCCTCCGTTTTTGTCTTCGGCAATGGCTTGCGGGATATGCGTGGGGAGCCCGGTTTGCGGAATTGAAACGGTCGAAAAATTTGTGTTCAGGCCGACGATGCGCCCATCATCGGAAACCATCCAAAGCACGCCCGTGCGGCCACATAACACAATCCGAATGTGTTGGTCACGTGAGATCGCGAGAGTCCGAATGGGGAACCGGTTGAACCGGATGCCGTCAAATTGAGCCAGGCCGGCCGGCGTGGCCACCCATAAGTAGCCATCCGGACCCTGGGCAACGGCTTCGACGTTATTATCCGGCAAACCGTCATCGGTTTGCCAGATACGTGTGAATAAGTGCTGGTCGGGCGCGGCAGACGCGGGATACGGAGGAATGAGAAATATCAGCCCCGCCAAAAATCCCAAGCCGGCTGAATTATATGCCATATGCCGTTGGAATCACACGTTCAGTCTAATTGAATTTTCGGAGTGATTCAAGCAATTGCCTGTTTTCAAATTGGGGAGATCCTGGGGTGACCCAAACATGCCATAGCTGGGGGAGTTTTTTTTGTTTAAAATAAACATTACAAAATTCCAACCAGAGATGAAACCGAAGGTCATTGGAGTTGTCGCCTGCTTTCATCCCGTTCGGCGGGACTACGGCGGCAAGTGTTTCTACGACATCCATCGGCGGACCGATTTGCTGTATTGAAGAACCTAAAGCAAAAACCTATGAAAATCATAACTTCTCCTTTAGCGCCTGGTCATAACAATTCCAAGTCCAAAGTCCGGAGTCTAAAGTCCGGAGCATTCATGACGGGGACGCTGCTGGCCGTGCTATTCATGTTCGCCCTTTCTGCGAGCATTTCTGTCCAGGCCCAAACTACTGAAGCATGGGCTTCGGCATCGGATAATTATACCAATGGCCCTCTTGGCGGTGACTGGAACCCCGCGATTACGGACAGCCTGACCAATTGGCCGGACAATTTCAACGGCTCGGCGTCCAGTTCTGCGGGCTATGTCGTTGTCATCACCAACAGTGGAACCTGCGATTACGCGCCCGTCCCCGCCGGCGATCCCGATTATACAAATACAATCGAAGATTTAATTCTCGGGTCACCCGGCAATGGCGCCGGCGGCGGCGGTGTTGCCAATACATTCAACATGTCCGGCGGCGCTCTGACATTGGCCGACCCAAATGGTCCGGCCTTCGCCATTGGCGGCGTTGCGACCGGCGGCAAGCTCGGCTCCCAGTGCACTAACTTCTTCACGATGACCGGAGGCCTGCTCATTGCGACGAACGCCCTGGCGAATGGGAATGGCGGATGCGTTGTGGGCTTCCAAACCAACAACACGGCCACTGTGAACTTCAACGGCGGCACAGCTATTCTTTCAGACCTGGTCGTTGGCGGACATGGCGCGGCCGTCGTTAACATCAATGGCGGCAACGTCATTTTATTGGGCACAGACACCAATGGAATCAGAGCAATTAGCTTTGATACGCAAGCCAAGGGATCGGGCACTTTAAATCTGATTTCCGGCACGTTGACGATGACAAACAGTGAAATTGATCTTGGACACGGAGCTATTGCCGGCCTGACCTCCGTATTGAACGTCAGCGGCGGCACGCTAAATGTTCCCAGAATTCAATACAGCACCGGCAGCGCGGCCAAGGCCACCAATATTGTCAACTTGAGCGGCGGCACCATAAACTTTGGATCATCCGGTTATGGGCGAAACGGCGCAACTGCTACGAATCAATTCATCATGTCGGGCGGCACGATTTCATGTCTCCCTGGCAATAGCCCGACTTTAAGTTCTTTGATTCCGACCATCCT
>DASXFM010000386.1:0-4690 GCA_036489615.1 Verrucomicrobiia bacterium | reverse complement strand
GCGCCTTTCGGGCCGGCGCCCAGGAGCGCCATGCTTTGGCTGTCCTGCAACGACTTCGCCAGGCCATGCAGAAAATCAAATGTCAAACCGTCCGTGTGGACAATTTGTTGCATTCCGCGAAAAACAAATCGTGTCAGGCATTCCGCAATCGGCATGCGCCGGACGATTTTCAGCGGTTGTGTCGTATCCACGTTTGCCGTTCGGAACACGCGAGCACGCCGTTCCTTCTCCTGTCCCTCCGGCGTGTAAACCACTTCGACTTCCTTGAATTCAGTCGCGATGGTCGGCTGCGCGGCGCTGGGGTCGAGATAAACGCCGGTCGCATCCCGCATCAATCGCCCTGCCAGTTGGAGGTCCAATTCCGGATTGCCCTCGATCAATTGCGTGGAATTCGCAGACGCCAGGATGTTTTGCCCGTTCAATGCCTGCACACGTTTGACTTTGCCTGTGCTGGTCACTTGCTCCAATGGAGCGGCGTTCTTCTCGGCCATGGGCGAACTCAAGCCCACACGCGCACTCCGACCTTCGTTTTCGAGATGAAGTGTGAACATGCTTTCCTCACATCATGCTGAAATCCAGCGGATCAGCCGCTTCCTCGCCGCCGCCTGCAGCCGCATCAAAAAACTGATAGGCCACCGTGCGCCCGGCCATCGGACAACCTTTGAGCTGGCCTACCAGCAAAAACGAGCCATCCTCGCGCACCAAAAGCAAGGCATCGCGAGGGCGGGCTGATTTGCGATAATTGAAAGTCCCACGATAGAGGCCCGGAGCGAGGCCTCCTGGTTCAACCGGATAAACATCCGTGGTCATGAAGCGGGCCAGCGTTTCTAACGGCACAGCTTCGAGCGCCTCAGTTCCGTCGAATGAACTGGGACGCAACTCAAGCTTTTGCCCTGCGCTATGAATCTCCGGAGTCTCTGCAGGCGACCCCTCATCATCCACGGAAGTCATCGCAACCTGGCTCTTGCGGAAAGTCGCGCCATCCGGCAGCAGCCAGCCCCGTTCGAGCCGTTGTCCGCCCTGCTCCACGAGATGGTCCACCCGCCCGTAAAGGTCGTCTTTGCTAATTTTAGATTCTAGAGTCGCGGCGATTTCCTTGCCGCCGACAGTAAGCTTTAGTGATTTGACAGCCATATGGACTCTGAATGGACCGTTCAAGACAAAACGTTAGAACAAAATGCTTTAGCCTATGCTGCAGAGTGGCAAAAATAGCCGCAAAGTCAAGACTCGCGAGCGACGTCGCTTGCGCCTGGGCGCATCCACACATTGTTCTTACGTTGGTGGTGGCAGGGACGGCGCGCTGCGCCGTCACCGCCCGTAGAGCGGGCGGAATCCCGCAATGCGGGACGGTCCAACGTCCGACCACATTCGTTGCGCCGCTGAACGCGGCGCGGACAGCGCAGCGCGCCGTCCCTACCAGGAACAGTGCCAAGACGCGAGCGCGGTATCGGACTGCTCATGTTCTCTTTAATCACTTCCCTACCTTAAAAATAATCTGGCTGATAAACCGCAGAACAGTCATACTACTAGATTTAAATGCCGAACGAATCTGTTCCTGAAATTAGCTTTGTCATTCCCTGCTACAATGAGGAGGGCAACTTGCGCGAACTTTTTAAAGCCATCCGCGCTGTGGCCGATCCATTGAAGCTTTCCTATGAAATTCTCGTCACCGATGATTGCAGCACCGATAAATCCTGGGAGATTTTGAAGGAATTTACCGCCGCGGACAGCCGCGTCCGGGCGCTCCGGCTGGCGGTCAATTCCGGCGGATCAGCCGCGCAATGGATTGCCATGAAAGCAGCCCAGGGCAAATACATCGTCACCCTGGACGCCGACTTGCAAAATGATCCCAAAGACCTGCCGAAATTTCTGGATGCGCTGAAAACCTGCGATTGCGTCTGCGGATCCCGCGTAGCCATGCGCGCCCAATCGGATACTGTGGTAAAAGTCATCTCCTCGCGAATTGCCAATGCAGTGCGAAACAAATTATCCGGCGAAAACATTTCCGATGCCGGCTGCTGTTACCGCGCATTCAAACGCGAGTGCATCGCCGATTTAAAGTTTTTCAAAGGAATGCATCGTTTCATTCCCACGCTCGTTAAGATGGAGGGCTATTCCGTCACGGAGATTCCCATCTCCAGCCATCCCCGATTTGCCGGGAAGAGCCATTACGGCGTCTGGAATCGCCTATTCGCGTCATTCTATGATTTGCTGGCCGTGCGCTGGATGAAAAAGCGCATGTTTAAAATCAAAGTCGCCGAAAAAATAAATTAAGGCGCCCGAACCTGAGAATCCATTTCCGTGAACCGCACAACCTTCTTTTTTGAACAATTCTCCCTCACCCCCAGACGCTTGCATCCTGGACTGCGGTGGCGAGTGAAGCGCGACACCGCTTTCAAATGGAGAAGGCCGTAGCTGCGCGCTAGACCGCACCGAAATCGAAAGCCTGATGTTGTTCACATAATCGCCAAGAGCGTTGGCTCCGGCGCGTGGTTAATCATCGCATTCTTTTTCGATTTTATCACAAGCGTTGTTTTACCTTGGCTGCTCGAGATTTTCAGTGTCAAACCGAACGTTTCACTGGTAGCACTCATGACATCTTTTAACAGCGCTGCGTGATCGTCCCAGGTCTTGCCATTAAAAGAATATCGATATGTCCCTATCGGCAAACAATCCGTCCCAACAATGTCATCAAAATGTTTCCCTGGACCGCAGGCTACAAATTCCAAGAGGCGTTCGATTGATGATGCCTCACAAGTGAATTGAATCGGGCCGTATTTTTCTCCAAGCCAATCCCGCTCAATCTTGAGCGTCCGTTCCAACCCGTCCGCCGACTCCTCGATACTTGTTCCGGCTAATGGACAGAGATTTTTGCCGAATGTACCGGGCTCATTCCCGGTATCCTTCCATCTTTCATATCGCGCAGGGTCGGTTTTGGGGGCGCCTGCCGGAATGAAAAACCAAAGCATGGCAATGGCTAACAAACAGATTGTGGCAACGATTATAGATTTGCGTTTGGTCATAAACCGCGCCGTCTAACGAGCAGGTATCGAGCCACGGCGCGAATCATCGCAAGCAATTTGCGTCTGTACAGGAGGCGGAAATATCCTGATCTTCGGCTCTCCCGTTTTAACATTTCAACATTTTAACAGTTCGTCCGCCAATAATTCCAGTCCACACCTGGAAAAATATTGTCCCGCGATTCAACTTCCTGCAGCCATTGCTCGTCAATGCTGGTGGAAGTCAGTTGGTCATGCAGCGCGATAAAGCGCAACAGGTGCTCTTTGACTCGCCGCCGCGCATAATCCTGGCTCGTGCCCGCGCGCAGGATGAACGGCCAATCGCTTGATTGCGCCAGCAACAATTCTCTCGCCGCCTGGCGAAGCGCGCGGATGGACAGGTCTGCGGCTTTCGAAGTCTTCTTCCCGTGCGTGTGCGTTTTATGAAATTCTTCCGCCAGCTCGCTCATCCTGTCCTGCGCGATTTGCAAATGCGGCAGGATCCATTCGTTCTTCTCGTTTAACCACACGCGCAAATAACCTTCTTCGCCCCAGGTCGAACCGCCGGGCGTGGCGACCTGGTTCGTCGGATGGCGGCGCAGATACTCCGTGGGTGTGATGAGCTCCATGATTTTCTGGTCGTAAACCAGTTTCCGGGCGAAAAAATTCAGGAATTCCACGCCCTCATGCCACCAATGCCCGAACAATTCGGCGTCATACGGCGCAACCATCAACGGCGGACGGTCCAAAAGCCCGGTCAACCGCTGGATTTGGCCCATACGCTCGTTGAGAAAATGTTGGGCGTGTTCATCCGCCGTACGAACGGCATCCTCGCGCTGGTATATCTGTTTCTCCCCCGCCCCGGTAATCTTGTAGTACTTAATACCCGTAAAACCACGGATATCCGGCGATGGTAAATGCGGTTTGACGTAATCAAAATCCAGGTCGAACCCGATGTCGCGGTAAAAATCACGGTAACGCGGGTCGCCGGGATACCCTTCGCGCTGGCTCCAGACCTGGCGCGATGAATCGAAATCGCGCCCGAAGGCCGCAATGCCGTTTGGCGTGAAAACCGGCGCAAACGTGCCGTAACGCGGACGCGGATTCGCGTGCAAAATTCCGTGCGTGTCCAGGATAAACCACCGGATATTCGCCTCCTGCAAATACGTCTCGACGCCGGGAACATAGGCGCATTCCGGCAGCCAGATGCCGCCGGGATCGCGCCCAAAACAATTCCGGTAGTCATCCCGAGCCGTCAGGATTTGCGCCCGGATCGAAGCCGGATGATTCGACAGCAACGGCAGCAACGCATGCGTGGCCGCCGTAGTAATGATCTCAATCCGCCCTTCGTCCTGCAGCTGTTTAAAAGCATGAACCAGGTTACCCCCGCAATTGCGCCACGTGGTGCGAACACCGTTAAAGCGGTGATGATACATCCACGCCAGTTCGCGAAAAGCCCGGTCCCAATGCGTCCGCCGGATTTCTTTTTCAGCCAGGTCAATCAAACCGTCCAGGTACCGCTCGTAACGGCGGCACAACAGCGGGTCCAGGAGCATTGCGCACAGCGGCGGCGATAATGAAACCGTAATCGGCGCATTCATCCGGTCCCGACGCCAGCCTTCCAGCATTTGAAGCAACGGAATATACGTTTCCGTCACGGCTTCAAACAGCCAGCTTTCCTCCAGAAATTT
>DASXFM010000311.1:0-3626 GCA_036489615.1 Verrucomicrobiia bacterium | reverse complement strand
CCAGATTGTCGTTTCGGGCGTAAGATACTACACCCCCACCAACGCGGCGGTCGCTGCAAACCTGCCGGCAATAGGGCCCGTCATGGTTCCATCGACCACCTCGCCGGAAGTGACGAACGCACCGCCACCCCCGCCGCTTAGTCCGTTGCCGGCGCAGGCGGCTACTCCCGACCAAATCGCCCAGACGCGGGCAGATTTAATCAAAGAAATGATGCGGGTGGATGC
The DNA here is from genome assembly GCA_036489615.1 of Verrucomicrobiia bacterium. Lineage (GTDB taxonomy): Bacteria > Verrucomicrobiota > Verrucomicrobiia > Limisphaerales > UBA11358 > UBA11358. The sequence continues at coordinate 3,401 of DASXFM010000311.1, read as the reverse complement.
CGAAAAGCCAGACACCATGATCCATGTCGTTTCGACCAATGCCGGACCCAAGTTTGACGTGGAACATTATCGGATCACGGGCAATACCGTTCTTTCGCCTCAAAACATGTCCGCTGTCCTGACCAACATCGATGGCGCTTTTGGCACCAATGTCAGCATCGACGGCATTCGTACCGTCGTCGAGCAGCTTCAGCAAGCCTATCGTGAGCGGGGTTATTTGACCGTGGCGGTGGGTCTCCCCCAACAGAAGCTGACCAATGCGACGGTCAAAGTGCGCGTTACCGAAGGCCGCCTGGCGGCCATCAATGTGCAGGGTAATGTTTATTTCAGTTCCAACAACGTGATGCGCGCGCTGCCGAGCCTGCACACCAACCTGCTCCTCAACGCAAACATCTTCCAGGCGGAACTTAACCGGGCCAACGCAAACCAGGACCGGCAAATCTACCCGGTCATCGGGCCGGGACCGGAACCGGGCACCAGCCAGCTCACGCTCCATGTGAAAGACCAACTGCCGGTTCACGGCAAAATTGAACTCAATAATCAATACACGCCCGGCACGCCGGTTTTGCGGTTAAATGCGTCCGCCGTGGAAGACAACCTTTGGCAACGGGAACATTCCCTCGGCGTCCAATACGGTTTCTCGCCCCAGGAAGAAAAAGTTGGGAACCAGTGGAATTTTTACGATGAACCCATGGTGGCCAATTATAGCGCGTTCTATCGCATGCCCCTGGGCGGCCCGCAACCAATTGAAAACGCAGTCGAAAATAGCCCCGGCAATTTTGGTTATGATGAAGCCACCCGGCAATTCCGCCTGCCACCACCGTCCGGCCAAACGGAATTAAACGTCTACGGCAGCCGCTCTACCATTGATACCGGCATTGAGGACCTTTCGGACAAGACCCTTTTCGATGTTCCCAACGTGCGTGTGCTGTCCCAGCATGAAACCCAGGAAGGCCTTACCATTAACGGAGACCTCGGGTTTCAGTTGAGCAAAGCCCTGCCCGCCTTTGATGGAATTTCCTCCACCATAGCCGGGGGACTCGATTACAAGCTCTACTCGCAGGCGAACTACAACACAAATTCTTTTATCGATAGTGAATTTACCGAAAATGCTTTCCATCAACTCAGTGAAAGAACGAGCTTTATTAACGTGCCCACGCCAGTGTCCCACGAGACGATGCATTATCTGCCTTTGACGCTCAGTTATAATGCCAGCGGAAACAATTCCCTGGGGCCGATCAGCGCGGGATTATCGCTCAGCGCAAATCTCTGGTATTCCAGTTCAACGGTGTTCACTGCGTTCACTAATGCTCCGGCGAGCCTCTCAGGAAAGAAAAGTCTCCAGAACATTACCGGTTCAACTGAGTCCAGCGGATATTGGGTGATTCTTAAGCCCAGTTTTTCACAGAGCATCATCAGCGCCCATAACTGGACTACGATCGTGCGCCTGGACGGACAATGGGCCAGCGAACCCCTGATCAGTAATGAGCAATTCGGCATCGGCGGCGTCAACAGCGTGCGCGGTTACCATGAAGGTGAAGTATTTGGTGACACCGGCTGGCACGCCACTTTGGAAGAGGACACGCCACCTCACGTGGTGGGAATCGTTTATGACGGCCAGCCATTGACCATCCGCGGTTCGATTTACATGGACCGCGCTACGGCCTATCTACTGGACTCCCCGCCGGGAAGTGCGGGCAGCACCCGGCTTTGGGGCACCGGCTTTGGGTTTACCGCGTCCATCGGCGCTCATTGGTCGTCGCAATTTTTATTCTCCCTGCCGCTCACCAGCACCGGTATCACGACCCGTTACGTCCCGTATTTTAATTTCGCGCTGACTGCCCAATTTTGAAAGATGTCACTGAATTGTCACATGCTGCGCGCGCTCAAATGTTATGCTCAATCAGGGGTAAAAATGGTAAGACCATGATGACCAAATCTTTTTGCCGGCTCCAACAAATGTTGCTTTGGTGCGGGGTTTTTCTGGCTTATTTTCTGTGCTGGTTCCAGGCTCAGGCCCTTCCCGCGGGCGGAGTGGTGCAGTCCGGCAATACCACCATCACCACGACCACCGGCTCTTCTGGCTTCCCGGTGATGAATATCACCCAAAGCTCCTCCACGACTTTGATCAATTGGACCGGATTTAATATCGGCCAGAACGAGACGGTAAATTTTTCCCAGCCGGGAGCAACATCGGTCGCCTGGAATTTTATTTCTGATAGCGGCGGCTCAACCATCAGCGGAAATCTAAATGCCAACGGGTTGGTTATCCTGCAAGATCCAAATGGCTTTACGGTTAGTGGCACGGCTTCCATCAATACGCACAGTTTGATCATGACCACGGCGGCCACTCCTCCCGGAAATTTTACCGCCAGCGGACCGTGGACCTTTAGCGCGCCTGCGCCTTCGGCAAAAATCGTCAATTTAGGGCAAATCACCACGGCAGGGAATGGTGGATCCATTTATCTGATCGCCAGTGACATAGAGAACAGCGGGACTATTTCCGCTCCCAATGGGAACATCGGTCTTTGTGACGGTCAAACGGTCATGCTTTCCACCAGCCCCAATGGCCTGGGATTGAGCGCCCAGGTCACTTTACCCGCGGGATCGGTCAACAATCAGGGCAAATTGATCGCCGATGCCGGGAGCATCATCGCCCAGGCACAGCTCATTAATCAAAACGGTTTGATCCAGGCCAATTCCGCCCAGAACGTCAACGGCACGATTGAATTACTTGCCAGCGGTACTCTCAACCTCAATGCCGGTTCCACGATTTCGGCGGAGGGCAACAGCCAGGCAGCCGGTGGCGGCGGTGTGACGTTGGCGGCTACAACAGCCCTCAATAATAATGGCAGCGTTGTCGCTGACGGAAGTTCCATCACGGCCACCTCGGTAACGGTGACCCAAAACGGCTTGCTCCAGGCAAACTCCCTGGGGAACATCAATGGAGCAGTGGCCATTAACGCGACCGGGGCGCTAAATCTTCAAGCCAACTCTGACATCCTGGCCAATGGCGACCCCACGGCAACTGCTGCCAGCCCGGGAGGCTTCGTGGTACTGGACGCTCCGAATCGAGTCCCAACCGGCTATACAGATTCATCCGCATCACGCATTTCAGTCCTGGGCACGGATGGAGGGCAAAATGGCATTGTGGAAATATTAAACCGCAATCATGCGATTTCCTCGACGATCAGTTCCACCTATGCCCTGCTGGAAAGCCCCACCACCTTAACACTTTCTACCGCCGCCTTATCCACGACGCCTTCAACCGTGGAAAACTTGCCCTTCAGTGCTTTGCTGCCCTATTCCGATATTTATCTCTATAACATCGAGGTCAGTTCGCCGTGGATCCTGGCTGACTCGGCCAGTCCCGCCACGCTGGCCCTGACTGCCATGAATGA
>DASXFM010000301.1:0-9146 GCA_036489615.1 Verrucomicrobiia bacterium | reverse complement strand
CCAAACGCCATCATGGATGCCAACATGTATGTGCAAAATGACACTTTGCTGAATTCAAACCTGGTCTTCAGCGGAACCTGCCGGACCAACACTTTGACCCAACATCCGGAACCCCTGAGCGGCAGCAATTATACTTCCGTGGTTTTCATCAAGGCTTTTAACAGCGGTTACGCTGTAGTTGGCCAGGCCACGCAGAACCTTGTCGGCGGCCTGCCCTTTTCGATCAGCTTGAATACAGCCGGAATCGGCGCTGCCCACGTTCAGTATGGCTTTGAAACCATCGGGCCGGATGCGAATCCGGGCACGGCGTCGAGTTTGGGCGACGTGGTCGTCGCGACAATCAACAAATCCGTTCCCATTCCCACCAGCAACGCGCCCACGCCAACCAATTCGGCAAGCGGGGTTCTCGCCATGTATGACAGCGGCGGAGAGTATCCGACCGTTTCCGGCATCGAATGGCTGACATCCTGGAGCAATGCCGGCGAGACGCCCTACACGATCACCAATTCCAGCAACCAAGTCCTGAAATATACGGCCGTCCAATTTGCCGGGGTGGATGATTTCGATATCAATGCCAGCGCTTACAATGAAATGCATTTGGATGTGTGGACGCCCAACGCGAATCAATTGGGCGTCGAACTGGTCAGCCTGGACAGTGGCACGCAGGCCGCCCAGGTAAATTTCGGGACTAACACCATTGTGCCCGGACAATGGATCAGCCTGAACATTCCATTTAGCACGTTCATGGCGGCGAATTCCACCCTGGATTTGACGGCTCTTCAACAATTGCTTTTTCTCGACAACATGAGCGGAGGCATCACCGGCGGGACTTTTTACATCGACAACATTTATTTCTATAGTAATTCCGCGCTGGCGCCACCGCCGGCGGGACCCGCGGTACCCACCAATACCGCGGCGACGCCGACAGCCTCGAGCGCGCTGGCCATCTGGGACAGCAGCGGGGTCTATGGGCAAACGGAAGTGGAAGATTATGACGCTTCGTGGAGCAGTGCCGGTGAAACAATGTTCACCATCACCAATACCAGCTATACGGTGCTGAAATACGTCAACCTGCAATTCGCCGGCGTGGAGTTCTACGATAATGTGGCCGACCAAATTGATGCCAGCCCCTACAATACGATGCACATCGATGTTTGGACCCCAAACGCCAACCAATTCGGAATCCAACTGGTAAGCCTGGACAACACCAACACCCAGGCCGGGGAGGTCGACTTCATGCCGGCGAGCGGCACGATCGTCAGCAACAAATGGGTTGGCCTGGACATTCCCCTGAGTTCGTTCACGGCTCCCCAAAACCAAAAAGATGCCAATGGCACATTGGATATTACCAATATGCAGCAGTTGCTGTGGCTGGATAACGAAAGCGGCGGCGGGGTCACGGGCGGTATTTTCTATATTGATAATGCTTATTTCTACGTCAGCTCAGTGGCACAACGGCCGCACATGACCGCCAGCCACACCGGCGGCACAGTGAATTTCTCGGTGCCAACGGAAAGTGGTTTCACCTACACGCTCCAATATGCGACGAGCTTAAAGAATCCTTCCTGGCAAACACTCAGCGGTGGTGTTACCGGAAATAATTACACGCAGACCTTGTCGGATACACCGGGGCAGACGACCCGGTTCTATCGGGTATCAGTCACAACTACCCCGTAATTGAGGCTGCCATAAAATATCGAAATAACTCCGGGTCTGTCTGGCAAGGCAGGCCCGGTAATTTAAAGAAAACGTGAAAGAACAATCGCAAAGCAAAACGGAGAAGACGGCCTTTACGCTGATTGAATTGCTGGTGGTCATCGCCATCATTGCCATTCTGGCGGCGATATTGATGCCGGTTTTGGCCGCAGCCCAGGCCAAAGCCAGGAAGATTAGCTGTGTCAACAACAACAAGGAAATCGCCACGGCCATTTTGATGTATGTCTCCGACGATAATGGAAAATTTCCGGTCCTGAATGAAAAAAACTTTAATGGCCCGACCACCAACTGGTGGTGGGTCTATTTAAACAAGGGGAGCTACATCACCAGCAGCACGGTCACGAACAACGTCTGGCGCTGCCCCGAGGTGCATAACACGGATATTACTGCCGCCACAATCAGCTACTACCACACCGAACCCGAAGGCTATGGGCCGTTTGAAGATTTTGCCAACTCCGCAAATTGCCTCATTCGGTATAATCTGACGCCGACCGGCACGGTCCAAGGCGGTCAGAATGTGAATGTTGTCAGACGTTATAGCCAGATTTGGCTGATTGGCGATGTGGGCGTGCCGAAAGTCACTCAGACCGCAAATGTAATGCCTGCCAGCTACAACACAGAGGTTACCGCGTTTCAACCGACGACCACGACAGGCTGGGTAGGAGGTTCGCCCCAGAAGCAAGCGGCGTGTCGGCACACAGGCCAGGCGGTCTTTTCTTGCGTTGACGGGCACGTTGAGAGTTGGAAATGGGCGGCTTTGGATAGTGATTATAACGACATCTTTGCAGAGAGTTCCTATTGAACATTGATACAAAATGCCCAGACAGGTAATTTGGGCGGCCAGGTTAGTTCAGAAGGCAATATAGAGTCTTATGCGAGGAAATTATCAGGCGGTTTGTCGAGCGGTCATGGCCGCTGCCTTTGCCATTATCGCAAGCGGCGCTCATGGAGCGGACGTTTCCGCTGCAGGCTCGGTGACGCTGCCTTTCGTTGTCTATAGCGAGCAAGGGAACACAAACAATCATTACATTCCCTCAGGCTGGATGGGGAATTTAAAGGGCATCAAGATGATGGAGGGTTGGGCCATGAATTCTCCCGGTAGCAAAACCTGCTGCCGTTTTGAATACAGCGACCCGAATGACTGGGCGGGAGTAGCCTGGCAGGATTTCGCCAATGACTGGGGCGACCAGCCCGGCGGATGGAATTTGAGCGGGGCAAAGAAATTGACATTCTGGGCCCGCGGCGAAAATGGCGGGGAAAAGGTGACTTTCAAATTTGGAATCCTGGGGCCGGATAAAAAATACGACGACAGCTCCGGGGGCGAACTCGACAATCTTGAGCTCACGAACAAATGGACCCAATACAGCATGGCCCTGGACGGTAAAGATTTGAGCCGGATCAAAACGGGCTTTGCCTGGGCGCTAAACGGACAGGGCCAACGGGTGGTTTTTTACGTGGCGGACATCCAGTTTGAATAAAATTCGAGCGGTGATTTTATACAGGACCCATGAAAACACGGTGCCACCAAATCGCTGGAATCATTTTCCTGCTGGCTGCCGTCGTTCTGCCATTGCGCGCGGCGAATGTCCTGAGCAATCCAGATTTTGAAACGGGGGACCCGGGAGGATGGACGACCTACGGCGCAAATAATTACGTTTTAAGCAACCCGGGCATTGCCCATGGCGGCAACGATTATATTAAGGTTTACCAAACCTTTAACGGCCAAATCAATTATAACGGCGTCTACCAGGACAATGTCTCCGGCCCGGGAATGGTTTATTCCGCCGATGGCTGGGCTTACACGCTGTCCAGTGATTTGATGACCGGCCAAAACGTCGCATGGATCGAAGTGACCTTCCGCGACACCCTGGGAAATGTATTGGCGCTGTATCGTTCCGCGCCGGTAACGACCAATAACATCATCACCGGGGCGTTTCCGGAAAACGAATGGGTAAACCTGCCCGTCACCAACCAGTATGACCCCAACCTTTATGTCATTACCAATACCGTGAACAGTTTGGTGGCGCCGCCAGGCACAAGCTTTGTGCGTTACCAGGTCGTCTTCCATGGTGACCAATATAACTCAGGTGGTTCCATGTATTTTGACGATTTAACGCTCAACCAAACCAGCCAGAATGCTTATGGCCCCGGTTGGAATCTTGTCTGGAGTGACGAGTTCAATGGTAATTGCCTGAACACAAATAATTGGACTTATGATATCGGAAACGGTTTTGAATCCGGCGGCTATTATGTTTCGGGATGGGGCAACAATGAATTGGAGTATTATACCAGCAACGCCCAGAACGTGAGCGTGACGAACGGCATGCTGCATATCATGGCGCAGAAGCAGCCGAATAACGGGCTAAATTACACTTCGGGCCGGATCAAAAGCCTGGGGCTGTTTGCCACGACCTATGGCCGCATCGAATGGCGGGCCAAATTACCGCAAGGGATGGGTTTCTGGCCGGCGCTTTGGATGTTGCCGACCCATTCACCGTATGGGGCCTGGCCGAATTCGGGCGAAATCGATGTGGTAGAAAACAAAGGAAATATACCGACCCGGGAAGGCGGCACGATCCATTATGGCGGAGTGGGTGGCAATGATGTTTATTCCGGGAAGACTTACACGTTTTTAAGTGGAGATTCGGCAACCAATTTTCATACTTATCTTTTGGAATGGTCGACGAACGCAATCAATTGGTATGTGGACGGCCACCTGTACGAAAACCAAAAGAACTGGTTTAGTAATATCGGAACCACGACCAACACCTATCCCTATCCGACACCCTTTAACCAGCCGTTCTATATCCTCATGAACCTGGCGATCGGTGGCAATTACCTGACCAATCCCCCGCCCTCCTTGATCGACCCCAATTTGCCAGGGGAAATGGAAGTCGATTATGTGCGTGTTTACGAACAGGCCACGGCCACGGAAATTTCGACAGCGATATTAAAAGGCGGGGTGACTTTATCACAGCCGACCCGGACAAATTTACTCCATTTGGCGCTAACGCCGACCCCCGCCAGCCCGACCACGTTTTACGGCCAGGAATCGCCGCAATAAAGAAAGATGGTCTAACGAAACCGACTGTTTTAATTTTTAACCCATGAAACTGGTTCAGCGATGGCTCACCCCTACATTTTTTTTGACCGGCATGATAATGATCGCATTCGGGACATGCGAAACCCGCGGCGGCTGGAAGCTGATTTGGAGCGATGAATTTAACGTCAATTCGATAGACACCAATCATTGGAAATTTGAAGCGGGAAATAATCATGGATGGGGAAATAACGAGCTGGAGACTTACACCGAAAACCCAGACAACGCCTATGTAAGCAACGGCGTCCTGCATATCGTTGCCCGGCGTGAAGGCACTAACGGCATTACTTCGGGCCGGATGAAAAGCGCGGGGTTGTTTGAACAGAAATACGGGCGATTTGAATTTCGGGCGAAATTTCCCCAAGGCAAAGGGTATTGGCCGGCGCTATGGCTGATGCCCTATCATACTGCATACGGCGGCTGGCCTTCCTGCGGCGAAATCGACATCGTGGAAAATAAGGGAGATTATCCCGCGGTTGTGCAGGGCACGATCCATTACGCAGACACGGAGGGCGGGCATCTTCAATCGACCGAGCTTTATACTTTTCCCCAAGGAACTGGAGCGGGCGATTTTCATACTTATCTTTTGCAGTGGACGACCAATTCCATCGGCTGGTATGTGGACAACCAGCTTTACGAAACGCAAACCAACTGGTCCACGGCCAATGCGCCCTACCCGGCTCCGTTTGACCAGCCTTTTTATATCATCATGAATCTCGCGATTGGAGGAATCTATGACGGCAATCCGGACACAAACACAGTTTTCCCGGGAGAAATGCAAGTGGACTACGTAAGGGTTTATGAGGATACTGACTGAAAGTTGATTTAAATATGTCCATTTGGAACGCAATCCGTGGCATTGGTTTTCTTTTTCTTATCTATAGCGGGGGCTTGCGGGCGTGGGGGCAGAATACTCCGACCAACGAACTGGACACTGCGGACCAAATCAGGCAATTGACCCCGGAACAGGCGGCGCTTCATTATCCAGTACGGTTGCGGGGAACCGTAACGTTTTGCGACCAAAATAATTTCTATTATTTCATCCAGGACAAGTCAGCCGGGATTTATTTCAGGCTTGATCCGAGCCTGGGCGCCCCTCCGCTGGCTTCCGGCCAATATATCGAGGTCCAGGGCGAAGCAGATCCCGGCGAATTTGCGCCGGTGGTCATGGCACACAAAATTGTCATCTTTGGCCAGGGAACTTTCCCCGAAGCCACCCCGGTTTCTTTCGAACAAATAGCCAGCGGCCAGGAGGACAGCCAGTTTGTGGAAATCAGCGGCACTGTCCGGGCCGCCCGGTTTGACGAGGCGAGCCGATTTTTTCTGGTTGATATCGCGACCGGCGGCGGACGGATCACGGCTTACGCCCGGAAATTGCCCGTGTCCCAAAGCGGAGGATTGGTGGACAGCCAGGTGACGGTTCGCGGCGTATGTGTAACTGAATTCAACCGCCAGCGACAATTGTTTGATATCCAGCTTTTGGTGCCGCACCCCACAGACCTGGTCATCCAGACAGCCGCCCCGCTCAACCCCTTTGATGCTCCGACGTTACCAATCGAAAAGCTTTTACAGTTTACGCCCCAGGGCCCTTACGGCCATCGCGTCAAGGTGACTGGCACCGTGACTTATCGGCAGGGGGACGTTTTGTATATCGAAGACTCAACCGAGGGGTTGTATGTGGAAACACACCAGACCGATTCCTTGCTGCCGGGAGATCGCGTGGAAGCGTTGGGATTTCCCGCCAAAGGTGAATACACGCCAATGTTGCAGGATGCGGTGTTTCGGAAAACAGGTTCCGGATCGGGGGTAGAACCGGATATCATCACAACGGACGAAGCCCTAAAAGGCACGCACGATAGCCGCCTGGTGCGCATCGAAGCCACCATTCTCGACCGGGCACCCCGTGAACAATTTCTCGTCCTGCAAACGGACAGTGGTTTTATTTTTTATGCTTATCTCGAAACAAAGAGCGGCGGCGCTTACTTCACTCACCTGGAAAATGGCACGCGGGTGACTGTAACGGGGGTTTGTTTAATTGAAACAGGCTCGTGGTCAGCCGGCGAAACCTGGCGGGCGAAGTCTTTCCGGGTTTTAATGCGCTCCGCGGGTGACATTTCCATTCTCCAATGGCCACCGTGGTGGAACCTGCAGAAATTGCTTTGGGCGGTTGGTATTTTGGGAGTCATCGTGCTGGGCGCCTTCGCCTGGGTGGTCATCCTGCGCCGGCGCGTGCAAAAACAAACGCACATCATCCGCGAGAAACTCCTGGTGGAGGCGGCCTTAAAGGCGCGGTATGAAAATCTTTTTGAAAACGCCAACGACATGGTCTTTACCTGCGATCTCTCCGGACGCATCACTTCGGTAAACCAGGCCGGAGAGCAATTACTGCAATCTTCGCGCGATGAGATCGTCAAAAGAAAGCTGGCCGAATTTATCGTGGAGGAACAACGCGCGGCGGCGGCGCAATGGTTTGAGCAAATCCTGCTCAAGGAGGAATTGCCTCCGGCGGAATGGGATTTTATCGATGGTCTCGGCCAACGGATACGACTGGAAATCGGCACCCGCACGGTCGAACAAAAGGGAACGACGGTGGAAGTCGAAGGGATTGCGCGGGATATCACGGAACGCAAACGGCTGGAGAAAGAAATCCTGGAAATCAGCAACCGCGAGCAGCAACGCATCGGGCATGACCTGCACGACGGCGTCTGCCAGCAACTGGCGGGCATCGCCTATCGCATGGATATCCTCGCGGATCAGTTGCAGGAAAAGAAATTCCCGGAGGCTGCTGAAGCTGAGCGTATCGGTGGCCTGGTCAACGATGCCATCACCCAGACCCGCAGTGTGGCGCGGGGATTATTTCCCGTGCATCTGGAAGAAAGCGGGCTGGCATTGGCCCTGGAGGATCTCGCGGCAAACGCAACCAACCTGTTTAAAATTAAATGCGAGCTGATGTGCGAGGGACCGCCTCCGACACTGGAAAACGCGGTCGCAGCACACTTGTATTATATTGCCCAGGAAGCGGTGTTGAATGCAGTCAAGCATGGAAAAGCCGGCCATGTGCAGCTTTCCCTGACTCATCTGGATGGGCACTTTGCGCTGATTATAAAGGATGACGGAAGTGGCTTTCAAAAGGGAAATAATGGCTCGTCGGGCATGGGAGTGCGTATCATGCATTATCGAGCCAGGACAATTGGAGCCACTTTAGACTTGAAAAGCAGCGCGGGTAATGGCACGCGTGTGACGTGCATCTTTTTTCCGACCGCCGGGCAGTTGTTGGAAAAGAGGGCAAAACCTGAAAAACTATCGTTGTGAACAAATTGACCTCAGATAAGAGCCGGATTTTTCTCGTGGATGATCATACCATGTTTCGCGAGGGATTGCGCCAATTGATCGACCGCGAACCGGATTTGACCGTGTGCGGGGACGCAGCGGAAGCCGAAAGCGCCCTCCAGGAAATCCGTAAATTAAAACCCGACCTCGTGGTGGTGGATATCACCCTGGGTGGCACGAGCGGGATCGACCTGATCAAAGCGATAAAAAATGAACAGGAGGATTTTCCGGTGCTGGTCGTGTCCATGCACGATGAGTCGTTGTATGCGGAACGCGCGTTACGGGCGGGTGCGATGGGCTATGTCATGAAGCAGGAGCCGGCTAAAACGGTGAAGACGGCCATCCGGAAAGTGCTCGGCGGGGACATGCACCTAAGTGAAAAAATGGCCAGCTCGGTCATCACCAAATTCATGCACGGCTCGGATGACGCCCAGCCGGCACCGCTGGAGAAATTAAGCGACCGCGAACTGGAAGTTTTTCAGATGCTGGGCATGGGCAAAGGCGTCCGGCAAATCGCCGAAGAAATGAACGTGACGATTCCCACTGTTAATTCCTTCAGAAATCGCATCAAAGAAAAATTGCAGTTGAAAAGCTCTACCGAGGTCATGTTGCATGCGATCCATTGGTCCCGCGAAGGCGGTTCCCAGGGCAAAAATTAATCGCACGAGTTTTAATTAAAAACTCTCTCCCCTGCCCTAACAAAAAACACGGCGGAATTTTAATCCCGCCGTGTGTGCAAAACAAATTCCACCGCAATCAGTTATTTCATCCTACTCAAGGCACGGTGATGAGATAGAACCGTTGCGGCAGGCCGGTGGCCAATGAATCCGTGAAGATGATCGGGCCGGTGCCGAAGACACTATTGGTCAGCAGCGTCCACGTACTGGTGACTGGGGCCAGGGACAGATTCGTCGTGGCCCAGACGCGATAGCCAAAGCCCGCTGACCCGGAAGCACCAGTAATAGTGAACTGCGTATTTCCGCTTATCACTGCCGGCAAG
>DASXFM010000187.1:0-5206 GCA_036489615.1 Verrucomicrobiia bacterium | reverse complement strand
GGGAGTGGGCCAGGGAGCGCGATGCGCTTTGCCATGAATTGACCGATGCAGAATTCGAGCAGGCGCGAGCCACCACCTTAAACGCTCATTATACTTCCCCCACAGTTATACGGGCCATGTATCAGGCGGCGCAACGATTTGGTTTTCAGGGCGGAAACGTTTTGGAACCGGCATGTGGCATTGGCCATTTTATCGGCGTCATGCCCGAAGAAATGCTCGGGCAATCCGTTGTGACCGGCATTGAGATCGATCCGCTTACCGCGCGCATTGCCAAAGCTCTTTATCCCGGCGCGGACATCCGCGAGCAGCCGTTTGAGAAATCCAAATTGGCCGACGAATCTTTCGACCTCGCCATTTCCAATGTTCCGTTCGGTGATTACTCCGTCCACGATCCGCGCTGGAACAAATACAAGTTTTCCATCCACGATTATTTCTTCCCCGCCGCGTTGGAGAAAGTACGACCGGGCGGATTGCTCATGTTCATCACGTCGCACCATACGATGGACAAGCTCGATTCAACCATGCGCGAGATGCTCGCCGCCAAAGCGGAATTGCTCGGCGCCATCCGATTGCCCAACGACGCCTTCAAGAAAAATGCCGGCACGGAAGTGACTACCGACATTGTGATGCTTCGCAAACTTCGCGTCGGTGAATCACCCTGTGGCGCGGAATGTAAAGCATCGGTGGATTTTACGAACGAGCAGAAGGAAAAGCTGCCGCTCAACGAATACTTTGTCGCTCATTCCGAAATGATGTTGGGAAAGATGCGGCTGGCCCGGGGGATGTATCGGGACGGTGAACCAACGCTTGCGCCGGACGGATGTGACTTGGAAAAAACATTGGCTCAGGCTATCGAGCGACTTCCCCACAGCATCTATCAGGCTGAGAACCAAAAGACCGACGAGCGGGTCTCGGACGTGAGCATTCCCGCGCCGGACTATATCAAACCCAATGCTTTTTGCCTCCACGAAGATGGCCGCGTTTGCATCCGTGACGACGACAAGCTGCGTCCACTGGACGATATGCCTGTTGAAACTCGCTCGCGCATCCGTCGGCTGATTGGAGTACGTGACGCGGTGCGTGGTTGCTTGCGCTCACAGCTTGCCGGCAGCCCCGAAAGCGAAGTCGTTGAAACGCGCTTCCAACTTAACCTGGCTTACGACCGTTTCGTTTCCCGTTTTGGCCCCATCAATGCCCGCGTCAACCAGAATGCCTTCGACGGCGATCCTGATTTGCCGCTGTTGCTGTCGCTGGAGCATTACGATGCGGATACTCGTGTCGCAACCAAAGCCGCGATTTTCCAGGAACGAACCATTCATCATAAACAAGCCATCGCATCAGCAGGCACGCCCAAAGAAGCGTTGCTCATCACCCTGAATGAAAAGGGCAAGGTGGACTTGGAACACATGGCTGGTTTGCTGGATCGGTCCGTTGATGAATTCCTGCCGGATTTGAAAGGAATGATTTTCCTTAATCCGCAGAACAAACAATGGGAAACCGAAGATCAATACCTTTCCGGCAATGTCCGCGAAAAGCTCTCCGCCGCTGATGCCGCCAGTGTCAGCGACCCGCGCTTCCGCGAAAATGTCGAGGCGTTGAAGTCCGTGCAGCCGCAGGATTTGCCCGCCACCGAAATTGACGTGCGATTGGGGGCAACCTGGTTGCCGGAATCCGATGTCGAAAAATTCATTCACGAGTTGCTAGGCGTGTCTTCAGGCGTTCAAGTCAGCCACATTCACGCGCTCGGCTCGTGGCACATTACGGCCGAGTGGGAGGCAAAACAATCAACCGCCAACACGACAGATTGGGGGACGAGCCGTTATACCGGGCTTGAATTGGTTCACGACGCGCTCAATCTCAAGACACCCACGGTCTATGACATGACGGAAGACAAAAAGCCCGTCATCAATCCGACGGCGACCGAAGCTGCCAGGGATAAACAGGAACGCATCAAGGAAAAGTTTAAGGAATGGGTTTGGTCAGACGATGACCGCCGCGAGCGCTTGGTCCGGCTTTACAATGACACGTTCAATCACAGCCGGCTTCGCACGTTTAACGGCGAACATCTGACCTTGCCGGGCGCAAGCTCCGCCGTTCGATTGCAATTGCATCAAAAGGCGGGCGTCTGGCGCATCTTGCAAACGCCCAATACCCTGCTCGGCCACGTCGTCGGCGCGGGCAAAACCTATACGATGGTTGCCTCGGCGATGGAATTGAAACGGCTTGGACTTGCCCGCAAGCCCCTGTTTGCCGTTCCCAATCACATGCTCGGCCAGTTTTCGACCGAGTTGCTCACGCTGTATCCGGGCGCGAACATCCTTGTCGCCGGTCGTGATGATTTTGAAGCGCAGAATCGAAAGAAGCTTTTCAGCCGCATCGCCACCGGAAATTGGGATGCCATCATCGTGACCCATTCCGGCTTTGAACGGATACCGCTCTCCGAAGAAACCCAGGTTCGTTTTTTCAGGGAACAACTGGACGAACTGGAAAAAGTGAAACGCGAGCACGCGGGCACGGAAAACCGGCGTTTGGTAAAGGAGATTGAAAAGGCCAAGAAACGATTGGAAGCCAAACTCGAAGCCTTGGCTGCGAGCCACAAAAAAGACAACACGCTGACGTTTGAGGAACTCGGCGTGGACCGGCTTTTCGTGGACGAAGCCCATTATTTTAAAAATCTTTTCTATATTTCAAAGATGACACGCATCGCCGGATTGCCGCAGACAGCCAGCGAACGCGCTTTCGATATGTTTCTGAAAGTACGGCATATCCAATCCAAAAACGACGGCGGCGGGGTCGTCTTTGCCACCGGCACGCCCATCGCCAACAGCATGGCCGAGATGTTCACCATGCAGCGTTTTTTGCAGCCGGACGACCTGCAAAAACACAGGCTGCATCATTTTGACGGATGGGCGGCGACATTCGGCGAGCCGGTGACGGCGATGGAACTCGCGCCGGACGGCGCGGGCTACCGGCTCAACACGCGCTTTGCCCGCTTCATCAACGTGCCGGAATTGATGCAAATATTCCGGCAGACGGCCGATGTGCAGACGGCGCAGATGCTCAATCTGGCGCGGCCTAAACTGGAAGGCGAGAAACCGGCCATTCGCAGCGCACCCGCCACGCCGCCCTTGAAAAAATTCGTTCAGTCGCTGGTTGAACGCGCCCACAGGTTAAAAACCGAGCGCGTTGATCCCTCGGAAGATAATATGCTCAAAATTACGAGCGAGGGTCGCAAGGCGGCGCTCGATTTACGGTTGATGTTGCCATCGGCCAAGGACGACCCGCAAAGCAAGGTCAACCTGGCCGTCGAGAATGTTTACCGCATTTGGGAGGCGACCAAAGAGGATCGGCTGACGCAATTGGTTTTCTGCGACCTTTCCACGCCGAAGGACAGGGGCTTTTCCGTTTACGATGACATGGCTGAGAAGCTGGTGAAACGTGGTGTGCCACAGGAGGAAATTGCCTTCATCCAGGATTACGATGCCGACAATGCGAAACTGGCTTTGTTTCGTTCGGTGAACGCGGGCAAAGTCCGCATCCTTTTCGGCAGCACACAGAAAATGGGGTCGGGAACCAACGTGCAGGAGCGGTTGATTGCTCTGCATCACTTGGACGCTCCGTGGCGGCCCGCCGACGTGGAACAACGCGAGGGCCGTATTCTGCGGCAGGGCAATAAGAATGCCGTGGCGCAGATTTATCGTTACGTCACCGAAGGCTCGTTCGACGCCTATATGTGGCAGACGCTCGAAACCAAGGCCAAATTCATTACCCAGGTGATGAGCGGCGACATGACCATTCGTCGCATCGAAGACCTCGATTCGACCGCGCTCACCTACGCCGAGGTCAAGGCCATCGCCTCTGGCAATCCGCTTGTCATCGAAAAGGCGCAGGTGGACGCCGAGCTGATGAAGCTCAACCGGCTGCGTTCCGCCTATGCCGAGGAGCAATACCGTATCCGCGCCAGTCTGCGCCATTCGCACGAGGAAGCCCAACGAGGCACCGAGCGGCTGGCGAATCTGCAACAGGACTTGGCCGCGCGTCAGGACACGTCCAGCGACAAATTTCGCATCGAACTGGACGGGCAGACGTTGGACAATCGCGGCGTTGCCGGTGAG
The DNA here is from genome assembly GCA_036489615.1 of Verrucomicrobiia bacterium. Taxonomy (GTDB): domain Bacteria; phylum Verrucomicrobiota; class Verrucomicrobiia; order Limisphaerales; family UBA11358; genus UBA11358. Next base: position 1,091 of record DASXFM010000187.1, on the reverse strand, counting down.
ATGCTCTTGCGGCGCGCGGAAAAAATGAAAAGCAGCTTCGGAGCCAGCGCGCGCGTCGGGAAATTTGCCGGTTTCGATTTGTCGCTGCACGCTTCATACAACAACGAGGTCGAGTTGCTCTTGCACGGCAAAAACAGTTACAGTGCCCGGGTCACGGACACCGCGCTGGGCACCATCCGTTCTCTCGAATCCATCGTGCAGGGATTCGAGGATCGCGTGGCGGGACTTGAACGCGACATCCGCGACTCGCAGAAGCGGGCGAAGGAATTCGAGGGCAAAGTCGGCGCGCCTTTCGAGCATGAGAAGCGTTACCACCAGCTTGCGGAACGACAATCCGAAATTGAGGAGAAACTTGATCTCACCAAGAATCAAGCGCCAAGCCAGGTTGAAGACACAGTCGAAGATGAGACCGAGGAAAAGATTTCGCAGCGACAGACTCAAACTAAAACAGCGGGGCAAATCCGAAGGGCTGCGGTTCGTGTATGACTGCTCTCAATTCATCCTCAGAGCCGAACGCAAATACCGTAATCAGTCTTTCAAAATGGCTCGCACAAGTTGGTGTGACCACGTGCACGGCTTGGCGTTGGCGGAAAAAAGGCTGGCTGAAAACCATCAACATAGCCGGGCGGCAATATCTTACCCAAGAAGCCATCGGCGAATTTCAACGCCGCGCTACGGCGGGAGAATTCTCCCAGCCTCACAAAACTCCATCACGTAAAGCGTAGATAATCCCCAAAAATCTCTGTGCCACTGTGTCATTTCATAGTGGCCAGGGAGTTTCTGATCGCAAGAAAGTCCTATGCGTGTGTGCCACTTTTTGTGCCACTTTTGGCCTTGGGAAGTGGCACATTGACAAAATAAGGGAAAAATGAATTTTCGCCTGCAAATACGAGGAGAAAATCGCTTGATAAGCAATCAGAAAAAACGAGAAAAAATAGCCCTTTTTTCATTTTTAAGTCCTGTGCGTCTGCCATTTCGCCACTCCGGCAACGCCAGTACGTTCTCAAAAGTCTCGGAAGGGTGCAAGCACTCAGAACTTTACACGCCAACCATAGCACGCGGGATGCCATAGAAATAGACGCTGGAACAGC
>DASXFM010000233.1:0-5935 GCA_036489615.1 Verrucomicrobiia bacterium | reverse complement strand
TTCTCAGTTTCGCCGAGGTTGAAGAGACCGACGGCCATTGATCCATCGGCCAGAGTTTTGGCGTAAACACGCGTGTCGTCGGTTTTGGCGACGGTAGTGGCTTCTTTGCCTAGCGGGTCTTGGTCAATGGCGATCACTTCGTCATTTTCCAAAAGGTTCAGTGTAAAGGCGTCGAGCTGCGTCATATCGCAACCGATAAGCAACGGCGCCGAAAGCAGGCACCAAAGGCTGATATGCGTATATTGCTCATTTGGCGTCAGACGAGTCGGGTGCAGGTTCCCCCAACCGACTTTGCCCACGACCAGCATGTCCGGATCATTCCAGTTTCCCGGCTTCGCGTAGGGCGCCGTTTTGTCCTGGTTGAAGCCAATCTGCGACATGCTGCCCCAACTATCGTTGATGTCGCCGGTCGTCCGCCAGGAATTGCCGTTGACCGAGCCGCCCCACTTCCAGACGTCGTTCATGCCGTACTGGCAAAGGCTAAATAAAATGTCTCGATTTTGTTTTCGCAAAAAATCGCCCATGACATTGTACGGGTGCGACGCGACAGCCTGGTCGTCCGTGCCATGGCTTCTGGCCCAGGTGGGAATATCTGTCGCGCTCGGAATTTTGCCGTCGGCGACATCCCCGTAGCTGCACCAATCATATTTTAAATAATCAAAGCCCCACGCAGCGTAGGTTTGCGCGTCCTGCGCTTCGTGTTGCCAACTGGCCGCGCAACTGCCGCAGGTCCACGGTCCGGGGGAAGAATAAAGCCCTGCTTTCAGTCCCAGGCTGTGAATGTAATCGGCCATGCCTTTCATGTCCGGAAAACGCGCGTTTGGCACGATGAATCCATTGGCATCACGGAAAGGTCCTTTTAACGTCGGGTCATTATTGGGAGCAAGATTGTTTTGCCAAAAATCGTCGACGTTGATGTATGTCCAACCGTGATTAATCAGGCCGCTTCGAACCATCGCGTCAGCAGCCGCTTTGACCTTATCCTCTGAAACGGCCCAGGCAAAACAGTTCCAACTGTTCCAGCCCATTTGCGGTGTCAGCGCAATTTGATCGCCGCAGACGATCTTGAACTTACGATTTGCGCGTCCGAGCGAATTTTTTGCCCGCAAGATAACGTCGTATTCACCAGCCTGGGAGAGTGAGCCGGTGATACGGCCAGTTTTGGGGTCGATTTGGAGGCCCTTGGGCAAACCGCTTGCGGAAAACGTCATTGGCCGGTCACCGGTGGCGGCAATTGTGAACAAGAATGGCGAACCCGGGCGAACCCCAAAAATCTGCGCGCCGTTGATGCGCGGCTTCGGCGACGGTGCCGGCGTCAAAATGATGGCTGTTTCCAATGGCGCGCTCCGGGATTCCGGACGCGCGTCGCCAGCCATCTCAAATTTTGCGTCCGCCCAATCCGCGTGGTCAAAACTAATTCCATCGTTTGCGTCGTCCACTTTTAGAAGTAGATTGGTTATCCCCGTTAAATTAACGGAAAAGCTTTTCGCCGGCTCATTCGGTCTCATCACCCCGCTTAGCCAAAGAGTCTTGCCGTCACCGATGACATGGAATTGCACACTGGCGATGGAATGATTTACTTCACTGTCGACGCCCACGCTGGCGGAAAAGGACGCAGCCGAGCCTTTCAAATCCACGTATAACGTACTGATGGCGTGCGTTCCCAGGCCGTGCTTAAACGTTTGGCCGCCGATACTCAATTCATGGTTGCCCACCGATAGATTTTTGTGCGGGTCGCCCCATCCTTGCGAGACGGCGCTCAAATCCAGTTCATCCAGCCAAACGGTCGCGGCGACAGATTTTGCCGCTAACGCCGGAAAAAGAAGGAAACAAAAAAGGATTTTGAAAGCACGCCGCCGTTTCGAATTGAGATTTAATCGCCAGCTTCTCCAAGTGTTCATTTTTAAATTTTTTCGTTCGAGCGCCAAATGTAAAGGCCTAATTTTGCGTGGTTGAGAATTTGCAAATGAATTTACAGAAGTGTATCGTTCGGCGGATTTCATCTGGTGCAAGCGGTAACGAATCGGGTCTGGTAACCACATCGTTGCGTCATGCGTCTAAGGAATATTGTTCATGGCCATGTTTAAATTGTATCTTGGAGTGTTTTGTTCCCTCGTTCTTCTGAATGCGGCGGCGCAACCGTTGCCGCATGTCGTGCTAAAAAAAGTTTTTCCACGGTTGAGCGAAGGCGATGAACGCCCGGTGTGGATGAGCGAAGCGCCGGATGGTTCGGGGAGGATGTTTATCGTCTATCAGCCGGGAAAAATTGTCGTGGTCAAAAAGGGTTCGGACGGCTCGGATGCGAAGGAATTTTTAAATATCGAAAACCGGCATCCCAATTTTGACAACGAGGACGGTTTGTTGAGCATTGCCTTTCATCCGGGCTTTGCGACCAACGGCCTTTTTTATATTTATTATAACCAGAAAAATTCGCGGCGCGACATGGATCGGTTGCGGCAGGGCATGCCGTTGTTTTTCCCGTACCGCAGCGTCATCAGCGAAATGAAAGTTTCCGCGACTGATCCGGACACGGCGGACACGAGTTCCGAACGGATTATTTTGGAAGTGTTACAGCCATTCGGCAACCACAAGGGTGGCGAACTCTGCTTTGGGCCCGATGGTTATTTGTATTTGGGGTTGGGCGACGGCGGTTACGGCGGCGATCCGCTCGGCAATGGCCAAAGTACCACGACGTTGCTGGCTAAAATGTTGCGCATCGATGTCAATTCGCGGGCGACTGTCGGCCATGGTAACAATGCGCAGACCCTCGAATATGGGTTCCCATCTGACAATCCATTTTTCCATGATTCTTACATGGGTGATAAGAGCCCGCGCAAAGAAATCTATGCCTGGGGCTTGCGGAATCCCTGGCGTTACAGTTTTGATCGGGCAAATGGAGCGCTCTGGTGCGGTGACGTGGGGCAGGACTTGTGGGAAGCGGTGTATTTGATCGCGAAAGGGGGCGATTATGGCTGGAGCGTTCTTGAGAGCGGGCATCCTTTCAAGCCCGGGCCGCCTGGCGCCCAATACTTAAAGCCCGTTATCGATTATCCGCACCTGCCTAATTTGCGGCCGCAAGCCATTTTTCCCGACCACAGCTTTGGGACGTGTGTTGTTGGCGGCTATGTTTATCGTGGAAAACAATTCGCCGCGTTGGACGGAATTTATATTTACGGCGACTACACGTTGGGAACGATTTGGGGCTTGCGATATGATTATACGGCTCGAAAAGTCGTTGCGGAAGCCACTTTGCTTCAACAGCCGGATAACATAGACAGCTTTGCCGAGGACGCCGACGGAGAAATCTACGCGCTCATGCAGAACGGAGATATTGACTGGATCACGGCGCCATAACTGCCGGCGGGGAAAAATCCTGCGCCAGAGAGCAGCAGCTTAAACAATGGCTTGAATAATCTCATAGTGTGTTGCAATCTCGGCACGGAGGAGGGGAGCAGGGCACGCCTCCGTTCAATTTAAACCGGCGACAACACAATGAGCATTCAGGCATGTGGTTGAAGATAACGAATTTCTTGCGGAAGCAATGGTACGTAAAAGGCCGGCTTTGTTCCGCAGGCCTCCTGTTTTTTTTATTCCAACACTCGCTGTGCGGCCAGGATACCGCTCCTCCAGCGCCGGATAAGCCTTGGTCGCCCCCAAAATTAGGTGAATATGAGCAGGAATTGTCACATATGGGCGAGGATAATTCCAACGCCGTCCCGATTGACCCCGGAAAAACCTACGATTTGCCCGAACTGATCGATCTTGCCGAACGGAGCCATCCCGAAACACGAGTAGCCTGGGAACAGGCGCGCGCCGGTGCAAGGGCCGTGGGCTTGAGCGAAAGTGCGTATTATCCCTATCTGGCTGCGCTCGCCAGTGAAGATTTTACCCATCAGTTATTCACTTTAACGAGCGTCTTTCCCGGGAATGGTATTGAAGAGAACGCCGGCGTTGACTTGAGTTGGCTTCTGTTTGATTTCGGCGGACGAAAAGCGGCAGTGGCCGAAGCGAGGCAGAAATTAATGCTGGCCAATGTGAACTTCAACGCCACGCATCAGAAGATCGTCTTTATCGTGACCGATAGCTTTTATAACTACAACATCACCCGGCAGCAGGTGGATGCGGCGCAAAGTACGCTGGAAGCGGCGCAGACCGTCGCCGAGGCCTCGAAGGCGCGTTTTGATAACGGACTGGGAACGACACAGGACGTGCTGCAGGCGCAACAGGAATTGGCGCAGGCGGATTATGACCTTGAGGCGGCCCGGGGTGCCTTTGACGACGGGCAAGTGAAGTTGGTGCGTTCGTTGGGCATTTTTCCCACAACCCAAATCCTCGTGGCTAAAATTCCCGAAGAGTCGGTTTCGGACGGTCTGGACGAGCCGTTGGACGATTTGCTTGACCGTGCGCTTTCACAACGCCCGGACCTGCTGGCCAAACTCGCCAGCCTCAAAGCCAGCCAGGCTGCCGTGCGCGCGGCTCGCGCTGCTTACTATCCAAAAATTTCCCTCCAGGCGGACGCCGGCTGGCAGAAACTGGATGTCAATGCCTACAACTCACCTTATGTCGGAAACAGCAAGCCTGCGTATGGCGCCGGGTTGGCGATAGAATTGCCCATTTTCGACGGCTTCGCCCGGCGAAATAATCTTCAAATCGCCAAATCGCAACTCAAGGCGGCGGAAAGCGATCTTGCCGATAGCCGTGACACCGCTGTGGAAGAGGTGATGACGAGTTACATTGATTTGAAAACTGCGTTGCGCAAACAGAATGCGGCCGAAGTATTGCTTTCGGCCGCGCAGACGGCGTTCGATGCTTCTTTGGAATCCTATAAACAGGGGTTGGGAACCTATGTGCAAGTGGAAGTTGCCCAGCGCAACCTTGCGACCGCCCGAACGACATTGGTCGACGCGCGGTCAGCCATTTATACGAGCAAAACCACTCTGGCCCTTAGTGTTGGCGACCTGGCCAGGCCCGCGCCATCGGCCCCGGCCGCACAAAACTAATGAAATTTTTGAAATTCATATTCATTTGGCTGCCCATTGGGCTGATGTTGAGCGGTTGCGGCGCCGACGATCATTCCCCGACGGTTGACATCCTCGGGTCGTATTTCCCCGCCTGGATCATTTGTATCGTACTTGGATTGGCGCTGACCTTGATCACCCGCCAGGTTCTCATCGGTTTGAAGCTCAACACCCATTTGCATCCGGCCCCTCTGGTCTATATTTGCATGCTGGTCTCTTTCACATTGACTCTTTGGCTCGCGTTATTCCAAAACTAAAACCTATGGCTGATCCAACTTCTCCAGGTGGTCCGACCAATCCCGCCAGTCCCGTGGAAACAAATTCTCCCGCGAACTCGAATGAATGGCGCAAGATTGCGGGCCGGATTATTAGCATCGTCCTTATCCTGGTGGCCTGTGTGCTGGTGCTTTTCGTTTGGGACATCATTGAACATCACCCTCGCACCGATGACGCGATCGCGGCGGCAAATGTCATTGGAGTTGCCCCGCGAGTCAGCGGCCCGATCATCAAATTGAATGTGGTCGACAACCAGCAAGTGAATGCCGGGGACGTTCTTTTCGAAATTGATCCGTCGGATTACCAACTTCAAGCCGACAATGCCCAGGCCGCGCTGACTTCCCTGGACCGGCAAATCGAAGTCGCCCATTCACAGGATGAAAATCTGAGATACCAGGTGAAAGCATCCGAAGCAGGGGTAGAAGAGGCCCAGGCCCAGGAAAAGCAAGCCGATGACACTCTGAAACGGATTCAGCCGCTCCTTTCCAAAGGTTTTGCCACGGCGGACGATGTGGAACGGGCGGAAACCGCCGTCAAGGTCGCGCGCGCCTCGCTGGCAACGGAGGAACAGCAATTGAATCAGGCCAAAACGACACTGAGCACGCTGGCCACGCTTCAAGCGCAACGCCCTGGTGCTGTCT
>DASXFM010000220.1:0-3346 GCA_036489615.1 Verrucomicrobiia bacterium | reverse complement strand
CTTACCAAGGATTAACCGGACGTTTCTTCCCGCTCTTCGCATCGGTATTGGCCTTATTTTTGTCACCCGTTCATGGCTTAAGTGCGAATGGAAACTTCGTGAAAATACGCGATGGATTGATCATTCCCTTCGGCCAGGCGCAAGTCGAATTGGCCGCCGCCACTCCCGACGCCTTGCGTTTAAGCATATTTTATAATGATCAATCAAAGCCGATTGACAGCTCGTTTCTGATCGATGCCAAGGCTCGCAAACCTGTGGAATGGAAACTGATCAAGCAGGATGGATTTGTTGGCATCCAAACTACAGCGGGCCGATTATTGATGAATCCCGGCGATGGGAAATGGACGCTTCAAGCCGCCGACGGCAAGACCCTGATACCAAAGTGCAAGATCGGCGATTTAACCTCTGTGATTTCCACTACGAATCCAACAATCCAGGTTCATTTAGGCTGGAACCATGACGGCCCTATTGAAGTCTTTGGGTGTGGCAACGGGGTCACAAACCTGGAACAGACTGAAGCCGAAACGGGCGTCTCCAATGGCAAAGCCGTCGTTCCTTACTATTGGTCCCCGGCAGGATATGCCGCGCTGGCCATCACCGCCGACGATAATCACCCGGCAAGCTGGCAGGGAACCGATGACAATCAATATATATTCTGGACCTTTCCCGGTTCACGGGCGGACTTGTACCTGATGCCCGCGACATCGCTTAAGGATGCAGCCACAGCCTATGCCGGCCTGACGGGCGTTGCGCCCGTGCCGCCACGCTGGGTGTTTGGTTACCTGCAAAGCCGTTGGGGCTGGGCCAATCGCAGTTACATTGAAGATACTCTGAAGCATTTCCAGGACATGAAGATTCCGGTGGATGCTTTCATTTACGACTTCGAATGGTATGCCACCAGGCCCGATTACGAATTACCCAACTCCGGAAAGGCCGGCTTCAAGGATTTCGGTTGGAACACCAATCTTTTTCCCGACTCCGTGGACCAGGTCGCGGCTTATAAAGCCCAGGGCGTCAATTTTGTCGGCATCCGCAAGCCGCGCCTGGGTAATCGTGACTTATTGAAAATGGTCCGCGCCAAAGAGTGGGATCTGCAATCTCATACCGCCGCAAATGTTCCCGCGCGCGACCTGAATTTTGCCGATCCGAAGCTGCGGGAATGGTACATCCAACAATCGGCGACCCTGCTCAAAGACGGAATCGATGGGTGGTGGAATGACGAAGGCGAAGCCACTTACACCACCTATTTTTATTGGAACCTGGCCGAGCGGATTGCGATGAACCGTTACCGGCCCGACGCGCGCCTGTGGACCCTCAACCGCGCTTTTTCCCCGGGCACGCAACGTTTTGGCGCGGCCGCCTGGACGGGCGATATCGTTTCTTCCTGGCACACATTGGCGACGACCCCAGTTAATCTCCTGAATTGGAGCCTTTGTGGAATGCCCTACGGGGCTTGCGATATTGGCGGCTTTTTTGGAAGCCCCTCCCCTGAATTGATGTCCCGCTGGATGGAAGCGGGAGTCTTTTTCCCCATCATGCGCACCCATTCAGAAGTCCATTACCAGCCGCATTTTCCCTGGTTGTATGGCCCGGACGCGCTGACAGCCATGCGCAAAGCCATTGATTTGAGATATCGTCTGCTGCCGTATTATTACAGCCTCGCGCATGAAACTTTTGAAACAGGCCTCCCGCTGATGCGTCCACTGGTCATGGAATTTCCAAACGATCCCCGGGTTTCGAACATGTCCGATGAATGGCTGATGGGCGATTCCCTCCTGGCTGCGCCGGTGCTCCAACTGGGAGGCAGGCGTTCGGTTTATTTGCCCGCGGGTGATTGGTATGTTTTGGGAACCAACTGCGTCCTCCAAGGAAGCCAGTCGCTTGAAATCACCGCGGCGTTGGACGAAATCCCGGCCTACGTGCGGGCGGGAACCATCCTGCCCCTGGGCCCGGTGATTCAACATACGAGCGACCTGCCGGGTGGCCCGTTGGAATTACAAGTTTATCCGGGCAAAGACGCCACCTTTACTTTGGTGGAGGACGATGGCGTGACGCAGAATTATACCGATGGAAAAACCCGTCGCACGGTCTTCCAATGGAATGATCACGATAAACAGTTGACCTGGAAACGCGCGGGAAATTATTCCGGCAAGGACGTTTTTCAGGAAATCCACGTTACGGTGTTTGACCCGCGAGGCAATTCCGAAACCTCCCGCATCCTGGCTTCAGCGGGTTCGGTTGAGCTAAAACCGCAAATGGCCGCCAAGGCCGGCATGGGTGGCATCAATCCTCCGGCCCACAAACTGTAACCGGACACTCGCGGGTTACGGAGGCAGCATAAATATGCGTGTGCCTTGGCAGAGGTCAGGTTAGATTTAAAGTGTTATTCATGAACTTCCCCGTTTGCAAAGACAAACGAACGAAGCAGCTTTTATGCAGGCTGGTGGTAGCGCTGATTGCACTGATTTCAGAATATTGTAACGGCAGCGCTGTAAAGGCATTGTACGTGGGCAGCGATTTTTATGCTCCCAACGATTCCACCCAAAATGCCGCGCGCGCTTCCGGATTCACCCGGCTTTTCCTGTCCTTTTTTCATATTGATGCCCATGGCGACGTGACCTTCAACAACACGCCCGTGGTCCGAAACGGTATTTACGTCGGCGATCCCAGTTGGAACACCAGGCTGGGCGCGCTGGAGGCGCCGCCTGCGGGCATCAACCGCCTCGAACTGGTCATCGGTGACGGACCGGAGATTGAAGCCACGCGAGGAGAGACGTCCTTTGCTAATATCAGGAAGTTGATTGCTTCGCAGGGAACCGGCCCCACCAGCGTACTTTACAAAGATTTCCAGGTATTAAAAACCGCCACCGGCGCGGATGCCATCCAACTCATGGATGAACATAGTTACGACGCACCGTCTACTTTGGCGCTCAGTAAAATGATCGCGGCGCTGGGAATGAAAGTGACTATTTGTACTTATTCCAACCGGGATTTCTGGGTGAAGCTCAAATCGCAATTGGGCGCCAATCTGGATGCGATTTACCTGATGTGCTATGGCGATGGCGCCAGTTGCGATCCCGGTCCCTGGACCCAAACCTTTGGCAGTTTTACGATCTATCCAGGCTTGTGGGGTAATACGGACACCGCCACTTCCACCATGATGAAGATGCGGAATTGGCGGCGGACGTTAGGGATCACCGGCGGCTTCATGTGGCTCAATGGTTTTCTCCCGAGCGATGCCGGGCGATGGGCGGGAACCCTGGCGTACGGCCTTGATCCCATTGCCTCCCTGCGCATCGTAAATAAAGGCAGCGGCAAATCGTTAAATTTAATTTACGGCAGCCTC
>DASXFM010000176.1:0-8699 GCA_036489615.1 Verrucomicrobiia bacterium | reverse complement strand
GCTCGACGGTGAAATGGCGATGGCCGTGTTGCCGGCCAATCAGAAGGTCATCATGCAGGACTTGCGCGATATGACCGGAGCGGAAAATGTGAAATTTGCAACCGAAGCCGAATTTGAAAAAAAGTTTCCCGATTGCGAGATCGGCGCGATGCCGCCGTTCGGCAACCTTTACGAAATGGAAGTTTTTGTGGCCGAATCGCTTACCGGTAATGACGAAATCGCCTTTACTGCCGGGTCGCACTCGGAGGTAATCCGGATGTCCTACGCCGATTTCGACCGGCTCGTGCAGCCCAAGGAATTGAACTTCAGCACGTAACAGCCAGCCCGCCAGGCACAATTCCCGCGTATCTCACTCCACTTTGACTTCAACCTGCTTTCGTCTCGCGTCGTCGGTTTTCGGGCAGGTCACGATCAAGACGCCGTCCCGGTAGTGCGCTTCAATAGCTTCGGCCTTGATTGGAACAGGCAATGGGATCATTCGATGAAAATGCCCAAAACTTCGCTCGGCCCGGTATGTATCCCGCTCCTTCTCCTCACGCTTTTCTCTACGTTCGCCAGTGATGTTCAGGTTATCGCCGCTCAGGTAAATCTGGATGTCGTCCTTTTTCATGCCCGGAACTTCGGCTTCGACCACCAAATTATCTTTATCCTCGTACACGTTGACGGCAGGCATCCAATCTTCCATTAACGGCTTTTCGGGGATCAGCCAGTCCCCAAAAGGGTCGCCAAAAAGCCTGAAGATTTCACTTTGCCATCGCTGCAGCGGCCAGAAGGGCGCGGACGCCCCCGGAACCCGAACCAGCGATTCTTTCCTGGTTCCGTGATATTTCGCCAGTTTCATAATCCATTCTCCTTTCCATAGAAAAGGAATATAATCCGGATAATGAACAGTTCAACCCTTCAAACGCAGTTGGACAAAGGATCACCTGGAAAAATAAAATTTCCTGTCAAAAATACTTTCGTCGGACGGCCTGCGATTGCATCATCCAACCGGTCATTTTCTTTTGGCCAGATATTGAATAAAACAAGGAAAGAGATGGCATCATGGAAAAACTGAATCTAATGCCCGCGCAAACGGCCCTCGTCGCCATTGACCTGCAAAACCTGATCGTATCCTTTCCCACCCAACCGCATGAATCCCGGCTGGTTGTGGAACATACCGCCCAACTTTCGACCGCACTGCGGGCCAAAAGCGGTTTCATTGTCTGGGTCCGCGTGGCCTTCTCGGCAGATGGCAAGGACCGGGTCCAACCGGCATGCGATCAGCCGTGGACGCCTCCGCGTGAAATGCCCCCGAATGCCAGTGAACTATCGCCGGCGCTCCCGGTCCAGCCTTCGGACCATATCATCACCAAGCGTCAATGGGGCGCGTTTTACGGCACCGATCTCGACCTGCAATTGCGGCGTCGCAAAGTGACAACGATTATCCTGACTGGCATTGCCACAAACATCGGCGTCGAGAGCACTGCCCGGGCCGCGCTCGAACTGGGCTACGAACAAATTTTCGTCGAAGATGCCATGGCCGCGCTGTCAACCGCCCAGCATGAGCATAGCGTCACGCAGATTTTTCCCCGTATGGGGAGAGTCAGACGGACGGCGGAAATCCTTGCGGCAATTTGAAAACAATTAAATTTCAACAGGAGAAAATCAATCCGTGTTGCGTCGTGCATGTTACGTCAAGAATGTTCGAACATCGTCGACAGATACTTGACGCGCCACGCACCAGGTAATACACGGGAAATTTGGATTTTTCACGAAGTTGGTGCATAAAGAAAATAAGGAAAATATGAATTATACACGCCTTGGAACTACTGGAATGCAAGTCTCACGAATTTGCCTGGGCTGCATGAGCTACGGCAAAACCAAAGTCGCCCCCTGGCCGGGCATGATTAGCTGGGCGTGGACGCTCAGTGAGGAAGAAGGGCGGCCATACATCAAACGCGCTCTCGAACTGGGGATCAATTTTTTCGATACCGCCAATGTCTATTCCATCGGCGATAGCGAAGAGGTTTTGGGCCGGGCCATTCGTGACTTTGCGCGCCGCGACGAACTGGTGATCGCGACCAAAGTCAACGGCCCGGTCAGGCCTGATGTCAATGGTCGCGGCCTTTCGCGCAAAGCCATTTTGTGTGAAGTCGACAAAAGCCTGAAACGGCTCGGGACGGACTACATTGATCTCTATATCATCCACCGATTTGACTACGACACGCCACTGGAGGAAACGCTGGAAGCCCTTAACGACGTCGTCCGCGCTGGCAAAGTGCGTTACCTGGGCGCGTCATCGATGCATTCCTGGCAATTCATGAAAGCCCTTGCCATCCAACGCGCCAATCATTGGGCGACGTTTGTCTCGATGCAGAACTATTACAACATCCTTTATCGCGAGGAAGAACGGGAAATGCTCCGGCTTTGCGCATCCGAAGGCATCGGCGTCACTCCCTGGTCACCCCTCGCGCGCGGACGGCTCGCGCGCCCCTGGTCCGAACAACCCCCAACCGATCGCGCAAAAACGGACCAATTCGGCCAGCGCCTCTACAGCAAAACCGTGGATCTGGACAAACCACTCATTGACCGCGTGAACGAACTGGCAAAAAAGCGCGGCATGCCGCCCTCGCAGATCGCGCTGGCCTGGCAATTCCATAAACCCGTCGTCACATCGCCGATCATCGGCGCGACCAAACCGCACCACCTCGACGATGCAATAGCGGCGCTCTCAGTCAAACTTTCGGACGACGAAATCAAATTTTTGGAAGAACTCTATCAGCCGCATCCGTATCCACCCGGCGATGCTTTTGTGTAACAGAGCCGCCACGGCAGGGCGTTGCTCCTGCAACGCCCAAATCAATTGTATGAGCGCTTTCGTAACGGTTCAGCCATCCCGTTTATCCCGAGACAGCGCAGGAGCACCGCCCTGCCCTTTTTTCGCGGCCTTGGCGGCCGTTGCGTGAAGCCCCTTTGCCGCGTCGGGACCTTGGCGAAGGCGGGTTCGTTTCCGTCCTTTCCAACCCACCCGTCAAAATCCCTAATAAAACCGATGGCTTTTCGTATCAATTCGTGAAAATCGCGTCTCGTTTCTTGTTGCATTTCCTACACAAAGAAAATGTGCGCACGGCGGTCGTCGAAGCTTACCCATGGTAGCCCTGAAGGCATTCAGGCCAACCATGGGCTGAATGATATAACGCCGTTGGCGTAGTCGGTCGCTCCCTCGTTTCCATTCAGAGACTTCAAATCTTTGAATTTCCCAATAAAAACGTGCCTTTTGTTCCGAATCCCTGGTTCGTTTCCAGTTGCATTCCTTAGGCACAAAAAATGTGCGCGTAGGATATCACGACGAGGAGTCAGAAACTGTTCCTTAGTGATCTTTTATGCGGCTAACGAGTCAGCATCCCGCCTGCCCTTCGCAACCTCAGTCCCGAGGCAGCGCGGCGGCACCGCCCTGCCATTTTTTCTTCGCGGCCTTGGTGGCCCTGACGCAAGGAAAAATCTGCGTGAATTTGCGGATCTTCTCCGGTGGAATTCCGCTTGCGCGGGCGTGCGGCTCTATTTTCCCTCATCCTGTAAATTCTGTTCATTCTGTCTGACCCCGAATTTTTTGCTTGAGCGTGGCCGCCATCTATATACATTTTTGTATTAATAGTTCAGTAGAAGCGTAACAAAACTGAATTTCAGCATGGCACTAACCGTGGAACCAATCGAAAACGACGCCGAGCCAGTCGTTCTACCCAAACGCCGGGGCACCTTGTTGATAGTGGATGACGAAGATGGTCCCCGCCAATCGTTGAGAGTCATTTTCAAGGACGATTACGACCTGCTCATGGCCGAGGACGGTCCGTCGGCGATTGAGATCGCGCAAAAAAATGAGATCGATGTGGCCGTGCTGGATATTCGCATGGCCGGAATGTCCGGCATCGAAGTCCTCGAACGCCTCAAATTCGTCTGCCCCAATATTGAGGCGATCATGATGACGGCGTTTGAAACGACCGACACCATCCGCCAGGCTTTACGGTTGCGCGCGTGCGATTATATCAATAAGCCGTTCGACATTGCGACCATGCGCAGCGCTGTGGCGCAAGCGATGCAACGCCGCCGGCTCGAAGGCGAAATCCACAGCAGTGCCGAAAAAGTCCAGGAATTGCTCGCCGAATTGCAGTCACAAAAAGTCGAAGAACAAATCGCCAAAACCCGCGGCGACATTTACGCCAGCATCATCCACGATATCAACGGGCCGCTCACAGTGATTTCCGGTTTTATTCAGGTGCTCAACCAGCGGGTCAATCATTCCACGCGATTGGAATTGGAGGATTTGGAATTTATCAAGGACCGCCTGCGCATCATTGCGCGGCAGACGGGCAATTGCGTCGAGATTTCCCGCCGCTACCTTGGCTTCTTGCGGCGGCATGCGGATGAAAACGCGCCGGGCATTAATATCAACCAGTTGTTTCGCGACCTGGAGCAACTCGTGCGGGTGCATCCGACACTGCACGAAAATGAATTTGCGGCGACGCCGCTTTCAGGCGAAATCGGCGTCAAAATCAACGGCACCGACTTGATCCAGGTTCTGCTCAATCTGGCCGTGAACGCCTTTCAATGTTCGCCCGTTCCTCATCGGGTGGACGTCGGCGGCGAGGTCCTGCGCGCGCCGCTGGACTTGACGAAGTTCAAGGACGGCCTGAATGACCGGCTTTTGAACGTGGAAAACATGGACAACACGGCCCCACTCGTAAAACTGTGGGTCCGCGACAACGGACCGGGCATTCCGGCAGAAGTCCTGCCGAAGATTTTTCATCCCTTCTTCACCACCAAGGGACCGCGCCAGGGAACTGGCCTGGGGTTGAACATCGTTCAACGCCTGATCAAAGAGGCCAGTGGCGCTCTTCATGTCCATACTCAGCAAGGGGAAGGCACCGTGTTTACGATTTACCTGCCCGGAACCGCAGCAGCGCCAACGCGATAATTTCTTTCGGTGTTCTCAATTGCAAAAGAGGTTCTCAAAGGGAACACTATAGTTGCCGTAAGCCCTCCCATAGGCATAGAAAAGAGCAACCAACCCACCAGCAACGGTAGCGTCCGCCGTTACGGCCACCGGAGTCAGGGCGACTTTTTCAACATTTCCCCAATGGTCGTGGTAGACCGGAAAATCATAGGAACCGATTTCGTGATTGGCTGAAAATAATGCGAACGATTCCTGGTTCGTGTTGCAAACCGCATAAATTCCCCTGGGAAAACTTGTTTTCGGCTGCAAATAATAGACGGGAATTGCATTCAAACTAAAATGACGAGCCTGATTGCGCCGGGCAAAAACTGGGGCCTTTTGCTTTTCCACCCGATTCTGATTTTTTTTCAGCCAGTAAGCGCGCTGGTGGACAGCATCTGAACGCTCAGAGAACTCGTCATAAACAACAAGAAAATCTTGTCGCGGGCCCGATTCGAACAAATGCAGGTCAGGATTCTGAGCGGGCCCTTTGTAAGCGACCAAATCGGTATTGGTCCAGAGCGCGTAAGTGCAACCGCTTTCAAACAGCAAAAACGACAGAAGCGTTAAAAACAAACCGGCAAATTTTATCACCAATTTCACAGCTATGCCTATTTATCACGCGGTCCGATAGCGAAATTCGGCTTCAGGAGCACGCTGAAGCGTGGACACCAAACTGACCAGCAACGGAGCGAACGGTCGCTTACAGCTTTACCCATTTTCTTTTTTGCGATGATTCTTCCACGGCGGTGAGCACGCGCTGGTTCTTGAGCCCATCCTCGAAACTGGGATGAATGCCGTTGCCCTCGGCGCAGGCGTTCACGAAGTCCGCGATGCTGTGAACAAAGGTGTGCTCGTAACCAATCCCATGGCCGGGCGGCCACCAATGGCTCACATACGGCTGCACACCGTCGCGTTCCGTCACAATGATTTCCCGAAAACCCCGGCGGTCTTTCGGGTCGTCGCCGCTATAATACTTCAATTTATTCATGTCTTCGAAATTGAAGTAGAGCGAGCCCCGATCGCCGTTGATTTCAATTTCAATGTAGTTTTTGCGTCCGCTGGCGTAACGGGTGGCTTCCAGATTGGCCAGAACTTTATTTTCCAGCCAGCCCAGAAAAGCCGCTGAATCCGGCACATCTACCTTGCCCATCTTGCGGATACCTTTGATCGGCGGCGCAGCCATGGGACGCTCGGGAATAAAGGTGTGAACCAGGCCGCAAACTTCCTTGAATTCGCCAACCAGGTACCGGGCCAGGTCAATGATATGCGAGTTGATGTCGCTGTGAACACCGCTGCCGCTGGTTTCCTTCTGCAAGCGCCAATCCACCGGAAAGTCCGGGTCAGCCAGGCGGTCCTGGGCATAACGGGCGCGAAAATGATAAAGCCGGCCAAGGGTGCCTTCAGAAATCATTTTTCGGGCCAGGGCGATCGCAGGAATGCGGCGGTAATTGTGGCAAACCATGTGAACGGTCCTGGCCTTTTGGGCGGCGGCAAACATCTGCTCGCATTGCTTCAAATTCAGGCCGAGCGGTTTTTCGCAGAGGACGTGCTTGCCGTTTTTCAGCGCAGCAATGGCGATTTCGGCGTGCGAATCCGTGGGGGTGGAAACATCCACAATATCAATGAGCGGCGATTCGACAATTTCCCGCCAGTCCGTGGTCGAATGCTGCCACCCCAACTGAGCGCGCGCGGCATGAACATTTGCGGCGTTGCGCCCGCAAAGGGTATGAAGTTCGAGATTGGCTTTGAGGGGAAAGAATTTTGGGGCCTGCCGCCAGGCGTTCGAATGCGCCCGTCCCATAAAGCGGTAGCCAACCAGCCCAACGCGAAAAGTTTTCGACATAAATTTGAGGCTCGAGTTTAGTGGTGGTCGCCGTTTTATAGTAAATCAGAGTTATTAAGTCAACGTCATCCTCGAATGGTGGCCCGAACCGTTTTGGCGAATTTGGCGCCCCGAAATAAGCGGTTGAAATCATTCAGTTCGGCTGATTCGTCCGCCAGCCGACTCATGCCCTGAATTAATAAGAAAGTGACGAATTTTTGGAATACCCGGAACCATCCACCCTTGACCGCGAACGTTTTAGGCGGTATTTTGTCAAACTCCAAATGAGTTTCCGGATCGCAGATGTTGAAGCCCTGTTGCTCGCCGGCTTGATATGTGGCCTGTTTTCGATAGCAAAGGCGCAGTCAACGGACGGACAACATATTGTATTTTCGTCGCCCGAGGGGCAAATCACGTCCAATGCCCCGCTTCCCATGGTCCAAGCGCCCGAGGCCCAGGATTCGGCAAGTTTACCGTCGGGGGAACTCCCCGGCCATCAATTCTCCGCGCCCACGCCGCCGCCAATGTTTTTCCAACCGCCTCCGATGCTTCCACAGGACAACCCGAGGATCCACGATGATTTCCGGGACCCAATGAATGTCCGCAAAGGAATCGGCGATTTGACGCCAGCACAGATTATGAATGTCCCGACTGCTGAAGAGATTTTTGGGCTCGCCGAAAAGCCCGACGGGCCTCAAAAAAGGCCGGGGCAATTGGATAATGGTGAAACAAACATTTTCGCTTCCGATACAAATGCGATATTCGCCGAGCCCGGATGGGCGAAGGCCTGGTCTGATGATCCCGGAAAAAGCCCTGGGGCTTTCGACACAGGTTCTTCCAACACCACAGCGAGAGCGTCAGGATTCTTTGGCGAATTTTTTGACAGCGCTCGAAACGACAATCGGATTAGCGGCCGATTTGGCAATCACGATGCCAATAACCCGGATACCCTGTTCAGTCCGTCACAATCCGCCTCACAGCAATCATCATGGGATTCAGGTCTGACCAGCGGCACCATGACACCTACCGCCCATGCCTCGGGATCGGTGCCAATCAATTTCGCCGCGCCCGCCACCGTGTCGAGTTCCATTTTTGCTTCCCAGTCGCCCTTTTCTCCCCCGCAAGCGAATCCTCTGGACACGCTCCCACAATTGCCCACGTTGCCCACTCTTCCGGGCCAAAATAGTAAATCGTTCCAGCCTGCCACCACTACTTCATGGGCGCCAAAGCCGCCGCCCTGGACCGTACCCCAAACGCCTTTGGGAACGCCCGTTCATTGATGCTTCGTAATGTTGGCCCGCCTTCGGGTTAGTGGATCGAGGTTATGACAAGAGTTTGCTCGAGAGTGGACAGCCCTTCTTTTGCGCGGTCCAGCGCCACCATTCGCAGGGTACGCATTCCCTGGTTGACGGCGATTTTTCCGACTTCGCGCGTGTTGGCGCGAGCGATGATGAGTTTGCGGATTGGATCGGTCACCGTCATAGCTTCGATGATGGCCATACGGCCGAGATAACCTGAATTCTTGCAACGGTCGCAACCACGCCCGCGAAAGAGTTGGACGCCATCGAAGACTCCTGGCTCTATGGCCAGGTCTTCATACATTTTCGCCGGGTACGTGACCGGCTCCTTGCAATGAGAGCAAATACGGCGCATCAGTCGTTGCGCGCAGGAAAGGATGACAGAGGAGGAAATTAAGAAAGGCGCGATGCCCATGTCGTCCAGACGCGCGATGGCGCCCGGAGCATCATTACAATGCATGGTGGAAAGCACCTGGTGGCCGGTCAGCGCGGCTTCGATGGCGATTTCAGCCGTTTCGGTGTCGCGGATTTCCCCGATCATAATAATGTCCGGGTCCTGGCGCAAAATCGAGCGCAAGGCGTTGGCGAAAGTCAGGCCAATTTC
>DASXFM010000160.1:0-17770 GCA_036489615.1 Verrucomicrobiia bacterium | reverse complement strand
CCTTAACACAGCGAAAACCAATGGTATTGTCTGCATAATCAGGGTTGTTTTTGCCACGGTTGGCACAACGCGCAATAAAGGCAAAGAAGTTCCAATGACCGCCACGCAGGACGCGATAAGTTCCTGAATCCGGACCGGTTGGGTCATCGATGGTGGGAAGGCCGTAAGGCGTACCATACCAATCCCAGCACCACTCCTGGACGTTCCCGGCCATGTCATTCAGGCCGTATCCATTGGGCGGGAAATAACCCACGGGACTGGTATAAGGGGGCACACCGTCATCGAAGTTGGTATTATTACCATTGTAGGGTCCCAGATCGTAGCTAAATAGATTGGTATTGCCGACATAGTTGGCTTGGTCTTCGGATATGGTATCACCCCAGGGAAAGCGCAGGCCGCCGAAACCGCCGCGGGCGGCCTTTTCCCACTCTGCTTCGGTGGGCAACTGATAGCCTTCGGCGGTCCAATCGATGTAAGGAGGTGTATCTCCGTTCGTATAGATTTGCATCAGGGCCGGGTCGGAATAGTAAACCGGAGCCAGACCGGCTTGCTGTGACCGTGCATTGCACCATTTAACTGCGTCATACCAATTCACGGTTTGGACGGGATGATTGGCAGCTTTACCGGCACCGGGGTTGTCAAAGGTGTAGCCGCTGTTAGTGGCATAAGCATAAACCGCCTGCCATTGGCTATAGGTCACAAGGTTGGTGTCCATGTAAAATGCGGACACGTCAATGTCATTGGTGACGGCATCAGGAATACCATCTCCTCCGATGACAAAAGAGCCATCGGGGATGAGGGCCATGCCGGCAAAAGGATCAACCGCAGCGATGCCAAGAACGCGATAAAAGACTGCGCCCTGGCCATTTATGGGCACATAGATCTGGAATGTTCCATTTGAATCAACGGTGATCGAACCGAGCCCTTTCCTAGTGTACCACGGGCCGGTGAAGGATGGTGACGAATAGACAGCAGCCGTACTGCCGGGAAACAAGTTGGTGCAGACCAACAGGCCGCTGCTACTAAACGAACTAATATAGGGTGTTTGAGGCAGGGCCTGAGGGATACCGGCAAATAAAGCCAGCAGGATGCCCAGGTAATAGAACCTGGCGTTCATAGTTTAGGTCCTTCTGTTTTCGCATCTGAGAACGAACCGGGGGAAAGGCCCGAGACGTCAAGCTACTTCTGATTCTACCGAGAGAATAACTAAATCATTTACGAAAGGCGAGATTTAAAACCAAGTAAATCGTTCAGGTACGTACACAATGTCATAGGGTTTCAAGTAAAAAGGCCCGCCTTCCGACCCTGACAACACTTTTTTGAGGTTCAATTTGTATCTGACGGTACGATCCGTTTGTTGCCGGACGATGACGACGCCTTTAAGGTTGGCTTTGGTGTAATCAAAACCACCGGCTTCCATAACGGCATCCAGGACCGAAATGGGATGGTTGACGGCGATGGGGCCCGGGCGAAGCACCGCCCCGGTCACATAAATGGGAATAGTCGGGGATTGTACGCTCACCATGACCTGCTTAACGGTCGCTTGCGGCTGATACATTTTGAGCAGTTCATTTTGAAGGGCTTCGGGCGCCTTGCCCGCCGCAGCCACTTCGCCAATCAGAGGCAGCACGATTTTACCGTCTGGCCTGATTTGTTGGGTGGTATCCAGGGTGGTCGAACCCGGGAACGAGATGTTGAGCGTGTCACCTTCCCGGAGGGTCAGGGCATCAGCCTGGAATTGTTTGGGCACACCGGCAATCGACTGGGAGGCGTCGAACTGATCGGTTTGGCAGCCGGTCAGGGCGAGCATCGCAACAAGCAGCAGCAGGCAGGGCAGTTTTGCCAGGGGAGATAAAAATTGCTTTTGGGAGATAAGATTTTTCATAAGGTCACTTTTCGATTTTCTATCTTGTTATTGTTGTAAGGGAAACAGGCCATCCACGCAATCCGAATCCATTGCCAGACGGTGCGGATGGATGATTACCGGTAATCATTCCCGGGCGATTTCCAGTTTTTCCATCAGTTCGTAAAGCGTGGGGCGGCTCACACCGAGGTCGGTAGCGGCTGCGGTGATTTTACCGGCGTGCTTGCGCAAGGCGCGCTGGATGAACTCGCGCTCGAGAGCTTCGCGGGCACTCTTGAGGGTGGCGATATTTCCAGTAATCGCGGAGTTCAACCCTAAATCCTTTGAGGTGAGATGCTTACCTTCCGCCATGATGACAGCACGGCGGACAGAGTTTTCGAGTTCACGAACATTTCCAGGCCATTGATGAACGTTGATGGCCCGGATGGCTTCCCGATCGAAGGTCAGGCCCTTTTTCGGGATTTGGGTGGCAAACCGATTCAGAAAAGATTGGGCAAGCAATGAAATATCATTTTCACGTTCGCGCAAGGGTGGCATCGAAATCTGGACCACGGCAAGGCGATAGAATAAGTCTTCCCGAAATGTCCCGGCACCCATGGCTTTCTTGAGGTCGGCATTGGTTGCAGTAACGACGCGGGTATCAATCAGAAATTCTTCGCGACCGCCGACGCGTGCGATGCGTTGTTCCTGGAGGAAGCGGAGGAGCTTGACCTGCAACTGAGTAGGAATCTCGCCGATTTCATCGAGGAAAAGGGTGCCGCCAGAGGCGCTCTCAATCCGGCCTTTGCGCTGAATGTGCGCGCCGGTGAAAGCGCCTTTTTCGTGCCCGAACAATTCACTTTCCAGAAGGGTTTCGGGAATGGCGCTGCAATTGATGGCGACGAAGGGACCGTTCTTGCGGCGGCTGCGCTGGTGAATGGCCTTGGCGGCCATTTCTTTGCCGGTGCCGCTTTCACCGAGGATCAAAACCGGCACATCGGTGGTGGCGACTTTGCGGATGGATTCAAAGACGGCCTGCATGGGGCGGCTGTTGCCGAGCATGCCTTCAAAATCGTCGGCCTGCATGATTTCGCGCATGGCGCGGTATTCACGTTCGAGCCGGTCCACGTGCAGGCAGCGTTTGAGAACGAACTTGAGTTCGTCCATTTCAATGGGCTTGCAAAGAAAATCGCAGGCACCGGCACCGACGGCCTGCAGGGCGACTTCCTTTTCCCCCTGCCCGCTCACGATAATGACCTTGGCCAGCCGGTCCAGAGCCAATAGTTCGGACAAGGCGGCAAGGCCTTCTTCGGGATTGCCGGGATGGGGCGGCAGCCCTAAATCCAGCAGGACCACGGAAGGGCGCGCCGAGCGAAAGGTCTCGAGGGCGGCGGCGCGATTTTCGACGAGCAGGATCTCATAGTCCTTGGCCAGAGCCCATTTCATTTGGGTACGAATTTCTTCGTCATCTTCAACGATGAGTATTTTTGCGTTCATAGGCTTATTTGGGAATGGGTAGAATAACACGAAAGGTGGTGCCCTTGCGGGGCTGGCTTTCAACCTGGATGCGGCCTTGATGGGCCTCGACAATCATTTTGCTCTGGAAGAGACCGATGCCCAGGCCGTTCTTTTTGGTGGTTTGAAAGGGACGAAACAGTGAATGATTTAAAAAATCGGGTTCCATGCCGCAACCGTTGTCGGAGACGGAAAGAACGGCCCATCCATTATTTTGGGAAGTCTCAACGCGAACTTCACCGGTGGAGGAAACGGCCTCCCGGGCATTAAAGATGAGGTTGGTCACGACTTTGAGCATCTGCTCCTGATCCATTTGGATCCTGGGCAAGGGATGAAGGGTTTTTACAAGGTTGATTTGGGGAGTCGCCTCCACCGTGTCCAAGGCGGAAAGCACGAGTTCGTTGAGGTCGGAAGCCACCGGCTTGATTTGCAAACGGCCACGGAGCTGGCCAAGGCGCTGGATGAGGTGATTTACGTGCGCGATGGTCTTGGCGATTCCCCGCAAGGCATCTTCTCGAAACTCCGGGTTATCAAAATTCGCCGGAAGATTTTTTAACATCAGATTCAGCGTGGAAATCGTGTTCTTGAGATCGTGGACGAAAAAAGCAGACATCGTCGAGAAGGCCTCCAACTGGCCGGCTTGAAGAAGTTTTTGGGAAAGCTGCATGTTGCGGAGGCCGGCGGCCATGGAATCGGCAACGCACTTTAAAAGGTCAAAATCCTGCCAGGAAAAGGGCAACGCCTTTACGCGATCACCGAGGATGATCATCCCGAGCATCTGGCCACCGCTGATGAGAGGGACACAAATGCGGTTGCCGCCGGAACGAAATTCGTCGGGGTGGCATTGTTTCAAGGCAGCCGCCCAGCTTTCACTGGAGGTGTCAATGTCCACGGGGTCAGAGTGCTTTTCCAGGGCACGGATGACAGTGACGGCATCGGCGGTTTGGAGTTTGAGTTCATTGGCGCGGCTCTCGGAAAGGAACGTCGAAGTGGCGAACGTAAAGTTTTCCCCTTTATCGTCCACCAGCCAGATGGTGACGGACAGGACCTGAAAGATATCGGACAGAAATTTTACCGTGGCCTGGCAGAGTTCGGCGGGTTGGACGTTGAAGGCGGTTTCTTCGGTGAACCGGAGCCACATCAAACGGTAATCGTAGAGGGGCCGCTGAAAGTGCCGGCTCATGAAGCGGCGCAGATATTGCCGCATGCGATCGGACAGGGATAAAACGGCAGCCAACACCAGCGCGACCAACAGGATAAAAGCCTTGAAGGTGAAGGACGCATCGCCGCCAAAAAATTCGACGACGCGGGCGAAAATTCCGACGGTAAAGAAATAGATGCCGGCCAGCATCAGGGTGAGCGAAGTCTGGACGAAAAATTTCGAAGGATAGACATCCGCATTAAAATGCCCGGCACGAAAGAGCGAGCGCAGAACCAGGAGACCGCCCAGCAGCATCCCGATGGAAGTCACGCTTTGCAAAGAAAGGTTCAGGGAATTGTGGAAGAGAAGCACCTGGCTGCTGAGGTAGGCCTCGACAATGAAAATCAGCCCCAGACCGAGAATCATGAATTTGATGCGCCATAACATGGTACCAACAGCGGCGCGATAAGTGCATTCCAGATTCATGAGCACGAGAATGGCGGCAAAGATCGAAAAGAGATTCAGGACGGCGCCGGTAATTCCCAGGCCGAATACCCAGGGACCGGCCTTGGTTTGGCTCGCGGAAATGATCAAATCATTGTTGCATAAAGCGCCGAGCAGCAAAGGGACGAGAAAAGCCGCGCCCAGAATGAAACGCCAGGGTTTGAGGAATTCCAAATAGTTCCAGCGGGCATAGCTCAGGCTGAAAAAGAGCCAAACCCCGGACACGAGCGCCATGATGATGAGCCGCAATTTCTGCAGGTAGACCATTTCTTCCGGCAGGATGGTGTCTGACGCCAGGGCGGAGAGGACATTTTCCGCGGCAAAGCCCGCCATGCCGGTGATAAAGGTCCATTGAACAAGGGAACGCCGTTCGCCCAAGGCAACGATCAAGGCCAAGGCACAGCAAAAAAGCGCGCTGCCAAAGCCAAGAATGTCCGCAGTGCTCATAGCTTTACAGCCGTTACTTTAATTCGAAACTGCAAAATCTCCCATCAAAATGTGGGAAGGGTGTTTCGGCGACAAGGGAATCAAATTGAATCCGACCTTGAAAAGGCCGAGTGACTGCGGGTTAACAAACCGGAGATAAGTTGAGAAACGGTGCAGCCACTGGGACCGCACCGTTTTAAAATCTAATTACAAAATCCTACGCCGAGAATTTTTTTGACCACCTATTTAGGCGGCCTTAGCCCGTATCGACCGAAAAAAGAAGAGCCCTATCATTCCAATACCGAGCATGACCAGGGTAAAGCCGCCATCGGGCACGCTCCAGGAACCGGTCACGACCAATTGATTTTGCGCGGGCGTTGAGCCGTCCCACAATTGCAGGAGTTCAATCGCTGAGCCAGTGTAGGCGCTATCAGCATTGGCTGTCCCATTGAGGGCACCAACGGCTGCCAGGTAATAGATATTATTGGCTTCTGTGTCGGCAAGGGTGGCATAACCGCCGGCGGTATAGCTCTGGCCGCCTTGCAATGCCCAGATGGCGGCTTGGAGTAAGGTGTCATCCGCTTCACGACCACCGCCGTAGGTGTAATTATAATTATTCAAATTGCCGGTAGCAAACTGGTAATAAAGCCACGCGGTTCCCTGGGTAAGAGCGGTGGCGCTACCTATGCCGCCGCCCGAGATGGGCTGGGTAATGTTGCCTAAAGAGTAACTGTAGGTCGGACCGCCCCAATTCGCCGGGGTCATTTCCTCTCCTACTTCGGTGCAAAACGTTTCGAATCCACCCTGGTAGGTCGCAACATTAGCGTAGTACTGGATGTAATTTTGGGAAGTATAAGCGGTAAATTCTCCACCGCCGGAGGGGTAGCCATCGGAGCCGGGATAAACACCGTTGTAAGCATCAATGGTGGCCGTACCAACGATGTTGTTGGCCTTAACCATGGTGGCTGCCAAAGGCATGGACGCGGCTACTAAGGTAAGAACTGATCGGTATAAAAACTTCATGATACGTGCTTTACGCAGATGAAATGCCAAGATTGTGACTTATTTTACAAATTGAAACTAATTTTTTATAAACTGTTAAAATTAAGCATCTTACAAATCTTATTTTATTACCTGATTTTTATCAGGCTCTGCGGTGAAAAGAGAGAAACGTAAGAATCTTCGACGGAAAGATTTACGGGGTTATTTTGATAAATACCTTATTTATAGGTACATATGATTTTTAATGAGAAAGAGTAAGCTTTTCCGACGGTTTTGCGGTAAACTATTCATTCGGTTCATCTTATCTCTGCCAAGATATGCCGCGCATCAGCGGCGTCTTTTCCGGTCAAATCCAAACTCAAAGCCTGTTGCAGGTTCGCTTTGCTTTCCGCGTTGTTGTTCAAATGGAAGTGGGCCACCCCCAAATAATATAACAATTCGGGATCCCGATTTAACTGACGAGCACTTTCCTGCAACAAAGCAGCGGCACGAGTGTAGTCTCCCTGCCGGCAAACGATTACGCCGAGACATTTGGCGATGGCGGGGTCGCTGGGGAACGCCTCGCGTGCCTTGACGGCCAGCGGATAGGCCTGGGAATCATTGTCGGGATTTTTTGTGTAAAGAATGGCGAGATCTTTTTGAGCGGGGGCAAAGTCGGGATAAAACTTTAACACTTCTTGGTAGGTCTGTTGGGCAGTTGAAGTGTCGCCGTTTGGTTTAGCCATACCGGCCTTAACCATAAGCGCGGGAACATAGTTGGGCATGGTTTTTAAGATTTCGGCAGCCTGGGCCTGAACGGAAGCACCGGCAGTGGAGGTCATGGCCAGAAAACGTTTGGCGTCATCTGTGTGCGAAAAGGCGTTTTGTGCCTGGAGAGCGTTCTGCATGGCCGTCCTGGCTTCAGGAACTTTGCCCATACTGTAATAGGCCCAACTGAGATCATAATTAACTTCCGGATTTTGCGGTTGGGCGCGGATGGATAATTCGAGCGCAGTCAGAGCCCAGGGATAATTCCCCGTGGCAAGAGCAAGATGCCCCAGGAGTTGGCTGGTTTGTGGATCATTGGGATTCAAGTCATACGCAGACCTGGCCAGTTGATAGGCCTTTTGGATATCAATAGAGGAATCCAGGCGGGCGAGGCTGAGCAACGCGGGGACGTTTTGAGGATTTACATTTAGGATAGCCTGGTACGCGGCCAAGGCTTTGTCCGACTTCCCAGAGAATTCGTAAATCGCGCCCAGACGTTCCAAGGCAACCAAGTCGTCCGGATGATCGGCGGTCCATTTTTCAAGCCAGGCTTGCGTGTCAGCACGGGCGTGACGCGCATCAATGTTCAGGACGGCGAGGTGTTGCCGGCAGTCGTCTTTCTCTGGAAAATCACCCGTTGATTGAAGGGCTTGTTGAAACGCGGTAGCGGCCTCAGTTTCATACCCCGCCATGTAACAAGTCATGCCCAAGTGAAACTGAATTTCGGGCATAACGGATAATTTATCAACGCTTTGCCGGAGCAAAATCAGAGCCGACGTGTATTGTCCTCTTCGATATAGAATCCAACCGAGCGTATCGGCAATGTAGGGATCGGTCGGGGCAAGATCATGAGCCTGGCGCGCCAGCGGGTAAGCTTTATCGAGCTGGTTCAGGTGATCGGCGTAGATGCAGGCCAGGTTATTGAGAGCCATCCCATTGGCAGGGGCAATGGCCAGCACGTCCTGATAGGCGTCACGGGCATTGTCGTAATCGTTCTCCGAATTATAAATGATGCCCTTAAGCATGAGCGCGGCAAAATCATTTTGATCTTTAACGAGGGCGAGCTGCAATTCGTCGAGAGCTTTTTGATTTTGGCCGGCCTGATTGTAAAGTTGCGCGAGGAGCAAATAGGCAGCCTGGGAATTGGGCTGAAGGCTGATGGCTTTGGACAAAGCTGATTCGGCTTCGTTGGTTTCACCCTGGGCGGCAAGAGTGGTGCCCAAAA
Organism: Verrucomicrobiia bacterium; assembly: GCA_036489615.1. Lineage (GTDB taxonomy): Bacteria > Verrucomicrobiota > Verrucomicrobiia > Limisphaerales > UBA11358 > UBA11358. Next base: position 9,367 of record DASXFM010000160.1, on the reverse strand, counting down.
GCAATTGCAGAAGCGCGCCATTGGGGTTCTTAACCGCCAGTTGTTGGACCTGTTGAAATGCGGCGTTGTATTGTTTCTCGGCCAGGTCCAGGTCCACGAGTTGTTCTACAGCCGGGAGGTAATCAGGCTGGAGTTTGAGGGCTTTTTCGAGTTCGGCCCGCGAGTTGGCCTTTTGGTCCTGTTGGAAATATAACCTGCCCAATAGCACAGGAATCTGCGGGCTTTCAGGATAGGAATTTTCCAATTCGCGGTAGGTCTGAATCGCATCATTGGGCGTTCCCTGGGCGCGATAGGCTTCAGCCAGCAATAACCAGCCCCGAATGATTTGCGGTTGTTGTTGAATCAACTGCCGCAGAGAAACAATCGCTGTGGCAGGGTCTCCATGGATAATCTCCGTTTCGGCGCGCAACAGGATGGCATCGGTATAATCAGGCTTAAGGCTCAGGGCTTCGGTCAGGCTCTCATCGGCTTCGTTGGTTTGGTTGTTGGCAAGATAGGCCTGAGCAAGCGCGTAACGAATAGTCGGCGCCTGAGGATAGATCTTGGTCATCCGTTTATAACCGGTAATGGCCTGAACGGTTTGGCCCTCTAAAAGTTGGAGGCGGCTTTGCAAGAGCAGGCCGTCAAAGTTCTGCGGGTCACGGCTTAAGACGTTGTCAAGGGTGGCCAGGGCGTTGGTATAATTATTTTCCGCAGCCGAAAGTTGTGCGAGGGCGAGCCAGGCGGGCAAGTAACCCGGAGTCTTGTCAACGACATCCTGCAGGACGCGCTGTCCGGCACCGGGGTCGCCGGTCATAATCTTGAATTGGCCATAGCGCACTCCATTTTCCGACCAGGGTGGGGCCAGTTGAACGGAAGTTTGGAAGGCCTGATCGGCCTGTTTTAAATCTTTTTGCGACAAATAAAGAGTGCCCAGCGCGGTGTAGGCATCGCTGGATTTAGGGTCCAACACAACGGCTTGTTTGAAACAGGCTTCGGCGGTCTTGAAATCATGCCGGCGGAATGCAAGCGTACCCTGGGCTACTTCCAGGGGAGCGCTATCGCGGCCCTGTTGCATTTTTTGAAAGCGAAGGGCCAGGGCGGGCAAATCATTCGTGGGTACGCTATCGGCTAAAAGCAGGGGCGCCCGCGCATCCCGCGGCCGATTTGAAAGGACGTCGTCGGCCTCATCATAAGCGTCTTTTCCCTTTCCAAATTCGAGATAGGCGGCGCCGAGTTTCAAACGGACATCGAGGTTGGCAGGATCCAGTTGTTCGGCCTTGCGCAGAATCGGGATGGCTTCGGGAACGCGGCCTTCGTCAAAATAAATAATCCCGAGCCGGTCCCAGGCTTCGTGGTTATTTGGGTCATTGCGCAAGACGTTCTCGTATTCGAGCTCGGCCAATTGATATTGGCCGGCATCATAGTACCGTTCGGCGCGCTTCAAATAATGGGACGCTTTGACTTTGGCGGTGCAACCGGCCCCGGCCGAAGCCAGCAAGACGAGAGCGATCAATGGAGAAATCCAATGAGTTAATTTATGCATGACTTTTTCCAGATGTTCCCAAGCCGGCCGGTGGGGCACCCTTCTCTGATTTTTGAAGAATGACCAACAATAAAAATAACGGGATGAGGGACAAGACAAAAAATAACGGACCACCTTTGTGGTGAACGGGGGAATCGATCATTTTCGGCCCCATATGGATGCACATTTGCCCGATAACGAAAACGCGGAAGCCATTGCGAATCAGGCCCAGGGGAATCACGACCAGCGTTAGCAACGCCCGTTTCCAGGGCGTGCGCAGGAAAAGATAACTGGCCAGCAAACTGGTGATAAATAATACGAGCGTGGAATGAATGCCGCTGCATTCGGGGGCGATTTGCAGCCGGATATCGGATAGTTGAAACGCCAAGCCTTCCTGATAGTAAGGGGTGCCAGTCAGCGAGAAAAATCCCGCAGCGGCGAGGGCAGAACCGGATTGCAAAAATGTATTAATTTCCTGGGTCATGGCCAGCGGGATGGGGATCATGAAAACAAGAAGGGCCAAAGGAAAGGCAGCGGCACGAAGCGTTGGTGTTCCCCAAAACAAAGCTGAAATCCCATAAAAGAAGAGAAGAAAGCAAATAGTCATCACGGCCAGGTAATCATCGTAGGCCGAGCGCAAGCTGGAATGAAACAATAGCCAATACGCGGCGGTCAGGGCCAAGCCGGCGAACAGGAAAAGCAGGCTCATCAGCCGAGCGGGCCGCGGAGAGATGGGCAGGGTTGCCCGGCTCAACCATAGAAGATAAAAACTGATGAAGGGAATCAGAATGATGTACGAATAGAGTTCACTGCCGATGGCGAACCGGAAGAGTTGCCAGAGCGGCAGGGCAAAACAGAGCACGAGGATTCCCGCCGTGAGGGCAAAGCGCCGCAATTGGGCGAGGCCGGTTGATTTGGAATGGTTGAACGCTGCCGATGGCATTGGAGAATTCAAGGGCTGTTTTTCGAAATGCGCGGGAAGTTCCGCCATTTTAATGCAGGAGGTTCGGATTGGTTTAATCCGGACCTAGTAGGTGTAACCGACATCGAAGCCAAACTGGCTGCTGTTATAGCCGAAAGCGGCACTGCCGGCGGCAAAGCCGGTTTGCGTGGAAATATTTTTACTGTATTGATAGAACACGGTAAAGGTTCCCCGTTTCGGAAAAGGACAGGAGAGACGGGCGTTAAACGTATAAGAATCGTCATTGCGGGCAGTCGAAAGGCCGATAACCGTCGCAACGTAACTGCTGCTGGTATAACCACCGGTCAAATCCAGGAAGAGATTACCGAACAAACGCTGGTTGAAATCGGCGCTGACGGAGGTGTTTTCGACCACTTCATTTTGGTAAAAGGAGGAGGAGACGGTGCGATTGGCGGTCAATGTGATGCGGGTTTGGCCAAAGGGCTGGTATTGAAGCGTGCCGCCGAAGATAGGCGTGAGGATGTCACTGGCACCGCCGCTCAAATATTCCTGGTCTTCGAGACCGCCGTTTAAGGCAAAACTGACTTTGTCCGTGATACGCCAATTGAGGCTGGCCTGGTATTGTTGATAGATGGAATCCGGGCTGCCAGCCTGCTGGTTGTAGCCGAACCCGACGCCAAGGCCGAGGTTAAAGCGCGACCATAACTGATCGTACAACCAATCCATGGTTGACCAGTTGCGTGAGTCAGCCAATCCCAAAGTAAGGTTGGTGGATACCTGGCCAGTGCCAAAGTAATTGAAGGCTTGGTTCACTCCCAGATTCGCGGAAAGCTTATCATTGAAATTGTAGATGGCGTTAAGCGCGGTGGTATAGGTTTGCTGGTCGGTTTGGCCGGCGGTTTCCGCCTGCGGGTCCGAGGTCTTGAGATAACTTTGAGAGGCGGTCACAAACCAATCGTGGAAAGAAGAGCCCCATTGCAACTGGGCGCTGTGGTCCACGGTATTCTGAAAGTCACTGCTGGAATAGAAATTCATCGTGGGCGTGTAGTCGAGGGTCCAGTGAGAACCGATATCGAACAAAACGCCCGGCGAAAGTTGCTGGACGATGGTGTTATGCGATTGTCCCGGCGACGAGTCAATGCCACTGCCATAGAGGAACTGGTAAAAAAGGTGCGGACGGATAACGAGAGGACCGCATTTGAAGGGCTGATTATCCTCCTGCGACGGGGCGGTATCCGAAGGCGAAAACACCTGCATCTGGACAGCCTGATTAGTTTGGTATTCCTGCACCGCCGAAGGAACCAACGGAGCAGATGCCGGCGGTGGCGCAAGAAGGCTCTGCGCCATAGCTCCGGGAACCGTGGCCGCGACACACAACAACGTTGCCTTCCAAGGAAAAGTCGAGGGTCGGGGACAGCGGTTGACCGGGAAAGATAACCCGGGGACTGTCATGTTGGCCGAGCGAACAATTTCTCAAAAAGCGCCATCCCACTCAAGGCAGCATTTACGGGTTGAACTTCAGCGCTGGTGTAGGCCATGGAGGAATCTGCGGCATGCCATTTCTGCAATGAACCTTTCAAGGCTTCTTCAGCGGAGCGCATTTTGATCCCCGAGGCAGCCAGCTTGGAGGCATCGAGGACGCAATTAGCGCACAGAGACATGACCGGGTGAGAATGAGCTTCATCGCTATTTTCCAAAAATTCGAATTCGCGCTGGGGCTTAAGAATTTGTTGGATGAGTTCGACCATGCGCCGGGTTGTTATCGCTCCACCATTAACGACGTTATAGATGCCGAAGGCGGCGCCGTGTTCCCACAAGCCTAAACAAGCCCTGACAAAGTCATTCAATTGGGTGACAGCTATGAGATGGTCCTGAACTTTTTTATGTTGCTGCAATTTTGAAAGCAGGTTCCGGCTATCATTCCGTTCGTCAAAGAAGGTTCCCGGGCGCCAGACATAATATTTGCCGACGCCATGAATCGCTTCTTCCGCCAGGGCTTTAGTACCACTGTAAAAATTGCAAGGGGCGCGCCGGAAGGAAAGGTTGGGTTCATCCCATTCGGTGAAACCCAGGATTTTTTCCGGATACCGGGTGAAGAGTTTGCGAATTTCAAGACGATTAAGGTCACGTTCGATCCGCATCTGCCCCTGGTCGTTTTCGATCTTGGCGCCGGCGTAGATGTTGCCCGAGGAGACATGGCCCCAAGGCGTATTGGTCATAAGGCAGGCGCGGGCAATCGTTTGGGGAAGCAGCGCGTTCGCGCACAGGGCTTCCCAATGCGCAGATTCGGAGACTTCAAGATTAGTATTGGGAGCATAACCGGCGGCATTGATCACGAACTCCGGTTTCATTTTCCGGATGTAATCGAACAAAGCGTCAAAGCTTGTGTAGTCAATGGCTTTCCGCGTTAACGGAATAAAAGACAATTTTCGACGTCGCAACTCGGACGAAAAAGCCTGACCGACATAACCTGTGGCTCCTAGGAGGAGGATCATAATTTCAACGGTTCCCCTGATTGGGACTGGATAAACTTCTTTGCAATTTCCATGCTAGCCTCGGAGGCATGGATTGTGTTTTATTTTAAGTAATTCGCTTTCAATTACTTACGACTTAAAATTAATTTTGACTTTTTCCCGCCTTGTGACAAACGCGTAAACTTCTCTGACGCGTTGGATTCGAAAAATAAACGTAATTATTTCTATATTAAATAGTTATGATGCGATGCGGAAAACGTCGGGAATCTTATCAGTCATAGAAAGGCAAACCACAAGAGGTATGTCTCTTAGAATCAGCTCTTTGGCCAAAAAAAGAACTTGGCATAAAGATAAGCAAGGCCTTCGCCGATCATATCACGTACACCTTCGCTATAGCGCCACCAATGGGTGGCATCGTAGCCGGGATCAGGAATAGAGATAATGCCCACTTTCACATCCTTGCCAAAAGCTTCCTGAAAAAGCAGCCAGGTACGTCGGGCATGGGCGTCCTCAGTCAAGACGTTAAAGCTTTGCACAGACACATTGTGGTCATGAAACCAGTTCCGCAAGGCGACGGCGGAGCTGTAGGTTCTATCCCGGTCCATCACGTGCGAAGGCACCATCTGGATTAAATGATCCGACAGGCCGTCCTTTTTCAGCAGGTCGGCACCGACACTGGCAGAAGTTTGGAAATCATTCACGTACTCTGGAAGCCCATCGACCGGGCCACCCGTGGTATAAACCTGTTGATAGTGACCGTCATTGAATTCGCGGACGGCGGCAATGGTGGCATATTCATGAACCCAGCCTTCGACCACGAGTACATTGGAATTCTCGCGGTGGGTGACTGCCAAAAAAGGATGGATTTCAAAAAACACAAAAAAGCCAACCAACAGAACTGCCACGACCGAGACGAGCCAGCCGCGCCAGGATAATCCCCAGCGTTCTTTCCGAACAAAAAGACCCCAGAATCCCGGTTTCATGGTGCGATAACAAATTCTCCTTTCGCAGCTAAGATGGCTGAGGGGAGCGAAATTCTCAAGCGCCGGTTTTTTTGGACTCTGAGGCGTTTGGCGACGGCGCAGACTTTCCCAGGGGGCGGAGGCCTCTCACAAAATTCTCATAGCTGGTGTCCAGCGTGAAAGGCACAGTTACGGTTGCCAGGGCACGAACCCGGGGACCTCCGCAGAAGGTAAAGGGCGGAATACTGTTTCCAACGACGGAACCGGCCCCGATGACGGCACCTTCGCCAATCTCAAGAGTCTTACCTCCGACACAAGTGATCAGGGTACCGGCGCCCAGGACGACATTTTTTCCGATGATGACTCGGCCCGGGCCGCGCGTGTGGGCGACAATCGTCGTCCGAAGCCCGAGGAGAGCGCCTTCGCACAATTCGATCGCTTCCGGATGTTCGTTATCCAGATAGACTTCCTCACCGATAAAAACATTTTTGGCGATTTTGACGCCCCGCAGGCGATGCAAAAACGGCCGGAGGCTCGTGGCCCCGGGAAGAAAGCGGGCCAAGAGATGCAATAGCCGGTTAAAAAACTGGCGTGGGACTGAATGGGTCATGAGCCTTGTGGAGAATTTGCCGCGACCTGAGGCAATGCCCGGCGGGCAAAACCGAGGCTGCCGGTGGCGGCAACGGTGCCATCCACGGTCACGGTGCCCTCGACAAGGGCAAAGTCCTGGACGAACTTGAGCACCTTGACATTAATTTCCATCCGTTCGCCAGGAACGATGGGATTTAAAAATCTCATGTTATTTATGCTGCCGAGGACAAGCAGTTCGCCGGGCGCAGAACCGGTGCCGGTCGTCTTTGAGAAAAGTATACAAGCGACCTGTCCGATGGCTTCCACGATGAGCGTACCGGGCATGATAGCCTGCTCAGGAAAATGACCAAGAAATTGAATTTCGTTTCCGGTGACATTTTTGATAGCGCTGATGGTTTTGCCGGGTTCGAGCGCAACGACGCTATCCACCATCAGCATGGGAAATCTCTGTTTCAACAGAGACCGGACTTCCTCAAAGTTCAAGAGAGGTTTACTCATAACGAACAATCTTTAGCGGTCAGGCGCGGCGGCGATGGAAAATGGTGGCGGCTGCACGTGGGAGGAAGCGGCCTTTGCTGACGGAGCTGGTAGCGGCATCGGAGACCATTTCCGCGGCGCGCAGCCCGGCTTCTTCACCCATTTGCAGGGGCTGACTTTCCTGATTGTATTCATAGACGTGGTCGCGCTGGGCGGATTCAAGGGCAGTGCTGAAAAAGACCAGGCCTTCTTTGGAAACCAACCTGCCCATGGCGGTAAAGAGCGGTTTGGGTTCGGGCAAATGTTCGGCGAGCATCCCCGAGATGATGCCCTGATATTCGCCACCGGGGGCCACGTCATCTACTTTCAGGGCATCGCGGGTTTCAAACTTCACACGGTTCGCATGGCCGGAGACTTTGAGAAGGCGATTGGCTACGGCAATGGCGGGCGGGCTGATGTCCACGCCTTCCACTTGAATGTCCGGACGTTCTTCGGCGGCGAGCAGGCTGAGCACGCCGTGGCCGCAGGCGAGTTCCAAAACGCGGGCATTTTTTGGAAGGCGACGCAGGAAGCGGTCGCGAAACATGGCGATGTGGCTAACCATCGAAGGCCAGAAGGGATAAATCAAAATGGCGGCCCACATATAGGGCACCATGTAGCTCGCGTCTTCGTAAACGCCGGACATGATTTCGGGCATCGCCTCGGGGGTGTAACGCCCGGCGCGTTCGTAAATCTGTTGGGCTTTGGCGATGCTGAGGCAATACCTGGCATAGCCCTGGGCAGCCTCGTCGAAAACCTGTTCGCCGTAGGCTGCTTCCGCCCAACGCGCCAATGGATCCAGCAACCAGGAACATAGTTCACGGTTGGCCTCAAACGTGGCGCGCGCGGCCGGCGCCAGTATCCGGGCCTTGCGATCCATCGCTTCTAAAAATGCTCCTGAGTCTTTCATAAGATTATTTCTCCACAGTTTGCAGATTTTGTGACGGCACGTGCCGGACTACCCGAACCATAGAACGAATCAAATCCATCCCGTCCCAAGGAGAACCAAACACATGCATCCGACCGAGTTTGACGATGCGGTCCACGCCCCGGTTGCCCGCAGTCTGTGCGAGCAATTCTTCCCGTTCGGGATTGCCGATGGCCAGGCCCAGCGTTTGCACTACACCGTCAAAGCGAGAGACCACTTCCACCAAATCATCGGCCAGGAGCACGTTTAACGTGCGACTCTGGGTCGGCGTGGGGATGTCGGTCCCCTGCCCCAGCAGAATAGTCCAATCGGGCGACTTTGGAAACCAGGCTTGCCGGTTTTGGCCGTCCATCAACCACGTCGCGCGGGCGAGGCAGATGGCGGCCGTTTGGGCGGGCTGAATTCCCTGGCGCGGGTGAACTCGATTTTCCTCTTCAAACGCGCGTTTCAGTTCGGCGATAAATTCGTTTACGCCGCCATCGTTGGCGTCACGCTCTAAAAACAGAGTTTGCGGCGAGGAACAAGCCTGTTGGTCGAATTGCCAGACATCACGCGCGATGCGCTGGCACCACGTCGAACGTTCGGATGAGTCGCTCCAAACCGGGGCATCCATCGCAGCAACGGACAGACGCGGACCAAAGACTGCCACATGCGCCCAATGAGGAAATGGCAAAGCTCGAATATTGGAGACGGCTTCGGCGCCACCCCAGATCATGGCGCCATCCACATGTTGGGCCATGGCTCGTTGTAAATCATCACGGGAATGGTCAAAGGAAATTAGCGCAATCCGTCCGGCCAGATAACCTTCTGAATCCACGGCCAATAATTTGGCCAGTAAACGGCGGGTCACCTCCACCAAACCTGAGGGGACACGAACGAGGTTGCTGTTTCCGCCGAGCAAGGCGCAGGACAGTGAGAGGAGCGGTTGAATTTCAATGTTGCCGGCCGGCCAATGACCGACGACGCCCAGCGGAAAGGTCTTAAGTTTGGCCATACCTTCCGTCAGCCAGGCGCCGCCCATAGATTGCGGGCCGAGTTCACGTTCCAGAATCGGCCCGAGCGTTCCACGCCGCAGCCAAAGTCGTAGAAACGGAATTCCGGGTATGTCATCCAAGTCCCTGCCCTGCAAAGCCACGGCCCATTTTTCCAGCAATGCCAGTGTCGTGCCCAATGCGAAAGGTTTCTTCAACGCAGCCTCGCGCAATCGCCGGGCGGCGTCGACGATTTCCTGCGGCGAATTTACAACTTGGACTAAATCGCTCATGCTGCTTCCTGAACTATAGCCCGTTCACGGACCGTTTCGATATTGCCGCAACCGCGGACTTCGGCCTTGGGCGCGCGGCTGATAAAACGAAAAGACGTACCGCGACGGCCACAAGGGCAACCATCATGGGCGATCAATTCGGCGATGTCCTCGGTCAGCAACAAAAAGCCGGGAAAACTGGAAGGCAAGGCGCTGCAGACCTGGAC
>DASXFM010000071.1:0-29614 GCA_036489615.1 Verrucomicrobiia bacterium | reverse complement strand
CAGGAAGAAAGCGAAATGGCTCTACGACTTTATCAAAACCGGCGAATCCTTTGACTATGTGATTACGGTCTGCGACAAAGAAAACGCAAAACGTTGCCCCATATTTCCCGACGCGCCCACGCGGTTGGACTGGAGTTTTCCGGACCCCTCGATGTTTCATGGCTCCCACGGGGAACAAATCGCCAGTGCCCGGCAAGTGCGCGACGATATCAGAAAGATGATTGATCAATTGTGCGCGGAACCGGACGTGGGTTGGCAATTGCGGACTGGAACCTGAGTCAAACGAGCTTCACTTTTTGCTTTTGCCCTGCTTCTTTTTCCGTTACATCCCCTTGAATGACGACGGAGATGTTGACGCTTTGTTTTGCCGCCCGGCCGAGTCCAAACGGCGAATTGAATATTCTTGGGGCGACGGACATCATTTTCGTCCCGCAATTTCCGATTTCCATCAGTTGCAGCCTGGTCGCCAAATTGCGTTTTCGGAAAATTGAAGAAGGGGTCAAAGAAATCCGGCTTTCCATCATTGATTCGGATGGCAAACCGCTCCAACCCACCCCGCCGCCCCAGCAAATCAACATTCAGATACCCTCTGGCGCGTCCTCCGCCAGCGCCGCAATCGTCGTGGGCATCCACAGCCTCCAATTCCCGCGAGCGGGCGAATACGAAATCGGCCTGGCGGTGAACGGCCGGCTGGAGATGACCGTGCCGATTTTTGTCCGGCAACCGCCGGCGCAACCGCAAGAATCGGCACCCAGTTAACTTTCTTGCCGAAATCATTAAACGCGCTTATATCCTCACCAGGGATATACAAAACGGAGGGGTGCGGTGTCTCTGTAAGTGGAAGAACAACCACGTGCTGAGGATCCGAATTATGAGCCGAAACGAAATAAATGAGAATGCGTCCCCGCTGCTGATTGCGGGCCTCGCGTGCCTCCTGTGTATGCCGGCGGTCTATTTGGCAACGCGCCCCGTTGTCTGGCTGTTCAGCGCGCGTTGGGCGCCGTGGCTGCTGGCGGGCATCATCCTGATCGCTCCTTTCATGGTTGCTTTCACCGTGCTTTACCGTTGTGCGTGGCACGACGGCCAGCCGCGAGCCAGGCGGCTTCTTGCCACCGTTGTATCCTCGTGCATTATCGTCGCGATTGATTTATTGCTGACCGGTGCGCTCGCCCTGATTGGTGGAATGATTGCCGGAACGTCACGGGTGATGGGAGGAAATTAGCCGAATTCAACGGCCTAATGGCATATTTACTGCTGGTCAAGCGTCGACCTTTTTAGCGATAGATTTGGTGGATTTGCTGGTGATTTTGGAGTTCCAAACCAATCGCAATCGGTGATGATTGATTCATAAATATTTGCAGTCGAACAACTAGAAGCAGCCTCATATGTCCGAAGACGCGAAAACAATTTTCTTTGTGGAAGATAGCGATGTGGAGCGGCTGGCCTATCAACGGGTCCTGGAAAGGGCTGGATTTCACGTGCAGATTGCACGAGACGGGTTGGAGGGATTGCGGCTGCTCCATAACGTCGTACCAGATTTGGTTCTGCTGGACCTGGTACTGCCCAAGTTTGACGGCGTCGAGGTGATGAAATTCATCCGATCAAGTCCAAAGCTCAAAACGGTGCCGATCGTGATTTTTTCCACGAACTCGATCATCGAGGCGCAGGACGAGCCCCTGCTGGAAGGCGCTACCCGTCGCCTTTTGAAATGCCAGTGTAACCCCGCAACCATGCTGGAGACGATTTACGATATTTTCGCTGAACAGGAAGGAAAGGCCTCCGGCAACGGGGGACAGCCAAAATCGCTAAGCGCGGAAGCGATAAAGCATTGATTCGTCGCTTCGTCGTCGCTTCGCTTTCCTCGAATAGCCGAGCTTCCGCAGGACTCGGACTCTCCCGCAATTCCCGCGCGCGCTTCTAAAATCTTAACGATTTCGAATTCGCCGATCTGGTCTTGAATCGAGGGGCCGCATTACGGCCGTCCATTTTCGCCCGCCGAAAAGTCGGCCTCTCCGGTCCTTGCCAATGGGCTTTTTTCTTTGTGGTATTTAGGTTGCTTAGCTCATGCTCCATCGGTTTATTCGGTCAAATATAAGGAAAATTGCAAAGCGAAGCTTCCTTTTGCAGCCACAATTCGCGCAACAAGGAAAATTTTCCGCAGCATTCCCTGACAGACCGCAGCCGGATTCCGCTGTGAATAACTTTTTATCGAAATATCACAAAAAGACTTTGCAACAGCGCGCAATTGTGAGAGAACGGATTTGTCTTTTTTGTCGGAGCAACCCGTCCCACAGAATGAGAACATATCCAAATGACGACGGATTCAAGGGCGGTGACCGTTTAGATTCGCGTCGAAAATCGGCCAGATTCGCTGAGACCGACTTATCAACGGCATCGCGACGCGTGTTCAGGAGTGAAATATTTATCGCCAGTCCGGCAGGCCCGTTCCGCAACCACGGGTTGCTTGGAAACATATTGTTTCCAAAATGTCACACGCGGTGGTTTTTTCTACTCTAAAATGGCAAACTTTATAGGAATGAAGAGACGCAAATATAGCCACGGGTTTACCCTGATTGAATTGCTTGTCGTGATCGCGATTATCGCGATTCTCGCGGCAATTCTGCTGCCGGTATTGGAGTCAGCGCAGAAACGTGCGGCCACCATAAGCTGCCTGAATAATCTGAGGCAATGGGGGCTGGCCCTGCATGTCAGTGCTACAGACAACGCAGACCAAATACCGCGTGACGGAACGGATCAAAATGAAACGTACTCAACCTATAGCGGCGACACCGGAATCCCGCCCAATTCTTCTCTCGGCACTCCCAACGATCCTAATGCCTGGTTCAATTTATTGCCGCAAAGCATTGCCGATCAGTCGCTTTCTTATTACTATCAGGTTTTACAGCAAGGAGTGAAGAAGCCGGAACAAGTGATGCCGTTTCCCAATAATGGCGTCGGCAAGATCTGGCACTGCCCCCAAATCAAAGTTGCCGCCAACGACAATTTTATGAACGGTGGCAAATTTGGATTTTTCAGTTATGAGATGAACATAGATTTAAAGGCTCTCAATTATATCCATTCGGGTTACCAAAGCATGGCGTATAATCCTCCTTCGTCCACGGGAGAGCCAAAAATCGCGCAGATTCGCAACCCGGCCGCCACCGTTATGCTTACGGAAGCGACCTTTAGCCCCACTCTGGAAGCCACAACGCCGGAAGGAGTCGCCATTCCCACGGCCACCCAAAACGGCACGTTCCCGGCTTCACGATGGAATTATTTTGCATGGCGGCACCTGGATAATATGGGAAACCTCATGTTTATTGACGGGCACGCAGCCACCTTCCACCACAGCTACATTTTTAACTCCAACCCCACGCCTGATTCGCGCGACGAAAAGGACAACCCCGACGTCATCTGGAATCAATACCGCCAATGATTGTTGCAGGATTGTTACTTTTAAAATAGGAAATCTTGTTATAATCCCGTTCAAAGAGCTCAAAAACCAGGAAAACCATGAAAGCCACCTTAAAAACCATCACCGCCTCATTCATTTTGTCCCTGCTTGTCTTCAGCGCACGGGCCTTCGTAGTCTTTCAAGACAATTTCAATTATCCCAATGGCGTCTTAACCAATAGCACGTGGGTCGCTGGTGCGGGAAATACGTTGAATGGCGGGGTGTCAGTATTGGATGACGGCGTCGTGATTCAGGAAACAGGCTCAAGCCAGCCCCGAGCCTACTTTACCAACGGTGTCCCGGGGTTCGCGATAACCAATCAGATTTGGGCCGGCGGGTCGGGGAACTCCATTAATAACGGCACGAACGCCTATTATTTTGGAACAAACACTCCAGTCGCAGCCATCTATTTTACGTACACGCTCAATGTAACCAGTGCCACAAACAGTTACCACGCGTATTTCTGCGATACCAATTTTACGTTGGTTGCGCGCATCTATGCCAGCACCAACACGGCCACCCCCGGATCCTACCGCATCGGCATCGGGACCTCCACGACGTTAAGCGCCAGCACCAACGGCAGTGGTGTCGTCACTAATATCATCCAACAGGACTTGAGCTTCGGAACCAGCTATATCATTGTCGCGCGTTATCTTCCTGCTTCGGGTCTGGAATCGGTTTGGGTAAACCCAGCCAATGAAGCATCATCCGGTTCGACCAAGGAGGCAAGTGCCACGTTTACCGCTCCCTGGCCCAACATCTCAGGTTTCGGGATTCGCTCGGCGACGGGCACCAGTTCGGAATCTGGAGACATGAACCTTGGCAGCCTGATTATCGGCACTACATTTGCAGACGTCATTCCTTCAAGTACCGGCTCGAACCCGCCATTTATCGCCGTTCAGCCGCAAAGCAATACAGCCCTTTTTGCCGGAAACAACTTTACCAACAGCGTACTGGCCGGCGGAGACCCGGGGGCTTACCAGTGGTACTTCGAAAGCAACAGCGTCATCAACGCCGTCTCCGGCGCCACTAATGCCTCTTTTGCCATGAACAGCGTGCAAACCAATCAATCGGGCCAGTATTTTGTGACTGTGAGCAATGTGGTCGGTGTAGCGACTTCCAGCATTGTCGATATCCAGATCTATTCACAACCGATTGCGCCGAGCTTTAGTGTGCCAACCAATTCGTACGCCCAGACCAACATCGTGGGCGATACGGTGACTTTCTCACTGACGGTTCTCGGCGTTCCCCCGCCAGCTTTGAAATGGTTCTTTGTCACCAACGGTGTGACAAATGCAATTGCAGGATCTAATATTGCCGGCACCAATTCCGCCACGCTGACCATTACGGGCGTTACTTCAAATCAGGCGGGCGTCTATTTTGCCAGGGCGACCAATCTTGTCAGCGCAACCAACAGCCCGCTCATCACCCTGGTCGTAAATCCGATTCCTTCTGTTAACGTTGCAGCTCTTCGCACGATGGTTAACGCAAGTTACCAGCCAACAAATACCACTTCTCTATTTACCATTGAGGGCATCGTGACCACATGGACAAACCTGACCACCAGCGGCAACAGCGAGTTTTGCATCCAGGACAACTCGGGAGGAATCACCGTCTTCTGGAGCGGCGCAACTGCGGGCACCAATTTGCCCCCTGGAGGCGCGCTGGTGCAGGTCACTGCCCCCCTGAATTCGTTCGATGGATTGTTGGAAATCGAACCCGTCTTCACCAACAAACAAATGTCGGTAACCATCGTCAGCACCAATAATCCATTGCCGGCGCCGCAACCATTGCCATTTGATCCCAACATCGTAAACAACGCGGCACAAATGTTCGCCATGGGAAGCACCTATTTCGTCGCGTCCAATGTGACACTCCAGGCAAGCCCTTCAACCTTTACCTTCGAAGCGAATGAGCCTATTACCAATAATGCGTACCAGGTTACATCCGCTCCGCTCTTCGGCATAAACTTCACCAACCGACAGGGTCAAACTTTCATCGTTTTTTACAATGAAAACGCCCCGTTCCTTAATCAAAATAAGCCGGCCGGTCCAGTCACCATTTATGGTGTCCTGCAGTATTTCGAATCGGGCGGCGCTGTGAACCAGGCGGGATGGGAATTCACTCCAACTCGCAACGCAGATATTGTTTCCTATATTCACGTGACGAATGTATTGACCAGCCTCACTCGCCAGGGTGACCTCGTTACCAATACGTTTAACCAAAGCGTTTTGCGGCCGGGTGACACGCTCACAGCCTATGTGAGTATTGCCGATCCGGAAGGCGGCACGGTAACGCTTGGACCTTCCTATGCAGGATTGCCGGCCGATGCAAGTTGGTCGAACGTTACCTCAGGGCAAACCGGCACGGCAGTTTTCCATTTCAGCCCCACTGCCGCCGATGAAAGCAGCAATTACCTGGTTTCGCTTGGCGTTTCCTCTACCAGCGGAAATACATTCACCAATACGTTTTCCGTTTATGTTCCAACCCCGGATGAGCAGAACATTTACATCAGCGAAATATTTGCGAATCCGACAACGAATACAGCCTCCCGGGCCTACAATCCGCTGCGACGCGCCAACGATTTCGGAGTAGAGGCCAATATCCCGGTTCAAGATCAATATATCGAAATTGCAAACCTGTCTGCCGATCCCGCGATTTTGTACAGCGGATTCACGAGTTGGACCCTCGGCAATGGCCAAAGCACCCTCCACACCTTTGATAATGATGATTCTTCCGGGGTTATCCAGCCGGACAGTGCCTATGTTGTCTATGGCGGGCCGGCCTCAAGTGACCCCAGCTATCCGACAATTCTTGGCGGTTACCCGAATAGCGACAGCGGCGCCATTGAACCTGTCAACGCCAGCGAATCTCTCGGTTTAAGCACCAATGGAGGTGTGATCGCGCTGTACAACCAAAATGGCGAACTTGTGGACCGTGTCGCTTACCCGGCGAGCGCTCTAAACACATCATTCTCGCGGTTCCCAACCCTCAACAATGCCCTCGTCCCGCAGGCCTACATCAGCACGAATTATACAACGGCTGGCTTTCAATATGACGGCGGCTTGTGGAGCGCACCAACCAAGGTGCCCGTCGCTGTCACCAATGTAGTAATCAAGCTCCAGGGGACAAACGCTATTTTCACATTCCCGGTCAACACCTTTGGATCACCCGTTACCTCCCAGGCGTACACGCTGTGGAGCAGCAGCAGTCTGCTCAATCCTTTCAGCGTGATTTATGGTCAGGGACCATTTACTACCGCCTCGGCCAAACTGACCAACAATGTGTCCGGGCCAGTGAACTTCTACTTTATAACGACGCAATAGAGACCTTTTTTGATTTTAGCAATGGCAGGGAGCAGACGTTCGTCCTCCCTGCCTGCGTTCGCACCGCCATGGAATGGAATCCAGGATTACCTGCAGTTGAGATATGTAAATGGTCGAAATCGCGGGCCTTGGAGCAGTAAAATCCGGAAAAGTGGAACCTCTCTCATCTGCGGCTCCGTAAGCTCTTAAAGGCGCGCGGATGACGCCGTTGTCAGGAGAAGGCGGCTCAATTCGATTATTTCACCTTCCTTCATCAAAAATCCGTGCAGGTCGCCGGATTTGGGCGTATATATCAGCCGCACTATTCGTGAAATTGTTTTTTCAGCCACGCATTCTGGCGTCGGCGGTGGCCTTGCTGTTTCTGTGTTCCTGCGCCGGGCCGCCGCCGTCCGGGCCACCCCTTATCGTCCCATTGTCGCGCATTCCCGCTGTCAATCTGCCGCGGAGCGTGCGAATGAATGCAGATGCCGGCCGCGGCAACTGGATCTTCGTCACCGTGCGAATGGGAGACGGCGAAACCCTGCCGTTCATTTTGGATACGGGGGCATTCAGCACGTTGCTCGACAAGTCGCTGGAACCGAAGTTGGGACGCCGGATTGATTCGGGCACGTTGCGCGTTTTTGGGGCGCCGCATCGCATGAATCAATATGAGGCTCCAGCCCTTTACCTGGGCCGAACTCCGCTCATGATGACAGGCCCGTATATTTTTACAGACAATTTAAAGAACCTGTCACGTTACGCCGACCGGCCGGTCATGGGAATGCTGGGAATGGACATTTTGGCGCATTATTGCGTCCAATTCGATTTTGCCGCCAATAAAGTCCGCTTTCTCGACAAACGAAACCCGGATACAAACGCCTGGGGCACGCCGTTTCCGCTCACGGACATTGGCGACGGTTGTCTTGCCATCAGCCCGAATCTTACCGGCGCCAAAGGCCCCGTTTCTTTGATTGACGCTGGCTGCACCTACGACGGGTGGCTGGTCCCGGATCTGTTCCGCCAATGGACTAATCGCGCCGCGCCGCCCATCCACGGCCAGGTCCATTTCCCCAAAGCAGTTCTCGGCGGCTCCTTGTATACGAACGTAAACCTGGAGGGCCTCAAACCGAAAATGTTTTCGAGCGGTGATCTGCACCTCACCCTCAACGGCATCGGCCTTACTTTTTTATCGCGGAACCTGGTGACTTTGGACTTTCCAGACAAAACCCTGTACCTCAAACGTGTGAGCACGGGGCCTTTCGTTGACCAGACGATGCGCCGAACTGCGGATTCGGAAGCGCTTTCGGCCGTCCAATTCCTCAAAGACCTGGCTAACCAGGGCCACCTTCCGGGCTGGTCCAAAGGCGATCAACCGGCGCAGATGGAAGGTGCGATTCAATTTCACTTTTCCTATCCGCACATTGTGACCGTGGACGATTTCAGAAAACAGGGCGATCCGTCTCATTATCATTACCGGGTCACGCGTGAATCCGATAGCGGTCCCTGGAAGCTCACCCGAGCCTGGCGGACTGATGCCCATGGGAATCTGATTGCGAAATATTTGCCCCGATGAAATTTCTGAAAGCCGTCCGCCGAAGATTCGCGCTTCCAGCTTTATTCTTCTTCCTTTGCCCGGGAAGGGTTCCGGGGGCTTCTTCGGCCTCATATACCATTTTCCCAACGCCCCCACGGCCATCGGATATCCCCATGAACCAGGACGCCGGTCTTGGAAACTGGATTGTCATCAACCTCCGCCTGGCCGGAGGCAAAGACTTTCCGGTGGTGCTGGATACCGGCTGCCCCACCACCTGTCTCGACACGTCTTTCGAACCGAAACTGGGACAACGAGTCACCACCAACACCCTCTGGGATTTTGGCGTTAAGTCGGAAATAAATGTTTTCCTGGCCCCCAAATTTTTCCTGAACGATACCCCGCTAACGAAGATCGGCCCCTTCGTGGTAACACGCGATTGTCATCGGATTTCCAGCGCCGTCGGTCATCCAGTCATGGGGATTCTTGGCATGGACGTTCTCCAGAACTATTGCATTCAACTCGATTTTGTCGCGCGCAAAATCCGATTTCTGAATTATGACCGCGCCGGCAAAAGTCGATGGGGTGCGCCTTTGGCTCTGACCGAGATCGGCGACGGCTGTGTGGCCATCAACGACAACCTTACCGGGGCCCTGGCTACCGGTTCACTCATCGATACCGGCTACAATCAGGATGGCTGGCTCGTGCCAAAACTCTTTGAACAATGGACAAATCACGCGGCGGCGCTTGCTAAAGGCCAGGTCCACTCGCCCGATGGCACACTTGATGCAGAGATTTATCCCGCTCTCAATTTACGCGGCGTGGATCTTACGCTGTTCTCCACCGGCGACGACCACATAAAACTCAATGGCATTGGCCTTCGCTTTTTGGCGCGCCACCTGGTCACACTCGATTTTCCCGAGCAAACGCTCTACCTCAAACGCGTCTTCGAGGGCCCTCCTGTAAACACGAATCTGGAATCGCTAAGAAACTCAGAAGCAAAATCCGCCGCGAAATTCCTGAAAAAACTCGAACTTCGGGGACAACTCCCCGGATGGAAAAATGACGATAACGTCGCCAATGGACGCGTGACGGTCCGTTCTTTTGATCCCTGCACCGCCGTCTTTGACATTCCCAAAAAAGGCGAACGATTTACTTATCATTATACCGTGTCACGTGAATCGGACGCCAGTTCGTGGCAACTACAAAAAGCCTGGAAAACCGATGTAATGGGAAAAACGGTCGAAGAATATTCCGTTCCGTGACTCTAAAAACTGATTTGCGCCTCTCTTGACTTACAGGCCCTTGGAAAATTAATATCCGTCCCCATGAAAAATGCAGTTTTTGCTCTGACCCGCCCACGTTCGGTATCCGGCCTTCAGGCTGTTTCGGCTGGCTTCATAAAAACGGCTATCCTCACACTGGCCCTCATCCTCCCGATGGCCACCCATGCGCAGACAGCTCCCGGCGACAGCGTCGAAACCCTCGTCTGCATTCGCCATGGCGAAAAACCGCCCGGCGGCCTGGGCCAACTTACCTGCCGCGGCCTCAATCGCGCCCTGGCGTTGCCTAATGTCTTGCTGAAAAAATTTGGCCCTCCTCAATTTGTCTTCGCGCCAAACCCGACGCAAAAAGTGGACCCGGGCGGATACTACTACGTGCGCCCCCTCACAACGATTGAACCGACCGCCATTCGTTGCGGCCTGCCCGTCAATACAGAATTCGGTTACAAGGAAATCAAGGGCCTGGAAGATGAACTGGGAAAACCACCCTATCAAAATGCTACGGTCTTTATTGCCTGGGAACACGGGCTGCTTGACGAATTCGCAAAAAAACTGGTCAAAGACTATCAGGGCAATCCCGCACAGGTTCCGCCCTGGCCGGGACGGGATTACGACACGATATTTGTGATCAAAATCACTCGAAACGGCCCGCACACCTCCCTCGCCTTCACCATCGACCATGAAGGTCTAAATAACCTCAGCGACAGCTGTCCCGATTGATCGCCCGCTCAACCGAGTTTCTTAATTTCATGGCAATACAACCGGCCATGATAGCAGACAACCACACTGGCCAATTCATCCGCCGGCACTTTGGGAAAACTATAAAACTGATAGTCCCTCGCATAGTCGCCCGCCGTTCCCACGGCGAAGATAAACGGCCTGGCCACTTGGGGAACCATCGTCCCGTCGCGCCGCAACAACCAAACATCCACTTCCTCGGCGCCGTTTCTGTCCTTCCAATTTTTCAGAAATCCCACCGGCACCTGCACGGAAAAGCATGAAGATTGCTCCGTCAAAATTGCCGGGCCGGATCCATTCAACTGAATTCCTTGCGGACTGACAATTTTCTCTTGCGCACAATTCGTGTTCATTCGCCGACGCGTCCACGGCGATCAATCGCCGCTGACCGCCATATGATTCAACAACCTCCTCCAGAATTTGTTGCCGAAAAAATGCTGAAAATATCGAACCCCAATCAGCTCCTTGAATTCGATGTTGGGCGTTCAGCGTTCGATGTTCGATGTTTCCTAAATATCCACGCCGTGGGTGGCCGCATACGCGGCGACTCCCGTAAGAAATAAAATCCAAAGCAAGAGGAACTGAAAACAGAGCAAACTAATCGCGAGAATTCTTTCGCCCCAATTCCGGGCTGAACAAAGCCCATAAACGCCAAAGGTCATGCCAACATCAAGAACAACCACCCAACTCCAAAGCAGCAGATGATGTTGCGGCAAATTCAACAACCGCAAACAGGCGAGAATGACGACTTGCAAGCCACTCGCAAAAGCTGAAATCAGGCAACGAAAACCCGCCGGACCATGCGTCACTGGTTTGATTCGCACCGAATTATCGCTGCTCATTGCCACGCAAAGTCAAACACCGTGCCTCATCCAAAGTTTCAGTTCCCCGTCGCCCTCATCAATAATCTCTCCATGCTCTTATTGCCTCGTTCGGTGGCCCAATCCAGGGGAGTCTGGCCGTGAGCATCCTTCGCGTTCATGTCCGCGCCATGCGCCAACAGCAGCTTCGCTGCGTCCTCGTAACCGCTCCATGCCGCTAAATGCAATGGCGTTACGCCATCGTCATCCTTTACATTCGCGTCCGCTCCATGTGCCAGCAACAATCTCACAATCTCTCGATGATTAGACATTGTTGCCAGGTATAACGGTGAGCGACCGCCTTTGGCCCGCACATTGAGATCCGCGCCATCGCCTGCCAACACCTTCGCCATCGCAAAATAGCCGTTGTCCGCTGCTTCGTGCAGTGGTGTCCAGCCGTCAAAAACCGTGCTCGAAACCAGCGCGGGATTTTCTTTGAGCAATGCCTTCACCTTTGCCAAATCGCCCATCCGCGCCGCGTCATCGATCTCCCCGCAATATCCCATCCCGCAGGACGCCCAAACAATGAACACAACAATCCCTCTCTGTATAAAAAATGGATTGGCCATTGCTGATGGTTGGTACGCCTCCTCGATCCTCCTGTCAACCGCGAAAATCCAGTCCCGTTTGGGGACTTTAAACAATCGCCCGAAGTCTCACCGCCGGACCCACAACGCAAACGTGCAAAGTCCAAAGAAAAGCGACGGCGTTCCCAGCGCCAGCCAGTTGAAATACTGCGGTCCCGCCATCCCGTCGGTGGCGTAACAATTCGGAATCGCGATCGAATACAGAATGCATCCCACCGATACATTCAGTATGAACCGAACTGCAAAAAAGCTTCTCGAAAAAATCGCCCGCATACTCCGGAGGCAGCAACAATTGGGCCAAAACTTTGACTTTTAAATGAAATCAAAAGCCCCCGGCTATGCCATTTTGACTTTGTAGCGACCTGGTAGCGCCCTGTAGCGGCAAATGTAGCGAGCTAAATAATTGGTATTCAACACCGTAGCGGCGTAGCGGCCTTTTGCAACTTCACCTCACTATTAACTACCACGAAACCGCGTTACGGTTTTTTCAGCGACTTTCGATCATCCCCTTGTACCGAATTGCGACAAAGCCATGCTCAAGCAGCCAGTCCCGGTCATAGACGTCCTCATGCACTCTTTCATAATCTCGCGGGTCGCCATTCCGCTTCGCTTCCCCGGCTTCAAATACCCGCATCTTCTGATGGTTTTCATCCGCCCAACCCTCGAATAAAATGACGTGATCGTAGGGTTTATTTACGGCATCGCCCGGGCGCAAATCATCGTAGCTCGCCAATCGCTCACAAACTTCACCGATGTCGTAGGTGGACCGTCGCGCATAAAGCCGCCAGCAACGGCTCACCAGGCCCGAACAATCCACTCCCACCGGCAGGGCGCTATCACGATGCCCTTTGCGCGGCCCTCTGAAATGATAACCCGCAGGCCGGCCTTGCTGAAGTCCCCGGTCAAATTCCGATAGCGTGCTGGCGCCGCCCCAGGAGTAGGGAACGCCGATATTCGTACGCCCATCCACGTACCAGCCGCCCGGACCCCAAAACTCCACGTCCGGCGTGTCAATCCACACACCCGCCGGGTCCATCCCGTGAAAGACATTTGCCGGTGTCCCCCGCCATTGATGGGTCGCATAGGCTTGCGCAGTCTCCATGACCTGCCGCCGGGACACTGCAGGACCCGATCTCAAGTGAGCGCAACCGCTCGCCAAAACCAGAATTAAAACGAAATTAAACAGACGAGTCATATAGAAACCTTAGGCCAGCCGATGGTTGACGAAGGCGAACCAGTTGAAACATGCGGGGGCAGTTCTGTCAATTCACAACTGCGAGGATTAGGAAAACCCGGATATTGCATTGAGATGCCTGGAGACTCCTTATTAGGGAAATTATTTGAGTCAGTGGAACGCCCGCCCTCTCCTGGAGGGGAGAGCCGGGGTGAGATTTCCCCTAGCATTTCGCGCATTGAACCCCTCAACCGCCATGATCATTCGTCGCAGCAAACCATCGGAAGACCATTCTCCCTCTCCCATCGGGCCTGCCCTCCGTAACTTCCGAGTGAAGGATGGGAGAGGGCAGGGGTGAGGGAGAATCGTTCAAAAAAGCAGGTTGTGCGGTTCATGGGGGAGGGTGGTCATAAGACTGACTTTTTCCGCAGCCATCGCCCAAACCCACGAACATCAGAACAGTTTTGTCCGCTATTCTCCGAATTGCCGGTCCACTACGACGCCCTTTGAGATAACCACCGTCATCGAACCTACTTTCGGATCCACCTTGGGAGGAGGAGGAGGAAAATGAAATAAATAGGTCAGCGATTTTACGTCCTTGCCCAACGTCACCCTTGCGTTCGTTCCCAGATGCGCATAGACCTGCGCTTCGGTCATGCCGTTCGGGATCAATTTATCGGCGCTCTCGCGCGTCAATTCCGGCTTGGAGTTGACTGCCCGAGTCACGACAACCTCAAAGCCCCGGTAAAATGGGGGAATGTGTTCCTGCCAGACACGCCACGTCGCATCGCGCGCCACTTTCACCCTAAAAATGATTGGTTTCATGTGCTGCGTGACCATCGTCGCCTCTTCCACAAAAGCGTGGCCCGCCAGCTGCGACCGAAACTCCTCAAAAATGGGTTTCGCCATCTCAAAACCTTTGTGAGAGAGCGATGGATGCGTTCCCTCTTTGACTTGCTCGCGCTCGTCCCGGCTCAGGTGTTTGAGATGTCGCTTCCACAGGTGCTCTCGCAACTGTGTCAAATGCCGTTGCAATCGCGCCTCCAGCCCGGGATTTCCCGGATGCCAAAACGACGTAATATTCTCCCGCTCCCGCCATTCTTCTACTGAACGATACCGCAAATGCCGCGGCTTCAAAAAATCAAACATGGTTTCAAAACCTCCTTGCTAACTAAAAAATCACACCGCGGCCTTTAGCCGATACCGTGACCGGCGACCGCCGACGTAATGTTCACCCTCATCAGGAATTTCGCAACTGAAAAAAGAACATTGGAGTCCCTGCCTCATAATTTTCGTGTGTTTTGCCCCATTTATCGTTTATACTGTAGGTTCGTGGCTAAATCTTCATCCAAAGAAAAACCGCAATCCGACGACAAACGTCCGTTGCGCGTCGGTCTGATTTCGCTCGGTTGCGCCAAAAACCTGGTGGACGCCGAAATCATGCTCGGTTCTCTGCTCAAGGACGGCATCCAGGTGACCAACGATGCCGCCCAGGCCGACGCCCTGATCGTCAACACCTGCTCCTTTATTGACTCAGCCCAGGAAGAAAGCGTCGATGCCATCCTTGAGTCTGATGAAGTTCGCGAAGCGAAGAACCGCGGCCAAAGTTTGATCGTTTCGGGTTGCCTGCCTCAGCGATTCCGGGAGGAACTTCCAAAATTATTGCCAGAAGTGGACGCGTTCATGGGAATAGACCAGGTGACGCGTGTATCGGAGATTGTCAAAACGGCCATTCAAAAACGCGCTGAAAGAATCCAGGACCCGGCACACGGCAAAAAGCAGCCCTCCAAAACCAAAATTGTCCGCCGCTTCGCCGAACTGGAAAAAAATCCAAAATTGGAAGAGGGACCGTTGCTCGAAGTCCACAGCCGGCCGACTTTCATTCCGGATTTTGCCACCCCGCGTTTTCGCCTCACCCCAAAGCATTTCGCCTACGTCAAAATCGCGGAGGGTTGTAATCATCCGTGCAGCTTTTGCATCATTCCGCGAATGCGGGGCTCGCATCGCAGCCGCGCGCAAAGCGATATCGTAGCTGAAGTCAAAGCGTTGATCACCACCGGGGTGAAGGAAATCAACCTCATTTCACAGGACTCGACCTACTATGGCCTGGACTTGCGCCCCAATCACAGCCGCGCCATTTCATCGCCGGAAAAATTTTCCGCCGCCGCGAAATCCCTTCCCGCCCAGGCCACGACCATTGGCTCTCTTTTGCGCGAATTGAATTCGCTCGAAGGCGACTTTTGGATCCGCCTGCTCTATACCCATCCGGCGCACTGGACGGACGATCTCATTCGCGCGATTGCCGAATGCGAAAAAGTGGCCCGCTACGTGGACATTCCGCTCCAGCACATTCACGAGAACATGCTTGAACGCATGCGCCGCGAAACATCGCAACAATACATTTGCGACCTCATCAAACGCATTCGGGCAGGTGTGCCGGGAATTGCGCTGCGGACCACCTTC
The DNA here is from genome assembly GCA_036489615.1 of Verrucomicrobiia bacterium. Taxonomy (GTDB): domain Bacteria; phylum Verrucomicrobiota; class Verrucomicrobiia; order Limisphaerales; family UBA11358; genus UBA11358. The sequence continues at coordinate 14,219 of DASXFM010000071.1, read as the reverse complement.
ATCGTCGGGTTTCCCGGAGAAACCGATCGTTATTTTGAGACGCTGATGGATTTTATCCGCGACGTAAAATTCGAGCGAATGGGCGTATTTACCTATTCCAAAGAAGAGGGTACGCGCGCCGGCGCGATGGCCGGACAAATAGCCGACCGCGTCAAACAACAACGCCGCAAGCTGGCCATGGCCGAGCAGCGGAAAATTGCGCGCAATATCTCCCAGGGATTTGTCGGACGAGAAATCAAAGTCCTCATCGAGAGCGAAGCGGACAGGAAACAATTGGAAAACGCGAATGTAAGTTCGTGGGAACACGGATTCTTGCGCGGCGAAAAGTCCACGGCGCTGCCCATGACCGGACGGTTTCTGGTCGCTCGCGGCGAAGCCGACGCCCCGGACATCGATGGACGGGTTTTTATCCGCGGCCAGGCGCCCATTGGCGAATTTGCCCGGGTCAAAATCATCGGCCATACGGATTACGACCTGATTGCCGAGCCGGTGTGACGGTTGCATTTCCCGGCAGAATCGTTCACCCCGGCAAATTAGGCGGTTCTCATCCTTCTCGACTTTTCTAAATTCGTGGACAAAAATTCCGCGAATAATGATTCATCCGACTGCCATTATCCATCCCGGGGCAAAATTGGATTCCACTGTCCGTGTTGGCCCATTTGCGGTTATCGACGAAGGCGTCGAACTGGGCGCGAACTGTGTGATTGGGCCTCATGTTTATTTGACGGGGTTGGCGAAAATCGGGGCGGGAAATACGTTCCACGCGGGCGGAGTGATTGGGGACGCGCCCCAGGACCTGAAATACAAAAATGAGCCCACCGGGCTGCGTATTGGCGACAATAATGTATTCCGGGAGCAAGTGACTATCCATCGTTCCACCAAAACGGCCGGGGAAACGATCATCGGCTCGCGCAATTACTTCATGCAGCATTCGCACGTCGCCCATAACTGCGCAATTGGCGACGACACCATCATCGCGGGTGGCGCGCTGCTGGCTGGTCACGTCATCGTCCAGGACCGTGCGTTCATATCCGGCAATTGCCTGGTGCACCAGTTTTGCCGGGTTGGCAGACTCGCCATGATGCAGGGCGGGGCTTCGATCAGCAAAGATTTGCCGCCCTTTTGCGTGGCATTCAGGAGCAACGAAATGTGCGGGCTCAATGTCGTAGGCCTGAGACGCGCCGGCTTTTCCGCCGGCGAGCGCCTTGAACTCAAACAGCTTTACAAGGCCCTTTTCAGAAGTGAAAAGACTTTCCGCGACTCACTGGACGAGGCAAAAACAAATTTCTCCAGCGCGCCTGCCAAAATTCTGCTAGATTTCGTCACGGAGGCCAAACGCGGCATCGTGAGCGACATTGGTAAAGCGCCCGGTAACGACGAAAATGAATAGCCAAACTTACATACGCGAAATTTGCGGGCGGGCATTTGGGTTGCATTGAGGCTCTACAGCCTCTAAAACTTCCTCAAAATCTATGTATAAGATTCTCGGAGCAGACGGACGGCAATATGGGCCGATAACCGCGGACCAATTGCGGCGATGGATTGTCGAAGGCCGTGCGAACGCCCAAACACAAACTCTGGCCGAAGGGGCTGCGGAATGGAAGCCGCTCGGCGCCTTGCCGGAATTTTCCGCGCACTTTACGTCAACCGCGCCGCCTGCGATCAGCGCGGCGGTCACACACTATCGAAAAACCAACGGCTATGCGTTGTGGGGTTTGATCTGTGGCATTGTGTCCGTGTTCTCTTGTCTGTGTTGTTGCCTCAATGTCCCGGTAGGCGCATTGGGCCTGATTTTTTCGCTCATCGGCCTCTCGCAAATCAATGATTTACCGGAGCTCTATGAAGGCCGCCCGATAGCCATCGTCGGGACCATATTGTCGGCCCTGGGCTTGTTGCTGGGGATTTCGCTGTTGCTCATCGACGCAGCCAGCGGAAACTTTCACCTGCACCACCATTGGAATTTTCGGCGATATTAGAGTCATGACCGCACCATCCGAAATTCCGCCAAAATTGCAGCCGCAACGGCCTTCGCTCGCAATTTTCACCGTGGCCACGCTCGTCTTTGCCGCGCTTGCCGGAGCGGCAGTCCTGTTCTTCTTCGACCCCACCAGGCACAGTTTCTATCCGGTTTGCCAGTTTCATCTATTGACCGGCCTTTATTGCCCCGGTTGCGGCGCAACCCGCGCCTCGTATCAGCTGTTACACGGTAACATCTTGACCGCACTGCACGACAATGCCTTGTTCGTCATCTTGCTCCCGATTCTGGCCGCGCGCGGAATTTGGTTTCTGAATCGGCAGCGTCGCTGCCAGCCGGTGCGTTTTTTCATTCCCCCGGCCTCCCTGTGGACATTCCTTGTGCTGGCGGTGGTTTTTGTGGTCCTGCGAAATCTCCCGGCCTTTTCGTTCCTGGCGCCCGTATAAATCTTTTGGCTTTTGTGAATCCCTCCGCTCGTGTTCAATTTGCGGACCTATGAGCTTGACCCATCCATTGACGACGACGGCGTTTGAGTTGCCGGGTTATCGCGTAACCAAATCGTTTGGAGTCGTGCGCGGCATTATCGTGCGGTCGCGCTCGGTTATCGGCAACCTGGGCGCCAGCATTCAAAGCATCTTCGGCGGCAACATTTCGCTCTATACAAGTCTTTGCGAACGCGCGCGCGAGGACACATTTAACCTGATGTTGAAACACGCCGGCGATCTCGGCGCCAACGCCGTAATCGGGGTGCGTTATGACGCTACGGAAATCGCCCCGGGCATCACCGAGGTCCTATGCTACGGCACCGCCGTTTTTGTAGAAGCGGCAAACTGAATATCGCAAACTATCAACATTTGTTCACATGGCCGGACACAGCAAATGGGCAAAAGTTAAGCGCTTAAAGGGAGCTCTTGACGCCAAACGCGGAAAAATCTTCGCGAAACTGGGACGGGAAATCACCGTCGCCGCCAAACTCGGCGGCGGCGATCCGGGCATGAATCCGCGGTTGCGGATGATCCTGTTGAAATGCCGGTCCGCGAACATGCCCGCCGACAATATCGAACGCGCCATCAAAAAGGGCCTTGGCGGTGGCGAAAGCGTAACCTTTGAAGACCTGACGTATGAACTTTACGGACCACACGGCGTGGCCCTGCTGGTGGAAGTGAGCACGGACAATCGCAACCGCACGGCATCGGACGTCCGTAGCATTATCACCAAAAGCGGCGGCTCCATCGCTACCTCCGGATCCGTCAGCCGCCTGTTCCATCGCAAAGGCCAAATCATTGTTTCAAAGGAACACGCCGGCGAGGACAAATTGATGGAACTGGCCCTCGAAGCGGGGGCCGAAGACTTTAAAACCGACGCGGAAGGATTTGAAATTTTGACAGAACCGGCGAACCTTGAAGGCGTGCACAAAAAAATTGAAGCCGCCGGAATAAAAAGCGAGGCCGCCGGAATCACTTCGCTGCCGGCCATGACCGTACCCCTGAATGCCGCCACTGTGGCCGCCGTTAACAAATTAATCGACGAGCTTGAGGATCACGACGACATCAAGGAAGTCTTTTCCAACGCGGAATTTCCCGACGAATGAATACAGCCCCGATCTCCGGCCTGGCTGCTCATTCCTCACCGGTCGCTGCGAACACGCTCGTCGTTCGCGCCTCGCCGCCGAACCGCGCGCAGGCAACCTGACGCCCAAAATGGATACTATTGTGATTAAATTCGGGTCATGAAGGCATTGCGCGTCGATACGTTCTTTGCGCGGCTGCTTCGCCGGCTGACCATCGCGGTCATCCGGCACCCGTCCTGGTTCTTTTGGCCTCAAATTTTCCTGGCTCTGGTTTGTGTCGTTATCACCATCGGATTTCTGAAATTTGACCCCGACCAAAACAACCTGGTTTCAGGGAACCTCAAATATCAACAGAACTTTCTCCGACTCCAGAAAGCGTTTCCGGAACAGGGCAATGATTTGACGGTGGTGGTCCAAAGTGACGACCCGGAAAGGAACCGGCAATTTCTTGAACGTCTCGCCACGAAAATGTTGCCGGAGACAAATCTCTTTCAGGATGTTTTTTACGAACATTACCTGCCGGCGATGGGTACCAAAGCGTTATATTTCGTCCCCGACACCGACCTGATCGCGATTCAGTCAACGCTGCAGGATGAATTGCCATTCATCATGCAATTCACGCAAACGTCGAACCTGCCCACTTTCTTCGAGCAGATCAACACGATGTTCCGAACTGCTCCGGCGACCACAAACTCGCAAACGGAATCGCTGATCCAGTCGCTGCCATTGTTGGCCAATATTTTGGACCAGGCGACCACGAGCATGAATACCTCCGGGAAACCGCCGTCCCCGGGCGTCGCCTCGCTCTTCAGCACCAACAACGCGTCGGACATCTATATCACTTTCAATACCAACCAGATTTTCGTGCTGACGACGCATCCTCCGGTGGCGGAATCGGAAAACACTCTGCCAACGATTTGGTCGTTGCTAAAAGATGCCATTTCTCCGTCAACCGGTCCAAGCGGGGACGTCACCGGTGACGCCATTGACCGTCTGCGGGAATTGATCCGGGAGACGCAATCGGAAGTGCCGGGGGTCAACGTCGGCCTAACCGGTGAGCCGGTGCTGGACTACGACCAAATGATCCAATCACAAAAGGACACGACTGTGGCGAGCGTGTTTTCCCTGATTTTGTGCAGCATTATTTTTATCTACGGCTATAACGAAACCGGGCGCCCGATCAAGGCGGCGTTTTGCCTGATTATCGGCTTATGCTACACACTGGCATTCGCCGCGCTCACGGTCGGCCACTTGAATGTTTTGACGATTACGTTCGTGCCCATGCTCATCGGTCTGGCCATTGATTTCGGCGTTCACCTGATTACGCGTTATGAGGAGGAATTGCGGCACGGCAAGTTCAAGAGGAGTTCGTTGCGAAAGGCCATGGTTTATACCGGCCAGGGCATTTTCACCGGCGCACTCACCACAGCCGGGGCGTTTATCGCCATGATTTTCACCAATTTCAGAGGCATTCAGGAAATGGGAATTATTTGCGGCGGCGGCTTATTGCTCTGTTTTGTGGTCATGATGACCCTGTTACCCGTTCTGTTGTTGCGTGGCCGGCAAAACGTGATTGACCGGCGGATGAAGGAAGACATCGCCCGCGCGCGCATTGAAAATATCTGGCTCCAGCGGCCCGTCTGGGTCCTGGGCTTCACACTGTCGCTCTCGGCCCTCGCCGCCTTCCAAATTTACAAAGGTAAAGTAAAATTCGATTATAACCTGATGCAGATGCAAAGCCCGACGCTTTCATCTGTAATCTATGAACAAGTGCTTTTCCACTTCAGCGGACAATCACTGTTGTCGGCGGCATTCCTGGCCACAAACCTCGATCAGGCCATCACTCTGGAAAATAAAATCGGCAAATTATCCAGCGTCGCGGACATCGAACCACCGCCAGACGTGCTCGAAAACTTTATTGAATCGAATCAGGTGAGAAAGCTGCCGCTCATTAACGGAATAAAACAGGCCGTCGCACCGTTGAATTTCAGTCCGCCGGATACACGGCCAGTCAACCTAAGCGACCTGAGCGCCAGGCTGTATTCGTTATATGGTTATTGCGGCGCGGCATTGGAGCAAATCGGAACCAATGATCCGGCTCTTTCCAGCCAACTCGTTTTGCTGCGCGGATCCGTCGAGAGTTTTCGCAAAACGATGCTGACGGGCGATTCATCAACGTTGGCCGACCATGCCCTCAAACTCAGCCAATTCCAGGAGGCCTTCTTTAGTGACATCCACAATACCTTCGAATCGTTTAAAACTCAGAATACGAGTTCTACCCTGACCGTGAACGACCTGCCGGTCGCATTGCGCAACCAATTCATCAGCCCGGACGGACAATTCCTGATTCAGGTCTTTCCCAAAACGGATGTCTGGCAGCGCCAAAACCAGGAGGCGTTCATCAATCAGCTACGGCCCATTGTGAGTGATGTGACTGGCACGCCTGTGCAGCTATATGAATACGAATCGCTTCTCAGAAAAAGCTATGTCCACGCCGCGTGGTATGCGCTCATCGCCATTGCTTTAGTGGTGCTGATCCATTTTCGCAGTGTGTCCGCGGTGTTTTTGGCGCTGCTGCCGGTGGCAATTGGCGGCCTTTGGCTTTGCGGTCTGATGGGATGGTTCGATATTTCGTTCAACCTTGCGAATATCATGACCCTTCCCCTGGTCATTGGCATTGGCGTCACGAACGGTATTCAGATTCTCAATCGGTTCGCCGAGGAACGCACTCCAGGTATTCTGTCGCGCAGCACAGGCAAAGCCGTGCTGGTCTCAGGATTGACCGCGATTGCCGGATTCGGCAGTTTAGTCATTGCGCAACATCGCGGTATCCGCAGCCTGGGACAAGTGATGGCCATGGGAATTGCATTGTGCATGATCGCTGCGCTGACCTTTTTGCCCGCTTTTCTGAATTTGCTTGGGCGACGAAAAAGCTTAATTAAAAAGTAAGTTATGGATAAAGTAAAAGAACCCAGCGCCGACAAACGCCGACACTGGGTCAGGAGGAACCGAGGTCAAAAACCTCATGGTGAAACAACTTAAATGAACCGTGCCGAAAGTCAACATCAATGTTAAAAATTGAAAAACCACGCCTTGGAACCGCGAATAAGGCGTTATCAATAACGATAACGTTGATTGCATTTTTTTTTGCAGGATCGAGCGTTTTTGGCGGTGATTTATCCGCAGGATCGTTGTTTGACACGTTTCCCCTGACGATCGGCACAGGGCAACGAACCGAGATCGGCGGGCCTTTTTACTATAACGAGACTAACAGCGATTTCGGAAAAACCTGGGCGTTGCCGCCGTTTTTTTCCCATCAGGAGGACCCGACGATCGGCGAGTTCGAAGACCAGGCCCTTTATCCCATTTTTTCGTACGTCAAATACGGAACCCAATATCGCGCGCAGTTTATTGAAGTTTTCAGCTTCGAAGGCGGTGAAAATCCCCACGATGTCCAGGCGCACCGGTTCTGGCTGTTCCCCATTTACTTTCAGCAACGTTCTTCCAATACGAATGAAAACTACACGGCGGTTTTTCCCGTGTATGGCCATCTAAAAAACTTTCTTTTTCGTGATGAAATATTTTTTGTGATGTTTCCCGCGTACAGTCAAACCCATTTGAAGGATGTGGTGAACGACAATTATTTTTTTCCGTTTTACAATGTTCGACACGGCAACGGAATGCATGGCTGGCAATTCTGGCCGTTTTATGGAACGGAACACAAGGTTGTAACCCTGGTGACAAATACATGGGGCATCGAAACCAGCGGCGGCCACGACCAAACATTTGTGATGTGGCCGATTCATTTCAGGCAAAACAACGGTATCGGAACGGAGAACCCTGAAAAACTTCGCGCCGATCTTCCTTTTTACGCATCGTCGCGCTCACCCGGCCGTGACTCAACTTCCGTTCTTTGGCCGTTTTTCAATTGGATCGATGATCGCGAAAAGAAATATCGTGAATGGGAAATGCCCTGGCCATTGATCATCTTCGCCCACGGCCAGGGAAAACATACTGTGCGGATCTTTCCTTTTTACAACCACGCTTATAACGATTCGCTGGTTGATGATTTTTACGCCTGGCCCATATACAAATACGATGCCATTCACGCCCCGCCCCTGGAGCGCCGTCGAACCCGCATTGCTTTCTTTCTCTACCAAAACACGATCGAGAAAAACACTGAGACCGGAAAATTCAAGCGACGCGTGGATTTTTGGCCGTTCGCTCTGCACACCCATGACTTTGACGGCAGCACACGGCTGCAAATCCCGGCTCTTGCGGAAACTTTCTTTCCCGACAGTCCCGGCATCGAGCGCAATTGGTCGCCGCTCTGGTCCATTTGGCGTTCCGAGAAAAACCCCGCGGACGGCAAAAACAGCCAGTCCTTTTTTTGGAATCTTTACCGGCGCGATGCGGCTCCCGGCACGAAGAAAATCTCCTGCTTCTTCGGCCTTTATCAGTATCAGACAAATGCGGAGGAAAAGACGGTCCGGGTGTTTTATATACCTGTAATAAAGCGAAATGCGCATCATTGAGGCGCGGGTAAAGTCGGGCCGATCGGACAGAGGCGACGAATCGGAGCCGTCAAAAAACAATTTCGACAAAAGGCGGCCAGCAGATATTCTGGAAATGATTGGGATTTAAATGTCCACGCTGAACGTCAATTTGGATTTGGTGAAGAAATACAACGTGCCGGGGCCGCGTTATACAAGCTATCCGCCGGCGACACAATTCACCCATGCCCTCACCTGGCCGGAGCTTTTTGAAAAAATCGCGGCAAACAATCGCTCAGGCCGGGGACTGTCGCTGTATTTTCACATTCCTTTTTGTGAAACGCTGTGCTGGTTTTGCGGCTGCACGACGGTGATCACCAATAATCACGGCCAGGCGAAGTCTTATCTCGATCACCTCGAAAAAGAAGTTTCACGCATGGCACTGCTGCTGGACCCCGGACGCGAGGTCGTCCAATTGCACTGGGGCGGTGGTTCGCCAACATTTTTACAGCCGGACGAAATCCGTCGGCTCGGCGATATGATTCGCAAACGCTTCAAGTTTTCTGAAAACCTCGAAGCCAGCGTCGAAATTGATCCGCGCCGACTGACGCGCGATCACATCGTCGCATTGCACGAGGCGGGTTTCAACCGAGCCTCGCTCGGAGTTCAGGATTTCGACCCGCAAGTGCAGGAAGCCATCCATCGGATTCAACCCAGGGACAAGACGCAACGAGTTCTGGATTGGGCGCGCGAATTGGGATTCGGCTCGGTGAATTTTGACCTGATTTATGGTTTGCCGCACCAGACAGTTGGATCGTTCAACCGGACGTTGGACGCCGTCATGGAAATGTCGCCCGACCGGTTGGCCGTCTTCAGCTATGCGCATGTGCCGTGGATCAAGCCAGCCCAAAAGATTTTGGAACAGCGCGTCCTGCCGACTCCGGAAACCAAGCTCGAACTGCTCAAAATTGTGATCGAACGGCTCACGGACGGCAGCCGTTACGTTTATATTGGGATGGACCATTTTGCGCGGCCCACTGACGAACTGGTCAAAGCCCAGCGGAATAAAACCCTGCAACGGAATTTCCAGGGATACAGCACGCGCGGAAACTCGGATATTTATTCATTTGGAATGAGCGCGATCTCCCAGACACCGGATGTCTATTGGCAAAATGAAAAAGAATTGCCGGCCTATTACGCCGCATTGGACGCAGGCAACACGCCGTTTCCACGCAGTTATATTTTGACGGATGAGGATAAAATCCGCCGGGAAACGATTATGCGGGTGATGTGCAATCTCTCGCTGGATTACGCCGCCATGTCGCGAGACCTGGGCATTTCATTCGAGAACCATTTTGCAAGTGAACTCGCCGCCCTTGGACAATTCGAGGCAGATGGACTCGTCCGCCGATTTTCCGGCGGCCTGGAAGTGACCGATACCGGACGGCTCTTTATCCGAAACATCGCGATGTGTTTCGACAATACGCTGGCGGCGGCGAAAGAAAGACGGTTTTCGAAGACAATCTAACGCTGTGATAAAGAAATCCGTCGCAATCATCGGCGCCGGCATCACCGGATTGACGGCGGCATTTGCCTTGAAGCGTCGCGGCATTCCAGTGACCGTTTATGAAGCCGGCCCGCGCGTCGGCGGCGTGATTCGCTCGCAACGCAGAGACGGCTTCCTGGCGGAGTCCGGTCCAAATACAATCCTCGAAACTGCACCCGAAATTTCGCAACTCATTCGGGATTTGAACCTGGAATCCCGCCGGCTTTACTCAAGCCCTGCCGTCCGCGCCCGCTTCATCGTACGGAACAGGCGCCCGGTCCCTGTCCCGTCTTCGCCCATCGGAATGATCACCTCAAAGCTTTTAAGCATGAACGCCAAGTTCGCCCTGCTGCGCGAACGGTTCGTTCCGAGGAAACAAGATGATAAAGACGAGAGCCTCGCGGAATTTGTGACGAGACGATTGGGCCCTGAGTTCGCGGAGCGCTTTGCCGACCCTCTCGTAGCCGGAATTTATGCTGGCGATCCGCGCAAGCTCTCGGTACGGCACGCGTTTCCGCGTCTTGCGCAATTGGAAACAAAATACGGGTCCATCATGAAAGGCCAGGTTTCGGTGCTGCGTGAGTGCAAAAAGACCGGACAGACACCGCGCAACCGCGCTCCCTCGTTTTCATTCGACGAGGGGTTGCAAGTTTTGCCGGAAATACTCGCGGCCAGACTTGGAGATTCAGTGAAACTAAACACGCCAGTGACGCGGTTGGTTCAAAACGCCGAAACATGGCGCGTGATGACCGCAAATGGTGAAGCGGAGCACACTGCCGTAATCTACTGCGGAACGGCATACCAATTGGCCAAATTGGATATGACGACGCAAAAGCCAGTGGATTTATCTGCGTTTGCTAAGATTCGATACGCACCGGTGGCGGCGGTAGTCCTGGGTTTCCGACGCGAGGACATGTCGCATCCCTGCAACGGATTTGGAGTGCTGATTCCGGCGATTGAAGGCTTTAAAATCCTGGGCACGATCTTTTCGTCCGCGTTGTTTCCAAATCGCGCGCCGGCGAACCATCTGCTTTTGACCACCTACATCGGTGGCGAGCGCCATCCGGAATTGGCCGCGCTTGGTCCCAATGAATTAGTCGAACTCGCACAGAATGACTTGAGGGTATTGCTCGGAGCGACAGGCAAGCCGGTTTTTGAGCACACCGCGCTTTATTCCAAAGCGATTCCGCAGTACAACGTGGGTTACGGAGAATTCAAAGCATCGATGGATGAAATTGAATCAAAGGCGCGCGGCCTGTTTTTCGCCGGCCATTTTCGTGATGGCGTTGCACTGGGTGATTTGATTGTGGCAGCGAACACCGTCGCAGAGCGCGTCTCAAAAGAAATTTTTAAATGAAAAAGGGTATCCTGCTGGTCAATTTGGGTTCGCCGGATTCGACCGACGTCAGCGACGTGCGGAAGTATCTGCGCGAGTTTTTGATGGATGGACGCGTGCTGGACGCGCCATGGCCGATTCGTTTTTGCGTCGTGCATTTCAGCATTTTGCCGTCGCGCCCGAAGGAATCGGCGCACGCCTACGAAAAAATTTGGACGCCCGAAGGCTCGCCGCTCGTGGTCATCAGCCGCAACGTCCAGGAGGCATTGCGCGCCCGAATGGACGGGCCCGTGGAACTGGCCATGCGCTATCAGAACCCGTCCATCGAAAGCGCTATTCGGAAGCTGGCCAATTCTAAAGTGGACGATTTATTTTTGATTCCACTGTTTCCCCATTATGCGATGTCCAGTTACGAAAGCGCGGTGGAACGGGTCAGGAAAGTGGCGTCGCAAATCGCGCCCCGGATGAAAGTAACGGTGCAGCCACCGTATTATGATGCGCCGGATTACATCGAGGCGCTCGTCGCCAGCGCACAACCCAGCTTGCAGGGTGGCTATGACCACTTGCTGTTCAGTTTTCATGGAATACCGGAACGACACTTGAAAAAATCCGATCCGACCCATGGTCATTGTTTGGCCAGTAGAAATTGTTGTGAAATCCCCGGTCTCGCCCACGCGACCTGTTACCGCGCTCAGTGCTTCAAGACCGTCGCGGCGTTTGTGGACAAGGCGAACGTGCCGTCGGGGAAATACTCTGTTTCCTTCCAATCGCGCCTGGGAAAGGACCCCTGGCTCAAGCCTTACACGGATCTTGAGTTGGCCGAATTCCCGAAACGCCATGTGGAAAATCTGCTCGTGATTTGCCCGGCATTTGTCTCGGATTGTCTCGAGACGATTGAAGAAATCGGAATGCGCGGCCGCGAGACATTTCTCAGCGCCGGCGGCAAGAAATTCGCGCAAATACCATGCATGAACGACCATCCGCTATGGATCAAGGCGCTGGAAAAGATGGCGAACGGATTTCTCGGAAAGGGATTTTGAACAACGAAGGCGCAGAGACGCAAAGAATTTCAGACTGGAATAGGAGTTACATTGTAACGTCTTTTTAGTGGTTGTGAACTATTCCTTTTTTCGGTTTGAACTATTTCCCCCTTCTTTCATACTCAGGTCAATCGTGGCGATTGGCTCATGAAATCTGCCGTTGATATTGTCAATTTTTTCCTGATTTGGTTAACGCTCGCACTGGCCCTCGCCCGGCCATTTGAGCTTTTCCTTTTTTCATACATTGTGCTCGGCCCGTTGCATTACCTCACGGAGATCAATTGGCTGGATAAACAGCATTACTTCCTCCGGGCGCAAGACCGGCGCATTTTCGTCTGGAGCATGATCGGTCTCGTTTCCCTACTCACCGTCAGCCTGATAATCGCCGAGTCTTCCAATTGGCAATGGACCAAAGGATTCCATGATGCGGTGGCGACTTCCACCACGAGCCCCGTAAATTATTTTCTAAAATGGAGCTGGACACTGCTGTTGGTAGCTTTTGCGGCCGCCGCCGCGTGCCTCTTCACCGAACGCTGGGATTTCCGGCTATTGATTATCGGCTTTTGCCTGCTGAGTTCGTTCTTTTTTTATGCCGTGCCGACGGTGGCCATTCTGTTTGGCGTTTTTCTCCCGACCATCGTCCATGTCTTTCTGTTCACCATCCTGTTCATGATTTATGGCTCGCTGAAAGTCCGCAGCTTTTGGGGTTATGCCAATATCGTTTCTATGTTCCTGGTTATTGTCGTCATCGCCGCCTGGCCATTGAACGTGACGATCAAAAGCCTCAGCCATCCGGTAATGCAGCTGATTCTCGACAGCTCCTTTCTGCCTGTTAATTACGACATTTGCAAATGGCTTGGCATCACGAATGGAGACAACATCAACTTTTATTCCCCCGTTTTCTTCAAGGTGCAGTCTTTCATCGCTTTCGCTTATACCTATCACTATCTCAATTGGTTTTCCAAAACGTCGACCATCAAATGGCATCAGGTGGAAAAGAGAAAATTCGTGGTTTCCGGTATCTTGTGGGCTGCCTCGATCGCGCTTTATACCGTGGATTTTCGGTTGGGTTTCGCGGCCATTTTTGCCCTGAGCATCCTGCACATCGTTCTCGAATTCCCCCTTAATTTTGTTTCCATACGCAGTATTCTTACTGCATTGGCTGGTAAATTGAAAACTGGTCCGTGGGTCAACAGAAGCGCCTCTTAACATTGTTCCGGGCAGGCACGCCGCGTTTCGTGGTACAGCGTAGACGCCGGGCATTTCCGGAACGCCCTAAAGGGTGGACACCGAACCATCTTGACACAGTCGGGGCCATTAATATAAATATCTATACAATGTTCCCAATCATCTATGGCATCCTCATCTGCAACCGCTGAGAAACAATCTACCACCGCCATTTTTCAAAGCGGGATCCTGGTACTGGTAGCACTCGTGGCGGTTTTGGGCGGCTTTCTCTTTGGCTATGACACCGTGGTCATCAACGGGGCAAATCAATATCTCAAACTTCATTTTCTCCTCAATCCTTCCCAGGAAGGGTCCGCCGGCGCCAGCGCCATTGCCGGCTGCATCCCCGGTGCACTCGTGGCTGGATTTTTCAGCGATCGCTTTGGACGCAGAAAAGTCCTTTTTGTGTGCGCCGTTTTATACGCTCTGTCCGGCCTCCTGTCTGCGATTCCCCGGACATTTGACGAATTTCTGGCGGCGCGCTTTCTCAGCGGCCTGAGCATCGGAGTTTCCTCGATGATTTGTCCGGTCTATATCGCGGAAATGGCGCCACCGCTCTGGCGCGGCCGATTGGGTTCTTTATTTCAATTGGGCATTGTCAGCGGCATTTTTATTTCCCTTTTTATCAACGCGTTTATCCAACGGATGGGCAACGACGCGTGGAACGCCGATAGCGGTTGGCGCTGGATGCTCGGCGCGGAAGTCGCCCCGGCGATATTTTTGCTCGCCGTCCTGTTTCCCGCGAAAGAGAGCCCGCGCTGGCTGATACAGGTGAATCGCGAAGATACTGCGCGCCGCACTCTCGAAACCATGGGCGGCGCAGCCTATGCGGACGTCGAAATCACCGCGGTGCGGACCGTCTTACAACAGGACGACAGCAGCATGATCGAGTTATTGTCCCACGCGCGCTTTCGCCGCCCTCTGATCATTGCCGTCCTGCTCATGGCTTTTTCGCAGTTCAGCGGCATCAATGCCATCATGTATTACTCGACGGAAATTTTCACCACGGCGCACGTTGGCGTGAAGGACTCG
>DASXFM010000044.1:0-3148 GCA_036489615.1 Verrucomicrobiia bacterium | reverse complement strand
GTCGTGCGCCGCCGCCTTTAACAGGTCTGCGGCCTCCCAACCATTGCGGCGCCAGTACGGGCGCAGGTTGCGCTTCATGTATTGGATTGAATAAAGATCGTCATAGGCGAGGATCAAATGGCAGGAAACGGCTTTTTCCCGGACGGTGCCCAAGTCGTCCGCAAAGGCGATGACCGTATCATTGCGGTTATTATGTTCGAGCGATGATGTGGCAGCCGGTGGCGGCAGATGTCCACTATCGGCAAAACTATTGCGCGAGACGCCGGTTACATTCGCGGTCAGTTCTGCATCCTTCTCCTTCGGCGTGGCGACATAAAAATAACCCCAATCGATCCTGACATCGTCTCCTTTCTTTGCCAACACCGGCTGATCCACGGTACCCACGCTCCATGCCTTGAGCCTGCCCGTGTCCGCGTTTTGGAAATTAACGGCCTGTTGATTCTCGTTAACGGCGACTTCCGAACTGGCATCAAAATAAACCGACACCGTGTGATCCTGGCCATCAGTTGATTCAGCCTGCCAAGTCAAATAAGTAACCGGGCGGGAGAGCAAATTTACGTCGCCCGGCAAGCCTGCGGTCATGAAGGTCAGCGTCAGGCGTATGCCCTGCCCGGCAAAAGTGTAGATGGTGCGGGTGGGCAAAATCTGGAGGTCAGACTGAGTCAACGCCGGCGCGCTGGCAGGAGTCGCTCCCATAATCCGGAACACCTTGCCATCAATCCGCACCAGGCTGGTGAGGCGTTGAGGTTTGCCGGTCCAATGGGTCGTGTCCGTATCGGTCAGTTTGTCAGCGGGCGACCAGATACTGAAGTAAGGGTCACAGGCCACCAAAGGAACCGAGGGCGGACGCAATGTCCCGCCTCTCACATTCAATAAAAAACCAAACGCAAACAGAACGGAGAAGACAAAGCGACTCCCATACAAGCCATACATTTTTATCATAGATTAATACGCCCGACTTATTGTAGAAAAAACCCCCACCAAAAACCAAACGATTACTGCGATTATTGTTCTAATGGGCCGTTGCCAGTCCAAGGAACTGTCCAAGTGGCTTCCGGATGAGGGCTATCATCGTTATTCCACCGCGCCCGCCAAGTCGGGTTATTGGGATCAATCACATCATATCTCCTTGGGGCTTCGACATGGCTATCCACGAAAAGGACATCGGTGCGATAATTATGCCGGTTGCAGGGAACTTGAGGATGCCAGGTAGGATCCTGAGTTTGTACCCACGAAGTGGGCGGAGTTGAGTTGGCACTAAATTGAATTTGGCCGACGGGAGTATCCGAGCGAACATCGGTCACGGCAATCATGTCTGAGGGGTGACGGATCATGGCCTCGGTGGTCTGGTATGACCCGCCCGCATCGCCACCCATTCCCAGGTTGGAAAATTCCACCAGCCCCCAATCATTCCAGCCTAAAGAAAAACGGGTTCCTTGATTTTCATATGAACTACCCCCGGATCCAGTAACGATGCCATAACGGTCCAGCTTACCATTTTCGCCAATGATTTGCTGGATGGTATTGTTCTGCTTGGGATCCCAGGCACTTTGCGGAAGAGCCGCCGGGCAGAAAAAGGCATTGCGCGTCGCCATCAAATCCATCAACCGGGGTTGCCAAACGTAATAGCTGGCACCCGATTGCGTCAGACAGTTGGGATACACATGGTTGTAATCGGTCGGATAAATATTCAGCGCAATACCGATTTGTCTAAAATTATTGATGCAGCCGGTCTGCTTGGCTCTGGCTTCGGCTTTCTCCAAGACCGGCATCAAGATGGCGGCGAGAATGGCAATAATCGCTATCACTACCAAAAGTTCGATCAGCGTAAATGCGCCAGAGGCAGGGCGGAATTTACTGGATGGCATCCTCACCTTTTCATCGGAAGCGATTAAATTCGCCTTACCCCTGCGATACGAAAGGCGGCATGCGCGACGTTGCTTTAAAAGCTTTTTCATGGTCTTTCTCAAAATTACTTCTGAGGTGAGGGTTTGTCATGTGGCATGAAATGGCCACAGCCTCCGGCGGGAAACGGCGCTTTTTTACAGGGTTTTACGGCCTTTTTACTATTCGCCCGAGGGCCGAGGCAAGGGGACACCGGCGGAAACCGGAATGCCAAAATCAGGGGAGCCATCGGCATTCCAAGAGAAGCGCTGCATGCGTATATCCCGCTCCGCACCGGAACCCCGATAAGTATGGGCGTGATAAATAATCCAATCTTCTTTGCCGTCGGGCGAGGTGACAAAAGAGCAGTGTCCCGGTCCAAAGACTGTCGCTGAGGAGGAGAACGCGGATTCGGGTTGCTTGACCCACGATTTGGGGTTGCTGACGTCACCGCCATTCCAGGCCAACTCGCCCAAACAGTAATTATCTGTCCACATGCCGGAGGCCGAATAGATCACAAAAAGGTGATGGCCATGCCAAAGAACCTCAGGGCCTTCATTGATGGGCAGGCCGTGTTTTTCCCAAGCATGCTCCGGCCGTGAAATGCAAACGCGAGGTCCATCGATGGTCCAGGGATCGCTCATGGGGGCGAGATAAAGATTTTGCGCGACGTTATCCGCACCTTCCCAGCCGGACCAAATGAAATAAAGTTTCCCGTCCGGCATTTCGAGCACGGTGCCATCAATGGCCCAACGATCCACGGATGGCGAGATTTTGCCTTTCAAGGTAAAGGGCCGGGTCGGATCATCGGAAGTGCCTTCCAGGACATACATGCGATGGTTGGAATTATCGCCGTCGTCGGCGGCAACATAAATATACCATTTGCCCTGGATAAAGTGGAGTTCCGGGGCCCAGATCTCCCGGGACCAAGGTGTGCCGGGACCGGGTTTCCAAACGCACTTCCAATTACCCTTGCCGATGTCTTCGAGATTGGTGGCCGCGTTAACCCACACGCCATTATTTCGGCGGGACTGGCAATAATAGTATTTCGAGTCCGACCGGATTACCCAGGGATCTGCGCCGCGGCTGGCGATGGGATTGGTAAACGTCGGTTCGCCGGCAGGGTCAGCTGAGGAGGCAAGGACAGGAACCAGAAAGGCGAACGCGGTTAAGAGTAATGGCGGCGCAAAACTTAAGTTGAAAATGGAAGTACGATTCATTTTTTAGCCGGATTCGGCCGGATTTCGGTCGGATTTTTGGCCGG
>DASXFM010000170.1:0-9602 GCA_036489615.1 Verrucomicrobiia bacterium | reverse complement strand
GTCAATCCATAGAAACATAGCGCCCATGTCTGGATGTAAAGCGGAGTGGGAACAACAAACGCAAACGGATTTGGGGCCTGCTGCCACTGCCCGCCGGGCGCGCGGGCCTCCACGCGAAAGACATAGCGCCCATACGGAAGGCGGCCATAAGGCACCGACCGCGCGCCGGCATCGTCCACCCAATCGGGGTCGTTGTTTTCCAGTTTGTGCCGGAACTGGATTTCCTTTGGCGTCGAGAAATTGAGCGCGGTAAATTGAAATTCGAGCGAGCGCAAATCCGCCGGCGCATGGAACGGGTGGTCAGCCGATGATGCCGGTGCGCCCGACCCCAGGAGCGAAACCTCCGGACCCTTATTAAAGGCCACGCTTTCCAGGTAAACTGGAAACGCGTAGTGGATCACTTCCGGGTTGCGCGTATCCACGTTCAATACGCCCTCGGAGGTGGCAAACCACAGCAAACCATCCGTGGAAAAGACGGCGCGGACGCCGCCGGAAATCGTGGAGGGATCGGAAACCGTTTTCGCATTGGACACCAGCTGACACGCCAACGGCACGCTCTCATTGGCAAGGGACCTGTCGACGTCCGCCCGGTTCACGCGATAAATTCCGGCGCTGGTGGAAAGCCATAGATTTCGCAATTCATCCTCGACGATTCCGGCAATGACGTCACTGGGCAAGCCATTCATCGTGCTCCAGGTGACGACTTTGCCGTCCGCCATGCATCTCAGGCCCTCGCCGGCCGTGCCGATCCAGAGATGGCCCGATGGTGCCTCGTACAGCGCAAGAATGGAACTGTGCGCCAAACTCGCTGTTCCCTGAACCGGCGCCAACCCGCTTCGCTGTCCGCGGATGATTTGCCCGTCCTGCGTGCCGAGCCATAGTCCGCCGGATGCGGCGGGTGTCATGGCCGTCACCGCTCCCAGGGGAAAACCGGCCATCGAGTCAAAATGAACCAGCTTGTCTCCGATCAAACGATAAACGCCGCCATTTCCAGTACCGAACCAGACGTCATTATTTGTGCCGCCGGAAACGACCGTGACATTGTTATCCGCGAGGCCATCGGCAGTGGTGAGATGAATTTCCCGGCCATTGCGCAAACCGTATAATCCCGCGCCCAGCGTTCCCACCCAAACGGCGTCGTCATGCGCCACCCAAACAGACGAGACATAATTTTGAATGGCCAGGTTGTCGCTGTTTTGCACGGCATCAAATCGTCCGGATTGGCCGACGAACAATCCGCCGCGCTGCAGACCGATATAAACCTGCCCGGCCGGGTCCGAGGCGAGCGTGGTGGCCGGGCTATCGGGAAGTCCCTGTTCCTCGTGCAAAATATAGGCCGCCTCGGGACGGAGTTGGATCAGGCCGCCGCCGGAGGTACCGAGCCAGAGATTTCCCTGGTTATCTTCGCAAATGGCTCGCACGTCATACGGCCAGCGTTCCTTGTCAAAGAGTACCGGCTCAAAGCGATTGTCTTCAAAGCAGTACAGGCCGCGTCCGCTCGTGCCAATCCAAAGCCGGCCATCCTGCCCTTCGCACAAGCTCCAGATGCGGACCGATGCGGATTCTGAACTACGAAAATAATTAAAGCGCTTGCCCTCCGCTAGGTTGATGAGATAGGTATCGCCGAAGGCCCATAAATTTCCCGCCCGGTCTTCGTAGGCGCCCAGATATTCAGGGCTGCGTCCCTGGCTTTGCGTCTGGAACGCATACGGCGCGATACGGCCGTCGACAATACGGCACATGCCCACCCGCGTCGTGATCCAGACGGTTCCCGAACGGGCCACATTCACGCCAGTGACCATTTCATCGGGCAAACCGTCCTGGGTGGTAAATGCTTTGAATTTCCCGCCATTCCAAAGATTCAATCCCGATTTGGTTCCAATCCAGACGCCTCCGCGATCGTCGGCCGCCAGGCTGGTCACACTTTCATCCAGGAGAACGCTGGTGAAATGCCGTCTCGCCCCGCGCGCCAATTCAAAAAGGCCGTTCTCCTGGGTTCCCACCCACAAATTTCCGTTCGCGTCCTCGCATAACGCGGTAACGTGAAAAACCGTATTGGTTGTCGACGCGGCGAGCTCGACGGAACTGAAGGTGACGCCGTCGAACCGGGAGAGCCCGGAGTCGGTTCCAATCCACATAAAACCGTCGCGGGTTTGGATAATCGCGGTGACAGAATCGGAGGGCAGGCCGTCAGCCACGCGCCAAACCCGCATAGTTCTTGCTGATTCGGTCAAATCGGAATCGGCCGCTTTTGCGTGGAGCCCCAAAAGCACTAACCAGGCGAAACAAAAGCGGGACAGGATGTAAAACGTTCGAATCAATTTTATACATCATGCTACGCGAAAAGTTGTTCAGGTAAAGCCTGTCTGTTTAAAGCCGCAGCCCATAACGCTTTGCAAAACAAAAGGAGAATGCGAAATCCGAAGTAAGCGTCACGTCGAGCACCTACGTTGGGTCTTTGAAAGGAAATTTCTTTGGGGGACCAATTTCTCTGAGTTTTTGGCGAGCCCTCTCCTGCAGCTGTTTTTTTCGCTCTTCCGGAGAAAAGGGAAAATCCTCAAACCGGATAACTTCCCATTCCCGAACCTTAAATTGCCTGAGAAATTCCAGAGCTGTTTCGGAAACCACCAGGCGATTGTTAAAAAGGCCAAAATCATTCTCCAAGCCGATCCCGCGTATTTTTAACCAAACGAACTCGGGCAGCTTCTTAAGCTTTTCTTTCATCTGAGGCGCCCCGTAAACTGAAGCTTTCTCAAAATCAAAGCAAACTGCGTAATCCTTCGCGAGGGCCTTGGCAAGGGCATTTGATGCCAAATAAATCCGGCCAGCCACTGCCGTTAATTCGTCTTCAGGCACATGCTCGAGCATAACCTCCACCTTGCTGACTTCGCCGGAATGCTTGTCCACCACCGTGCCTTCGCCAAGCTGACCATATCCTTGAGGCACAATCACAAAATATTGCATATTATTCTATCGGCGGAACAAACTGGTTTCCGTATATAGCGTCAATTTCGGACGCCTTCTCTAAAAGTTCAGCCTGTGTTGCGGTTTTATGGGTGAGGTAGAATTCGTCCCACTCTTTTCGTATAATGCTCTTATGAAGCTGATCATCCAATGCCGTGGGTATTCCCCGCAGATTGTCGATTGAGTTTATTTCTTCAGCGGTAAAAACACCAGGATATAGTTTCAGGACCTGTTGCTCAACGGCATGGTGGACAACAATTTGGTCCTTGAATACAGCCAATAGGGGATAGTTTTCAAAAAACGTTGCGCGATAGTCCAAACTTGCCGATTCCGTCAGGCCCGCGATGAAAAGACCAGCGATTGACTGCATTTTTGAAGCCGATATTGCAACAGCAGGAATGCCGATTTGTACAACTCCTCCGACCACGAGACTTACAAAACCTGCATTCCCTCCATACATCAGCTGGTCAAATGTCGCGAATCCTACATTTGCTTCCGTTTGCGCAAGGGTCGACCCGATCTTAGCCGCGGCCAGTTCGTCCATGTAGTCCTGATGGCCGCTTGGGTCGAACCTGTTTATTGGATTCGCGCTGACAAAAAGGTACTTATGCAAGGATATGGGGTCGGCTGTGGTTCCCTCGTATGTATCCATTGTCCAAAACCGATCCACATTCTCGCTTTGATATCGCGCGCGCAGATAATACAAGTCAAGATCTGCGTCAAATTGCTCCCCGCTGAACAAATAGCCGTTTTCTGTAAATCCATTGCGGAAGATCAAATTTCCAAAGGCATCGTAATTATACGTGTCAGTGACGTTTCCATTTAAGTCAGTCAAATATCGGACGTCGTCGTGGCCGTCATAACCATAGAAGCTTGATACCCAGTGATTGCCGGTCAAGCGGCGCTGCGAAATGAGACTGTGGCCATAAGTATAAACGCAATTGAGGACGGGCGCTTGCAGGTCAGTCGCGACAAGTTCCTCCAAAACCTGCGAATTGCCGCTTGGATTCCGTTCGTCGACCAGATAAAGGATTGTGACCGTATTTGTAGCGGTTGCGACGGTCTTGGCTACACGGTTGCCGTCGCCATCGTACTCAATCGTCATCGAGGCTGTTGATGTATGGCGAACCGTCAAATGATTTTCGAAATCATACTGATCTCCTGTGGTCTGGCCAAAACCAGCCCCAATCAAGGTGTTTCCATTGGCGTCGTAGGTGTCTGTGCTTAAATGGTCGTCAGCGTCGTAGCTAAAATTTTGGGATGCCAAAGCGGGGAGCGTTGAACTGCGCATCAGGCGATTGCCAACTGGATCGTAGTTGTAATTGACGGTTCCAGAACTTGCGCCACTGATCGTTTCGCCTGTTAGACGATAGATACCATCGTAACCATAAATGCGGTTGATGGTCGAAGCATTTGGATTGAGGACAGAGGCAAAGAGCTGTTCGCTTGCCGTTAGGCGGTTGCCGGCAGGCCCCACAGCATAGCCATAATTGGCAATTGGCACATTCAACTGGGCACTGGCCAGATTCGTAAGCCGGTCCAAAGAATCATACTCGTATTCGGACGATACGGAATTTGGATACGTACAGCTTTGCAAATTACCAACACTATCGTAACCGTAGGCGGTCGCGCCCAAAACAGCGTCTTTCACAACGCTCGGACGATTCAGCGAGTCATACCCATAACCCACACTCACACCATCCGACGTGCTGATATTCGTCATATTACCTTGCGCATCGTAGGAATAATTCAATGCGCTGCTAAAATCAGCGATGGCAAATGTTTCCGTCTTGTTCGTCAGCCAATCACGAGAATTATAAGAATACGTTGTCTGGCCGCTTGCATCAATCATTGTTGCCCGCTGACCAGCAGGCGTGTAGGTAAACATGACCGGTGATGCGCCAAGTGCCGGATCCGGGGTCTTGCTCAACAGCCGATTAAATGAATCATAAGTGTATGTCGTCAAACGTCCGTTGAAGTCCACATGATTTGTTATGTTCCCGGCGCCGTCATACCCGTAGGTTTCTGTCTGGCCTCCGGGCAGCGTGCGTTGAATGCGACGACCCATTGAATCAAAAGCAAATGTCGTAGGCTGATTATTCGCGTCCGTCTGACTGACTTCATTTCCGGCCTCGTCATACGCATAGCGTGTCACGTATCCAAGCGTGTTTGTAACGGAAGTCAGCCGTCCAAGGGCGTCGTAGCCAAATGTTGTTTCATTGCCGGCCTGATCCTGGCTGTAGGCGCGACGGCCCGCCGCGTCGAACGACGTCATTTGGCCCGTGCCATCAGGGAAAACAATCTGAATTTGACGATCCAAGGCGTCGTAGAACATTTCGTTCGTGCGGCCCAGTGCATCAATCGTCGCCGTCCGATTTCCAGATTGATCATATTGATACCGTGTAACCTGCCCGAGCGAATTGGTAACGAAGGAAGTCCTGCCATCGGCGTCATAACCGTAATAGGTGTTATTACCGTCCGCGTCGGTCTCAAGAGTAGTCCGTCCAGCGGCATCATAGGTCGTCGTCATCACCGAACCATCAGGCATTTGAGTCGCGGTTACACGTCCGAGCGGATCGTTAGTATAGATCGTAGTGCGGCCCTGCTGATCGGTCATCGATATCTTCCGATTATCCGCGTCATAGGCGAACGATTCTGAGGTTCCATCCGCAAAGACGGTATTTGTTTCATTTCCGTTAGCATCGAAGAAATGGCGTGTCTGCCGCCCCATTCCGTCTATGTCAATCATGGGCTTTTCCAAGGCAAGCGCGTAAACAGTCGCATTTGAGGAGCCATCCGGATTGATCGTTTCAACGACCCGGTTTTGACCGTCATAGACAAAGTGCGTTGTGTCGTTCTCAACACCCTGAGGCGTAGTGCGACTGACGGTCTTCGACAGCTGATTTCCGTTAGTATCGTAAGTAAATGTGTAGCTCCTCAAGACATCGCCCTGCGGGTCGATGACTGTGCTGCTTAAAACACGGCCAGGGCCGCCGTAAGCGTTGCTTACGATATTCCCCAAGGCGTCCGTGCGCATGACCAAATTACCTCCAAGGTCGTATGAATTGCTGCTGACATTGCCCAGCGGGTCGGTTTGCTGGAGCAGATTACCGCTTTTATCATATGTGCAGGTCAACGTGTAGCCACGCGGGGTGGTCATACTAGTCACCTCACGGTAGGGACCGAAGGCCAGATGTGTTGTATTGCCGAGGGGATCGGTTTGTGATGTCTGGTTTCCCTGAAGATCATAGGTATAAGTATTGGTATTGCCGAGCGCATCCACCTTTTGGATCTGATCATCCAAGCCGTCGTACTGATACGTGGTCACGCCGCCGAGTGGGTCAACGGTCGCAATGACATTGCCGTCGCTGTCGTAGTAATTAACCGTTGTATAGCCCAACCCATCCGTGACCTCTTCCCGATCGTTGCTGAAGTCGTGCGTAAAATTCACCACGTTGCCGTTAGGGCCAATCTCCTGGATAATACGCCCGGTGTCGTCATAAACGGTGCGCATGGCCTGAATGCCACGGGCATCTATTATCGTAGTCAAATAATGCGGAAAGTAGATATTTGTGTAAGCGTACGTGGTGGTGTTCGTATTCTGATCGATGAACCCGGTTAGATTGCTGTTGGTATCGTAGCGATAATTCAAAGCATTGCCCGACGGATCGATAATTTGCGCGATGCGGCCCTGGGCATCTCTGGCAAAACGGATGCCGACACCCGAACTTCCGGTCAAAGAGTTCGTCCAGAAGATCCCATTTGTCTCAATCAAGAGGGTATTTTGGTTCGGATCGGTCATGCTTTCCAAACCGTTGGTTTCGTCGATGACATAAACGTCGCCGACTTCATTTGTAAAATAGAATCGTGCTGGATCGTAATACGAGAAATCATTGAGATTGATCAGATCCACGTAACCCAGCGAACTGTCTATGTCCGCTTCGTTGTCGCCGTCAACGCCCAGGCCGCCGTACGTGCCCGGCATATTGGTAAAGGTGACCTGGACAGATTCGATGGGCGCAAAGTATTGATGCATCGGGGTAACCTGCATGCCAAAGTGATAGACCTTATTTCCGCCCATCGTGACGGTGATTTCGCGCGGTTGGACCGGGTCAAGCGCGTAGAACGGAAACAGCGGATCGTCATAGAACGTTTGGTACCAGTTTGGGCCCATGCTACGGGTCTTTTGCAGTGTGATATTTTTGATGCCCAGCGACCAACCGATCCCGAAGTCGTCCAGACGTTGGTCTCGGCTGTCATAGCTGCGAATAATCTGCATGGGAATGCCGGAAACCGGCACATTCAAGTCCTGGAAAGATATTGAAAACTGACCGACTTTCAGGTTCTTCTCCACTGAAACAGTTTGGATGGAGGTGGCCACGGTCTGTCCCATGGTGTCGGAGGCGACGAGCTGAATTTCGTAGATGCCGTTGAGCATCATCGTTGGGTCCAAGGTGCCCAGGACGCCGTTGGTCACGGAGGTCGCTCCTGACCCAAACGTGGTCCATGGATTGGGCGTAACACCGTCGGCATTCTTAAAACGATATTGCAATTGGTAGGATAGCAGAATCGGACTGCTCGCGGTGCCGATGAAGTTGGTGGGGGCGGTAACCACCGTGGCGTCCTCCGGCATATCAATCGAGGCTGACGGCGGTGGAACGGCGTTATAAACGGTAATCATCACATCACCACTTGCGCTGTAAGAGCCAGACGTCGCGGTGAGCTGCAGTTCATAAACACCGGCAGCACTGAAGGAAGCATATGTTCCACCGTTAAACTGGCTGAAGGTCGCCGTTCCCGGACCGCTCACCTGGCTCCAGGAAAGCGAGATGGATGATTGCGTCAAGCCTTCCCCAGTGATGATGGGATTGAGAGCAGCTTCCTCCGGCAACACGATGGTTTGCGGCTGTCCGGCGCTCACAGACAGGAACACGTTGGTGGCCGGCAGGACGGTAACATCCAAAAGGTCTGAATTGGTAACGGTCCCGTCAGTTCCATTAAGTTGAAGCTGGTACTCGCCGGGCGCGCTGAAGTCAGCGATTACGGGCGCGGCGGAATCTTCGACCGGCAACCAGGCCGTGACATTGGTCGTAATATTGGTGACCAGGAAGATGACCGTTCCCGGGCCGCTGGCGTTGGTCCATTGGTACGACAGCGCCAGGGCCGGATTTTCATCAATGACAAGACCGTTAATCTGCAGTTCATCCGGGAGGGTCACGGATGCATTACCGCCGGCGTAGACCAGGAGAGAACTCGAGGCGGTATTGGTAGCCACAATGTCCACGGTAGCGCTGCTGGAGAATTGGCCATCGCTGGCGGTCAATTGCAGCACGTAATTGCCGGGGGCTCCAAATGTCGCGGTGGTATTCGTCAGCGCGGCATTCGCAAAGGATGCCAGCGTCGGACCGCTCACTTCAGACCATTCGGTTGTAAACGTTCCGTTGGTCGCATCGTTGTCGATGGCGAATCCGCTCAACGCAATTGGCGTGCTCACCGGCACCGCCATCGGCTGGCCGGCCGAAACCGTCGGCGGACGGCGGCCCTGGTAAAGGTCGGTGACGGTAATCGGCATCTGCGCTGTGCCAAGCAATTGGCCATCGCCTGCGACAAGGCCGAGGACGTAATCGCCGGCAATCGGGAAGTCCGCATGCACGGACGCATTGGGGAAGTTATTGACCTGCTGCGAGAACACGGCCTGCGCCGGGCCGCTGACTGTAATCCATTCGTCCGTTAAGACGCTGCCGGCCGGCTGTTCCTGGTCAACAATTTCCGCTGTCAAATTGGCGCCGATGCTCAAATCCGTTTGAGTCGGATACGACGTGGTGATGTTCAGCGAACGGTTGATAGGCGGGACCACATGCACGGTCATGGTAGAGCTGTTCGAGAATTGACCGTTGCTGCCGGTAAACTGGAGAACATAGTCGCCTACGGCGCTGAAGGCGGCATAGTTTATCCCGTTGACGGTGGTGAAACTCGCGGTCCCCGGACCGCTAAGCTGGCTCCACGAGGTAGTTAGGGTTCCGGACGCCGAGCCGCTGCTGGTGACAGTCCCATTCAGCACGGCTGAAATATCCTGAGGCACTGTTTGGTCCGGTCCGGCGGAAACGGTGATCAACTCGTTCGACGAAGACAGGACGAATACCGTGGCATAAGCGACGCCTTCGAATTGCGAATCATCGGCCAGCAATTGGACCACATATGTGCCCGGCGCACTGAAAGAGGCGTAGGTGCTGGCATCATTATTGGTGAGGAACGACGAAACGGGTTGTGAGAACGTAACGGTGCCTGGCCCGCTGACCTCGCTCCACGTCGCGTTTTTATACGGCGCGTTGGTCGGCAAGCCGTCGTCCTCGATTTGGGCCTGCATATCCAGGATGGACGGGAAGACCACGACAGGGTTGGTGTTGGCGATGACCGGCAACGGAGCTGTGTTCAGCAGAGCCTGGCCGGATTCATTGGGAGTGATGCGGTTGTCAAAGAAACACACACCGCCGTCATCGTAAACCAGCACGGCCAGGAGATTCTCACCGGGCTGCCATATGTTGGTATTAATACCCGCCAACACAAGATCGTCGTATAGAGGACAATTATCGTGCCGCCAATAATCATAGAGGGAATCTCCGGGCGTATCGTCGAAA
>DASXFM010000499.1:0-4662 GCA_036489615.1 Verrucomicrobiia bacterium | reverse complement strand
TCCGGCTTCAATCGCCACCGCGGTACCACCGTGATAATAGATGGCCTGCTCATTGAAATCTTTCGGGAATGGCGAACCATCCAGGTACAAATGAGGAATGAATTTCCGGTTGCTCGTGTCCCAAAGATGTTGGCGGGCGTTGTGCTTGAGTTGGTCGCGAACTCGCGTCCAGTGGCGCACGGCGGAACTATCTTCGCCAATGAGCTGGAGGTAATCGTTTAGCGCGATGAGAAGCATCGCACTGTCATAAATAGTCAGCGCACGATGAGACCTGGCGTTGAGCACCACGCCCGGCGAATCTTCCGGTTGCACGTCACCCCAATCCGCCCTGGTTCCGCCCCAAACCAACCCATGATTGCGATCGAACCGTTCGGTCAGGACGTAGTTCAAAGCGCGGCCCAGGCGATCGCGCACGGAGACGCCGGTGATTACCTCATCGAGAATGGTTTTATCATTTGTCGCAGCGACGTATTTGCCGATGGCCTGCACCAATGAAGATTCCTGGTCCGTTTCAACACTGTTCTTGAATGCTATGAAACCCGGCGCCAACGGGCTGACGCGAGCGCCATGCGCCTGCTTTGGGTCCCCGCGACGGTAACCGTCCACAATGTCGCCGGCGTCGCCCTGGAATTTGAAAAAGTTCAGGAGGGCTTCACGGAAGCGCTGCGGCGGGTTGACTTCGAGAGCCACTTCAATAAACGTATTCGCATCCCGGATCCAGACTTGATCGTAGCCGCTCCCGGCATTGAGGCCGCCTTTCAGAAGGTCCTGCGCCATGCGACGAACGTCAGAGAGCGTTGTGTCGGCACGGATTTGGGCGGCCAGATCGGCTGTCAAAGACGGTGCGGATGAAGCGGTCTGTGCGATGGCCCGAGGCAAGGCGGCCAGCGCGATACCGGCGAAAGCGCCGGCTTTAATTGCTTCGCGTCGAGTCATCATAAATCTCTGCCCGTCAATGTAATGTGAATAAAATAGTCGCACCACCGTTCATCGCCAAAGCCACGCTACAATCCTAACATTTCCGCGCCTGCATAATGCATCACGCCTTTACGTGAACGACGGCCCAAAATCATCACCCACAAGTCCGATGGATTTCATTTTTCCGACAAGAACCGCTTCAAATCGGCAAGTCGCTGTATACCCAATAATGGTATTCATCCCACCGGCCGCTTGGTGATGAAACGAATACAATCCGCACGGTTACTTTGCTCTTACCCTTCGTGTAGCGCGTCGGCACCTCAAAATCACTGTCGAACCACCTGATACCCCGGTAGGTTTTTTCGTAGTCCACACTATACCATGGACGCTCAGTGACCAAAGCTCCGTCAATGTAAACGCGCGCCTCCTGGCGATTATTTGCCTTGTCGCAGCGACGCCGCAAGCGCACGCCCTGATTGTCCGGCGAGATTGAAATAGTAAATGTGCTGCTGTTGGTAAAGGAAACGCCTGCATCCGCAATCGCAGGCGTTTTAAAGAGAACGTTGTTATATTCGCCGTCATACCACCAGTCTCCGCTAATGTGCTCGACATCTCCGTCGGCATGGTAGCCGTGAGCGACTTGCGATTTCGGGTTCCCCACATCCATCTCATCAGTTTGCACGAGCCGGGGATTGGAGCTTCCATACCAAAAAACGACGCTTTCTTCGGCGCCAACCTGATAAAGTCCTTCGTGTCCCAAGGGCGAATGCGGTCCATAGGTCTGGTGGCCGTATTTGATGGAACTGGAGAAGCAATACATATCCGGCAACAGAAATCGATAAACCGCCCCAGCGCCTCCCTTAGCATCAAAGGCGCCAAAAACAGGCGTCGTCAGATTTTGCAGGCCCCAGCCCATCCCGTGATCATCTTCATATCCCTCGCCAATAATCTGAGGCGTTTCGCTCCCATCAAAATAAGTGCGCTCGTCCTCTTCCATACAAGTGTTCCAGCGGCTGTTCACCTGGCCAACCACCTGCCCCGAACCGCTTGTTTCCAGATATGTGTAGTCCTTTCCCTCCACCCCGGGATCCTCCCGATGATAATGCGCAAACAGATAACCGCAACTTTGCCTCGGGTACGGCATCGCGCGCGCCGTCCGATAGTCAACAGCAGCCGCCACAGTCACTCTATCCTGACTTCGATTTTGTAATTGTATGACCGCTGATTTCCAAAACGGCATCGGAAAAGAACAGTACGCTGTGTTATTGGAATACCCCAACAGGAGAGACGCGTACGAACTCTTAAGACTCGTTCGGTAAGCG
The DNA here is from genome assembly GCA_036489615.1 of Verrucomicrobiia bacterium. Lineage (GTDB taxonomy): Bacteria > Verrucomicrobiota > Verrucomicrobiia > Limisphaerales > UBA11358 > UBA11358. The sequence continues at coordinate 2,422 of DASXFM010000499.1, read as the reverse complement.
CCAAAAAAACAGCCAAGGGGAGCTTCAATTTGCGGAGACGCGGCGTTGTCGAACGTGATCTTCAGCCAGGTATTGAACAGCGCATCTGCATTATTCGTCGGGGCAATTTTGAGATATAATCCGGAGATCGAACCCGCCTTGTGCGATTTCCACAGCACGGCGGTTTTGCCCGCCCTGACCTTGCAGCTGACCGATTCTTCCGAACCGGCTTCGGCAGGCTTGAAATTATCCATCGAAGTTTTCCCGGTCCATGCGCTCAACAAGGCCGGCATCATTTGGCGTCCTTTTTCCGGAGTCCATGAATCCAGTCCCGGATCTTCGGTAAACAACTGATAAGTGTATTCGTACCAATGAAAATGGTGTCCGTCATAACCAGGTGCTTTTGTGTTTTTGCCTTCCCAAGGGCTCGCTACCACGGCCGGACCGCCCCCGGGCAAAGCGCTCAGGCAAACTTTTAGCCGTTTCTTGAAATACATCGGATGGTACAGGACCCGAAAACGATTATTTCCATCATGCGCCAGCGGCGGCTCAAAAATACCCAGTGGATTGTTGGTGCTAAAAAAAGTGGAGACATCCATGTCAATGCGCGGCTCCGTTTCATCGTCGAAATAATATCGGATCCGGATTCCCCGATAGATTGGCGCGTTATGCCAAATATTCATGTGATGCCGGTAAAGGCATCCCGGCCCCATGGCGTCAAAAATGACACATTCACCGTTGGTATCCATATACAACGGAAAATATTGCCAGTCATAATTATCGCCGGCCCGGTCATAGGAGCAAAATTGGTGAGTATCCATTCCCGTGCGCAGAAACGGAAGCAGATTAACCTGAAATGCCCGGATACCTGCAATTTCCGGCAAAGTGATTTCGTCCGCAGCCCGAAGCTGTCCCAAAGCGCTAAATCCAAGCAAGATCCAAATTAATCTCGACCATAACACACGGTAAAACATGTTCGTCGATTCTGCCTTCGGTCGTCACTATCTTCAACTTCGAATGCGCGCAGACTGAGCGGACTGCGCGAGCCAAATGGTCACGGCCAATTGGAAATTAAGAGGTTTTCTATTGGAGGGGGTAAAGTTCACTGCCGCCGGCCACGACCCGCGGAAGATCATCCGATGTGCCAACCGGATCACCGGGATTACCGCCGGAACCGTTGGGGTTTATGTCATCCTGCACGACAGCAGTGCCATGCCATTTATAATACTCAACGTGGCCATCAAAAAATGAAAACGTGCATCCCTTATTGTGGCGGCTGCCGGGAACATTCCACCAATCATTTATAACCGGATAGGAGCCGTTTGGGTACAGCCCGAAGCATCCATCACCCACCGAATTCTCACCCTCGTCCACAAACACAATCTTAGTGGCGGGATGCCTGACTTTTGATTCCTTATCGTATGAGCCAAAAGTAATTTCACGAACAAGCGGAGCACCCGGCGGCGCGCCTCCGCCCAAAGAATAATCAATTGAACAGGTGCGCGTTTGCGGGACCACAATCGTCTTTCCAAACCCTGCGCTTCCCGAAATCATTTTGGTGTTGGCAGGGCACGCATAGATAGCGACCTGTTTGTTGTAGTCATAAAGCTTGCCTTGCTGAATATTGGTAGTTGAAGTGTCAGTCAGAGCATCGCCAGCAATCCAACAGTTTTGGCTGGCAGCCGTGTCTGTGCCACCGTTACTAAGATTGATTGGCAAAAAACCGCCATTGTCGCCAAGATATAAGATATAGCAGGTCTGCAGCTGCTTCATGTTATTGAGGCATTGCGCCATGAGGGCTCTCTGTTTGGCTCTGGCCAGGACGGGCAATAACATTGCAGCCAGAATCGCAATAATAGCAATCACGACCAACAGCTCAATGAGCGTGAAGGCGCGCCGACGCTCCCTCACGCCATGAGCCAATCCACTCCAATCCAGGCGTACCCTCCTTGCCAGATTCCCTATGCCCCCGTGCTGGTTGAGCGTGGGTGAAACCATTGTATTCTGGCACATATCTATTTTCATTTGATTATGGATAAACCAACCGGTAGAACACGGTCCCGTTGGCCGGGTTCAGCGGCACGGCGAGGCGGTTGGTAGTGGTCGACCCGACCACGTTGACCCAGTTGTTGCTTAATCCCACCCTAACACTGTTCGTCTGCGCCTGCAAAGTCCAGCCGGTGTGGTCGGACGGCCAACTCAATTGGATCAGGTTGTTTGCGACCGAGAACACGATGTTCGTCGGGCTAAGATTTGGTATAATGACCAATCCTGATGCTTTATAATCCGACGCTACCTGAGCAGCGCTCAGGGCATAGTTGTAGAGCGCCACATCCTGAATCTCGCCCTGGAATTGGAAGTCATAATTGGTGACCGACTGGTTCGAGGCGCGGGCACCAATGCTGACCAACGCCGCCTGCGGCAGCAAGGTATTGGCCGTCGT
>DASXFM010000455.1:0-5780 GCA_036489615.1 Verrucomicrobiia bacterium | reverse complement strand
ACTGGAGTGCTTCCCTCGCGCTCCCGGCCGGCACCAACACCTTCAGCATTTATGCCCAGGCCACCAACGGCAACTTCTCGACCACCAATTTCTATTACATCGTCTATGGCGTCAGCAACCAACTCGACCTCAGCGCGAACGGACTGGGAATTATCTATCCCAACTACAGCAATGCCTGGCTGCGCGTCGGGGAAAATTATACCGTAACTGCCTATCCTAACAGTGGCTTTGTCTTCACCAACTGGACCAGCAGTAACGGTGCTTCCCCGGGATATAGTACGAATAAAGTCACGCTCCAATTCATGATGGCCTCGAATATGACTTTGCAGGCGAACTTTGCTGAGACCGCTAAACCAACCCTGACGATTTCGTCTCCGGCTTCCGGCACCCACATAGGCAATACACTGCCCACGGTCGTCGGCACGGCCTCGGATCCATGGCAAGTCGCCGTGGTATGGTTCCGGTTAAATAATGGCTCCTGGAATCAGGCAACGACGACCAATTACTTTAAAAACTGGTGGACGACCAATTCCCTAACGTTCACGGCGGCGACCAATACGTTCAGCGCATACGCAGTGAATTTGGGCGGCAATTATTCTATCACCAACAACTTGGTTCTTATTTCAACCAATTCTGCCGCCAGCGACCTCATGCCCGGTTCAATCAACGGAATTAAGATGCTATTAAGTTTTGTCACTTTGCCTTCGGCAAAAGGCGGGCTGAGTCTTAACCTTAGTGTTCCACCCAATGCCAACGGCCGCATCCTGGTATCGACCGATATGATTAATTGGACCGTCCTGACTAGTTTTGCCGCCGGGACGAATTCAACGATTTCCATTTACGATCCGACGGCAACGACGAATGGCCGGCGGTTCTACCGCGCGGTGACTCCATAAATCGACCGGCATCGCTGGATGGGGCGCAGTTCTAAAAGAGTCAGGATGACCCGGCTCTGGTTATTAATTATTCTAACCCAATTTTAGCACGCTGTCTGGCACCCCTTATGCTGGATATTAGGCATGATACAAGGAGATCAAAGCCGGATCGAAAAAATACGCTTAATAAGCATGGTATTAGGCGGATTATGGATTGCCTCATCGCTGTCATTGATGGCAGCGCAAAATGTCACCCTAAACGTACCGGGGGTTGCCAGCGTTGGAATAAGCCAGGGAAGCGGGTTATCCGTTAATGCGACGGTACAGCTTCCCACTCAAAATGTCGCTTTGGTCTGGAGCCCAAGCGTCAGTCCGAACGTGATTGGATATGATATTTATTATGGCGGGGTGAGTGGTATTTATACCAACAAAACCATCGTTGGAAATGTGACCAACCTAACGGTGCCGGGCCTGACGGATGGAAGTACGTATTACTTTGTGGTTACGGCGGTTAACAGCGCCGGAATTCAAAGCAGTTTTTCAAGCCAGCTGCCCTATACTCCCACAACGGCTCCTGTTTTGGGATCGGCAATCTATTCAAAGAGCGGATTTTCTTTTCAAGTCTCGGGAATTTCTGGAAGCAATTGCGTTATCCAGGTATCGACGAATTTATTTAATTGGAGTCCATTGCTGACGAATACGGTTCCTTTTCAATTCACCGATTCCAATGCGAATCATTTCAGCCGGAGGTTTTACCGTGCCGTTTATCCGTAAAAATGGAAGGTTGTTTATAGGCATTTTTAGATGATATTTCGTCATGCACCGTATAATGCAATCTGCAACGTCCAAATGTGCGCTTCCATAAAGGAAAACACAGAAAAAAAGCTCTTCATTTCTTTTCTTTGCCGGTTGCTTTGGCCGGTTCCTGGCTGAGGACTACGGTTGTGGTTGTGGTCGTAGTCGTTTTGGTCCACACCGACATCGGATATTTGCCTTTGCGCCAGGCGTCGATTCCGCCCAGCAAAGGACGAACGCGTTTAAAACCTTTTTTGCGAAGGCGTAAAGCAACCTTCGCGCTGGTCACTTCATTGGGACAATCGCAGTAAACAATAATTTCCTGGTCGAGGGGAAATTCTTTGTAGCGTTTATCCAAATCGTCCACCCCTACATGAATAGCCCCGCGAATGATGGACGGGTCCGAACTCAGGTCCGCGCTGGGGCGCAAATCCAGGATCAGAGGGCTTTCTCCGGCATCGAGCATCTGGCCTAGTTCATCCACGGTGATCTTGGCCATGCGGAGTTCGTGCAACAGGCGTTGCCGCTGCCAATATTTGTAGGCGATGTACAATACCAAGAAAAGAAGGGCTGCCGCCACGGCACTACCGCCGATGTGCGCGAGGCCCGCGCCGATTTGCGTGATTTGATTGCTAAACACCGCGCCCAGCAGCATGAACACACCGCAGTAAAGGAGCGAAGCCAGGCCGTCAAAAAGCAGAAACTCGCCGGGGCCGAGTCGTGACATTCCCGCCAGCGGCGGAATAATGGTGCTCATCCCCGGCACAAATTTGGCCACGACAATGCCCCGCGTGCCGTAGCGCGTGAACACGTTTACCGTGCGGCGGACGCAGGAGTCCGGTTCCAGGGAAATGCGGCAGAGCAGGCCCAGAACTTGCGCTCCCCGAAAACGGCCGAGATAAAACCAGAGAAAATCCGCAAAGATACAGGCCAGCACAGTGGCATCCAATCCCATGAACCAATGGAATTTACCTTTGGCGGCGAGCGCGCCGGCGGCGAGCAGCCACGGCACCCCGGGAATGGGCAGGCCTAATTGCTCCAAAAAAATGACCGCAAAAATGATGGGCAGGCCATGGGCGATCAAAAACTGGCTGGTCTCACTCATTGGTTATGGTCCTTTCGATCCTTGTTTCGCATCCGCCGAATATGCTTCATCAGAAAGAAAAATCAAATCCGGCTTTATCGGTGTCAGGCCACCTCGGAGGAATGGTCATGGTTGATCGGCAGCCGGACTTTGAAACGGGTCTCGCCGGGTTTCGATTCAAATTCAATTTCCCCGCCATGGCGGTCCCCGACAATGCGGTTGCTGATGACCAGGCCCAGGCCGGTGCCGGAACCTACGCCCTTGGTCGTGAAGAACGGTTCGAACATGCGCGACTGGACTTCCGCCGGAATCCCGGGGCCATTATCCACCACTTCGACGACGACCTGGTCGTCTTCGCGGCAGGTGCCGACACAAATTTTTCCCGTGCCCTTGACAGCATCAATCGCGTTATCGATGAGATTGGTCCAGACCTGGTTGAGTTCGCTGCCATAGGCGGTGATGCGCGGGAGCGTACGATCAAATTCGCGGACCAGCGTCACGTTCCGCAACTTATGGCCCAGCATCGTCAAAGTGCTCTCAAGTCCTTCGTGGATATCCACATCCTGCACGGGCGCCTGGTCCATGTAAGAATAAGATTTAATGGCTTTGACGAGTTCGGCAATGCGCCCAGTGCTTTGGTCCACTTGCTTGACCAACAATTTCAAACCCAGGCGGGATTCCAGCCAGGCGAGGGCATCTACCCGGCCTTCCGGTGGAAGTTTTTCAATCATTTCGCGCAGCCATGCGGAATCCAAACCGACGGTGACGAACGTGGGAGCCAGTTCCCAGGCATACGCCACGCCCTGGGTTTCGAGCCATTGGCCCATTTCTTCCTGGCGGTCACTGCGGGTGAGGTTGTCCAGGACGGGAGGCCTGGCGAGTTTTTCGTAGGTCTGCAATTCAGCGCTCAAAAGGTGCTGCCAATGTTCGGTTTCGAGCACGCGGCTCAGACGGCACAGGAGCGATTGCGCTTTATTGGCGACTTCTTCGAGGTGGGAGGCAGCGCGGCGCGCGGCGGCGGCGGGATTATTCAATTCATGCGCCAGACCTGCCGCCATGGTGCCGAGGGAAGCCAGTTTTTCCCGTTGCTGCGTGTAGCCTTCCACGTTGCGCATGCGCGTGGCGGCGGCCCGGAAGATTTCCCGGGCGAGCAGGTTGCATCTGGTCATCATGCGCCAAAAACCTTCTTCGTTGAGGCGGTACAATCGCGATGGTTTGGTCACCCGCACCACCGCAAGCGAAGGAATATCCAGCAGCAGGTTGATCTCCCCAAAATAATTTCCCGGCTTGCTGACCCGCATCAGGATGGTCTGGCGCTCGTAAGTGCGCGTGATCCGGACTTCGCCTTCCAGCAGGACATGGAAAGAATCGTTACGTTCGCCTTCGACGGCCAACACCGTACCAGGAGGCGCTTCGATGATTTCGCCACACGCCAGGCATTCCAGCTTTTCCAGCGGCAGGCTGGCAAATAAAGGAACGGCGTGCAGCTCCTGCAGTTCGCTGGAGGACAGGCTCATAATAAACCCAGGTATTGGTGGATCAGTTTCACCGCCATCGCGCCTTCGCCGACTCCCGACGTGACGCCTTTGGCGGAGCGATGCCGCACGTCCCCGGCCACGAAAATGCCCGGGACACTGGTTTCGAGATAGAACGGATCCCGGTCGGCGGCCCATCCCGAAGGGCGCTTGCCTTCGAGCATGAGATGCTGGCCGGAAATCAGGTAGCCTTGCGCATCCCGTTGCACCAGTCCATCGAGCCAATCCGTCCGCGGAATCGCCCCCGCGTAGATCAACAGCGCACTGGCAGAGACATTTTCCGTCTCTTTCGTTTTGGCATGCCGGATAGTGATGGTTTCACAACGGTCCGTGCCTTCGACATTCGTGACCACGGAATTCAATCTCACGGTGATATTCTTGGTGGCGGCGATCTGCTTTTCCAGATATTGGGACATGGAATCGGACAACGATTCGCCACGCACCACCATGGTGACCTGGCGCGCAAATTTGGAGAAGTACATCGCAGCCTGGCCGGCGGAGTTGGCGCCGCCCACGATAAAGATATCGCCGTCGCGGTAAGAGAAAGCTTCAGACATGGGCGCGTAATAATAAACGCCCGACCCCATCAAGCGGTCCGACCCGGGAATCTCCAGTTTTCGAAAGGCGATGCCGGTGGCGATAATCATGGCGCGGCAGCCGATTTCCGAGCCATCCGCCAGGGTCAGCACGCGGGACGGGCCTTCGATCCGAACATTGCGGACTTCCTGGGGCGCGAGGATTTCCGCGCCAAAACGCCGCGCCTGGGCGATCGCACGGCGGGCCAGGTCTGTGCCGCTAAGGCCGGTGGGAAAGCCCAGATAATTTTCAATCCGCGAACTGCGCCCGGCCTGTCCGCCGGGAGCTTCGCGCTCAATCAACAAGGTATGCAGGCCGTCAGCAGCGCCATAGACGGTGGCGGCCAGGCCGGCCGGACCGGCGCCGACCACGACGAGATCGTAAAAGGGAAATTCGGCTTTGGTCCTCAGTCCGAGTTTATGGGCGACTTCGCCGATGGGGGGGTTCTTCAGGAAGGAACCATCGGTAAAGACGACGACCGGCAAACAGGAAGGACCCGCGCCGGTGCTCTCGAGAAGTTTTTTAGCCTCTTCATCGCCTTCGGCATTGAGCCATTGATGGGGCACAAAATTACGCCCGAGAAAATCGCGGAGATCATTTGATTGCGGCGACCAACGATGGCCGACCACCCGGACCCCTTCAAACGCGGGGTGAAAGGAAGCCTGCCAATCATCGAGCAGATCATCCACCACACCGTAGAGATGTTCTTCCGGCGGGTCCCACGGCTTCAACAGATAATGGTCAACGTGGACATTATTGATCGCACGGATCGCGGCATCGGTGTCCGCGTAAGCGGTCAACATCGCGCGTTTGGAATCGGGGTAAAGTTCGATGGCTTTTTCCAAAAATTCCACGCCGGACATGCGGGGCATCCGCTGGTCCACTAAAAAAAGCGCCACGGATTCGTTGCGTAAT
>DASXFM010000131.1:0-6735 GCA_036489615.1 Verrucomicrobiia bacterium | reverse complement strand
CCCGGATAAAGTGCGGCCAATAGAGGCGCGTATCGTTCATGACTTCAGAGACGCTTTCGGAATTGGAGGCATAGCTGATCAGGAGTTCGTTGTTGGCGCTTAGTTCCGGATGTCCTTTGGCCGCGTAGCAAAAAACTTGCGAGGAGATTTTCGTGTCAGGACATTGATAGAGCTTCGTTGGAGCGCCCCACGGACCTTCCGGCGCATCAGCGGTGCGCATCAGAATACTTCCCCAGATTCCGTCCGAATAGACGAAAACAAATTTTTGCAGGAATGGTTGCCACGAAACGGAGCCTTCCGCGCCTACACGGGAAAAAATCGGCGTGGATTTGTCGAAGTCCTTCGACCAGGTTCCATCTGAATAAAATTCCCATGTCCTGGGATCGCCGAAACGATCTTCCGGTGCGCGCATGAGGATTGAATTCTTCGCGGCGGTTGCATTCGTGTGGTTGCTGTAGCCATAGGCGTAAATATAGTTTTCGGATTTGAGCATTTCGCAGCCCAAAATCACGGTTTGGCCATCCGGAAGTCGAAGGAATGGAAGCTTTTGCCGTGAAATTTTCCAAAGGGCAGGGGAGGCGTCGGGATTTTTCACGGAGACCAGCCAGGTGCCGGCACATTGGAAACCCCAGGCGGTGTCGTTGATCCATTGCACTTGTTGCATGAACAAGTAGAGGCCTTGTTCGGTTCGTACGCCGTCGCCCAACCAAAAATAGGTTTTGGGGCCGAGAGACTTTATCAGGGACTGCGGTTCGCCCTTTTTGTCCACGGGATAGAAGAATTGCGGTTCGTTTCCAAACTGCTGGGTGGCGATGGAGCTGTGAATCATTTTGGCGGCAGTTCGTTTGCCTTCCGTGATCCGGCCAACGAAGGTATCGCCGAAAATCCAGAGCGTTTTATCCGAACCCAGCGGAACTGAATAAGCCACGTCCGCTCCCAACCAGCCGTTGGTCCGCTGAAACATTTGGTTCCATTCCGGCGCCGCCGACACATGAAATGAAAAATCATCGGCGGAAGCGCAAAATGCCGCCATGATGAGTGTGACGGCGAAGACCGTTACGTTTTTGAACATGAGGGAGGTTTACATCCGACGAATGAAATTCCAAGCGCCAATATCCGGCGTAGTCCGTCAAGTATGAGAGGTGACGTCCAATTATTCTTGAAACAACACGGAATACGGAACACGTGTTCGAGTTGGTGCTTTTTTTCTTTGGCCGGGCTTATTATGCTCTTGGCCAATTTGAACATTCTTGTGGCCATTACCGGGGCCAGCGGCGCGCTTTACGCGCAACGGTTGCTGGAGAATTTGGACCCGCGCGAACACGAAATCCACGTCGTGCAAAGTAATTACGCGCAGCAGGTGATCGCCGAGGAATTGGACGGCGGCCTGAAACTCCCGCCGGGCGCAAAACTCCACGGTCTGAAGAGCATGAACGCTCCGTTCGCGAGCGGCTCAAATCCGCCGGACGCCATGGTGGTCATTCCCTGCACGATGGGGACGATGGGCCGCATTGCCCATGGCTACAGCGAGGATGTTTTGCTGCGCGCGGCGGACGTCGTCTTGAAAGAGAAAAGAAAACTGATTCTGGTGCCGCGCGAAACACCACTAAGCCTGATCCACATAAAAAACATGGAATTGCTCCTGCTTGCCGGCGCGACAATTTTGCCCGCCAACCCGAGCTTCTATTCCGGCGCAAAAACCCTGGTCGAACTGGCCGACACCGTCGTTGCGCGGGTGCTGGACCATCTTGGTATTAAAAATAATCTCGCGCCCCGGTGGGCGGAACCGGAGTAGAGGAGATATTTCTTCGTTTAATGCTGGGCCGCATTCTGAGCGGGTTGGCTTGAGGTCGGGTTGCTATTGGTATGGGTCCCGGGCCAAAAACACTTCGTGCCAAGAGCGGTCGCAAACACCAGGGCGACGCAAATAAGATAAATTCCTGCAAAGGCGATGACCCATTTGCGAATCTCTTGCAAATTCAGAATTAAAATCCGCGCGCCGAAAACAATGACCGTCAGGATGGCAATAAAAAGCGGAATCCGCTCCAGCGTTTCATTAGCAGGCAATTCCAGCCATCTCTCCCAATCGATGGTGTCGATGCAAAAGCTATTTGTGGTGATCATGGACCAATGGTGCAATTCGTCCGGAGTGGACGCTTGAGACATAATATAGAGAAAATTGTAGCCGTACGCACGGTCCAGACCGTAGTCCAAAATAAAAGTGATCGCAGCGACAATCGCAAATCCGATTAACACCTTGCGCCACAGACCGCTGAAGAGGGCGTAGGAGATGACAAAAAACGGTATGAACCAGTAAAAATATTGGCTGCCAAGGCCCGGTCCAAGGCCCGGAATGGCCAGTAAAATCACCGCAATATAGAGGATCGTTTCGCGGTCGCGCAGTGAACGGTGTTGCCATAAATGGCGCCAGGTTAGCGCCATGATGCCAATTCCAAAAATATAGAAAGCATCGTCGAAACAACGGGAAAATTCGTCCATTCCCATTGCATGCAGGAAACCGGGGAAGCCGAAGTAAATGCCATTGGTTGCGCGATATTTCAGCACATGCATGCCGCCAGAAGGTCCTAAAGCATAGATGATGCTCATGCCAAGAGCGGTTGGCCCTAGAACCAACGTCGTTCCTAAAAGCCTTCCGGAGGCCGTTGCTTTCCGGAAGCCTCCTGCGAGCAAGGGAATCAGAGCCAGCGGCACGGTTTTTGTAAGAATTCCGAGCCCCAGGAACAGGCAGGCACAGAGCCAGTCGATGAGATCGTCTGACGCGTTATATCGCAGCAGACTCGCGGCGGCCAGCAAGACCCAAAATGCCATCAAAACGTCAAAGTTGCAGTGCTGGCAAACCAGGAAAACGGCCGCCGGGTTCAGCGCGATGCCGATCATGACGATGGCACGCGCGTTTGCCGCCGGAGCAATCCTTTGGATCAATCGCATCACCTGGACGATGACGGCTGACTCAACCAGGATAAGACTAAGCTGCAGGATGCGGAAGAAAGGAACGTTCAGGAAATCGGATATTTTGGAAATGACAAAGACAACTTGCATCCAAAAAGGCGGCCAACTAAAAAATTCGTTCGCCATATATGGGTTGACGCCTGACTTCAACAGATCGGCCTGATGTCCCCACGTATAGGCGTCAAATGACCGCGCTCCAATGGGCATCATGCACACAAAAGCCATTCGGACCGCCCATGAAACAATTAACACGATGCAGATGTCCCGCCAATGTGAGCTGGAAGCCTGGCTGGAAATTCCGTTTCCGCTCTCGACGGAATCAGCCTCGGTTTCTTTTGGTTCCATAAAGTGAGTTTAGGCGTTCAGTTCCGGGTTGCGTTGGCATCGGATTGGCCCGGGGTCATATTGCCGGCAGGCGGGGTTTGCGGCCACAGACATTTTTCTCCAAAAGCCGCCGCAAAAACCATGGCGACACACAGCGCATAAATTCCGACGAGACGGACGACCCAGGTGCGAACATCCCGCAGGCTCAGAGTTAATATGCGGGCGCCAAAAGCAAGAATCGTCAGCATGGCAACAAAAAGAGGAAGCCGCTCAATCGTTTCATTCACGGGTGATCCCATCCAGTTCACCCAATGGGTCGCGGCCAGGAACGTTGGCGTCGGCGATGTGTTCCAAATGTGGTACAGATCGTTCGCGGTGGGTGCTTGAGTGAGAATATAAAGAAAATTATAACCGTAAGTGCCGATGAAACCATATTCCAATATGAAAGTCAGAGCGCTGATGATCGCAAATCCAATTAGAATTTTGCGCCATACGCTGTCACCGCACGCGTAGGAAATCACCAGAAATGGGAGGAACCAGTAATAGTATTGGCTGAAGAATCCGGGACCCAGCTCCGGAACGGCAAGCAACGCGAGGGCGATATAAAGAATCGTTTCGCGATTGCCCAATGAATGGTGTTTCCATAAGTAATGCCACGTCAGCATCATGACGCCAATACCGAGGATATAAAAGGCCACGTTGAAACAACCGGTAAAATGGTCCATGCCCATCGAGTGCAGGAAACCGGGGAACCCGAAGTAAATGCCGTTTGCGCGGTATTCGAGCACATTGTGCAAAACCTCCGACGGCGCCAGCGCATAGATGATACTCATGCCGAGGGTCGCCGGCCCCAGGACGAATGCCACTCCCAAAAGCCGTCCGAATGCACTCACTTTGCGGAATCCGCCTGCGAGCAAGGGAATAAGGGCCAACGGCACAGTCTTGGTAAGAATGCCAAGTCCCAGGAACAGGCAGGCGCACAGCCAATCGTTGAGATCGCCCGAGGCGTTATACCGCAGGAGACTGGCTGCGGCCAACAAAACCCAAAACACCATCAAAACGTCAAAGTTGCAGTGCTGGCAGACCAGGAGAATGGCTACCGGGTTCACGGCGATTCCGATGATTACAATCGCGCGGGCATTCGCGGCTGGAGCAATTCTTTGGATCAACCGCATCACCTGAATGATGACGGCTGACTCAATCAGGATGAGACAAAACTGCAGCACGCGAAAAAATGAAACATTCAGGAAGCCGGCTACTTTGGAAATGAGGAAGACGAACTGCAGCCAGAGCGGAGGCCAATTGAATAAATGGTTCGCCTGATACGGATTGATACCCGATTTCAGGAGGTCGGCCTGATGTTCCCACGCATAGGCGTCAAGCGATCGAGCCCCTGCGGGAACCATGCAGACAAAAGCCAGCCGGGCCGCCCATGCAATAATCAAGACGACGAAGATGTCCCGTAAATAAGAGTTGGGCGGTTGGTGGGAAATTCCAGTGGCTCGCTCGATGGAATCAGCCGTGATTTCTTTTGGTTCCATGAGGTGAGTCGCTTTATGTCGCCGTAACGGATTGAATCATAGCCGTCGTGTCGCAAAAAGCCAAAATTATTGCCGGTGGCAGCGCCACTTGCCATAACGCGGCGCGGGCAGCGCAGCGCGTCGTTCCTGCCCGGAAGCGGTGCCGCATTGAAAAATTGATGGATAAGAGCGGCGGCACCGCTATGATGTGTTGCCCGCGTTCATAGGCGGGAGGAGATGATCTCAACGATACAAAAATGGGGAAGCTTTGTGCGATTTTCGCACACGGTGTTTGCGCTGCCCTTTGCGCTGGCGGCGATGATGGTGGCTGCGCGCGAGAATCGCGGCTGGCCGGGCTGGAAGACATTCCTGTTGATCCTGGCGGCAATGGTAATGGCGCGGACGTGCGCGATGGCGTTCAATCGCATTGTGGACCGCAAGTTCGACGCGCTGAATCCACGCACAAAAAACCGCCATTTACCGGCCGGACAAATTTCCCTGGCGAGCGCCATTTTATTGTGCGCCGGTTCGGCGGCTGGTTTGGTGATCGCCAGCTATTTCCTCAACGTGATTTGCTTTTATCTGTCCCCGGTCGCGCTGGTGGTGATCTGTTTCTATTCACTGACCAAACGATTTACCGACTATACGCACGTTTTTTTGGGCGTTGCGCTGGCGCTGGCTCCGATCGGCGCATGGCTGGCGGTCAAAGGCACGGAGGTTTCCAACGGGGAAATTCTACAAATGACAATCCTCGCGGTCGCGGTCATCCTGTGGCTGGTGGGCTTTGATATTATTTACGCGCTTCAAGACCATGAGTTTGACAAAGCGCATGGATTGCATTCCCTGGTGGTCGCCTGGGGACAGGACAACGCGCTAAGGGCCGCCTTTCTCGCCCATATGCTGATGTGCGGTCTACTGCTCGTGTTTGGGCTCCTTTGCCATTTCCGTGCCGCTTATCTCGTCGGCTGGATCATTATCGTCGGCTGTCTTTCATTGGAGCATTGGATCGCCCGCCGCCGCAGTTTGAATTGGATCAGCCTTGCCTTCTTCCGCCTGAATGCGCTGGTGAGCGCCGTCTTTTTAGTTGTTGTCGCGACGGAAGTTATATTTCAAGGGCCGCTCTTATTTCGGTAAAATCGACGGATAGCATCGGATTATCGCGGGAATTGACGACTTGGCATAAATCCAGCTACGGGAGTTTTCTATGGACAACTCTTCATATTCAATCGGTGCCGGGATGGGGTCGGGCCAAAAGCTCGTGGCGTACGTTTTGCGCGAGTTTACGGAGGGACTCGTCTCGTTACGAACTCAGGACCTGATCGCCAACCTCTTGGAACTCAATGCGATCGAACAATTCATGGGCAAACGTGAGCGTTGCGATATTGGCGCGATGCTCCGGCAAAGCCTTGAACGCCACCAGACGGCGGCGGCTCGCCGACAAATCGTTTTCCTGATCGGCATCTACGGCAGCCTTTGGACACAGGCAGATCCGGCGGTCCTTAGACGGATCTTCGATAAAGTCATTTCCAACGCCGTGAAATATTCGCCGGCAAATTCGACGATCCAGGTGCACGCCTTATTTGAAAACGGCTGTATCGTCATCAATGTCCGTGACCAGGGAGTGGGCATCAATGAGGAAGGACGGCAAAAACTTTTCCAGAAATTCGCGGACCTGGTCGCTTGCCCCTCGGGCGTGCCGTGTTCGGAGGGAGTCCGGCTGGCCATTGTCAAAAAATTGGCCGAGACATTGTCCGGTTCCGTTCGCTGGCGCAGCGCAATGGGTTCCGGTTCGACTTTCACTTTGAAACTGCCCGTTACCACCGGCGCCACGGATATTGTGGACTTGCCCGAGATCAAAATGCTGGAGCGAAATATCGTGGATTCACCGGAAACGATGCCGCGGTTCGCGTCCAGGAATTGA
>DASXFM010000409.1:0-3770 GCA_036489615.1 Verrucomicrobiia bacterium | reverse complement strand
CGATTACATCAGCCCGGACGGTTATCGCGGTTACACGGTCAATGGAAAAAAGATTCTCCTGCGCGGCGGCGGCTGGGCGGATGAATTGCTGTTGCGTGAAAGTGAAACCAACCTGGAAGCGCAGCTCCAATACACGAAGGCGATGAACCTGAATACCATCCGCATGGAGGGAATCTGGGGCAGCAGCCAGAAGATCTACGACCTGGCGGATGAATATGGACTGCTCATCATGGACGGTTTCAGTTGCCAATGGGAATGGAAGGATTACACGGCTCAGGATTGCGATAAGTTCGGCTGCATTATGTCGGAGTCGGACATGACGCTGGCCACAAACTATCTGCACGACCAGGTCCTGTGGCTGCGAAATCATCCGAGCATCCTGATGTGGGTCGTGGGCAGTGATAAATTGCCAAGGCCGGAACTGGAAACCAAATACGACATGCTGCTGGCGCAGATTGATCCCACGCGGCCGGTCCTGAAAACCTGCGGTGACGATACCAGCACGGTCAGCGGGCCGTCCGGCGTGAAAATGAACGGGCCTTACGATTACGTCACGCCGGACTATTGGTATCTCGATACGAAAAATGGCGGCGCGTTTGGTTTCAATACTGAGACTGGCCCCGGCCCTCAACCGCCGCCGCTGGAATCCCTGCAACGCATGATTCCGGCCGCCGACCTCTGGCCGATTGACGCCGCCTGGAATTTTCATTGCGGGCGCAATGAATTCGCACAGATGAAACGCTACCTGAATGCCTTCCGGAATCGCTATGGCGGCGTGGACGGCGTGGATGAATTCGCCTTCAAGAGCCAGGCCGCCAATTACGAGGGCATTCGCGTCATGTACGAGGCCTTCGCCGTTCACCTGCCCCACACCACCGGCATCATCCAGTGGATGCTCAATCCGTCGTGGCCGAAACTTTACTGGCAGCTTTACGATTATTATCTCGTGCCCGGCGGCGCGTATTTCGGCGCGAAGAAAGGGGCCGCGCCGTTTGCGGTCATCTATAATTATGGCGATCATGGCGTTTATCTCGTCAATCAAACGGACAAAACGGTTGAGCATAGCGCGACGGCCATTACGGTCTATGACGTGAATTCTAAGAAAATTCTCGACCAAACCGTAAACAGCGATGACGTCGGTTATGGTTCGCGAAAGATTTTTGACCTTTCAAAATTATCGCCGGGCACACCGGTTTATTTTTTAGATCTGCATACCCGCAGCGATTCGAATCCGGCCGCGAGCGCGGATAATTTTTACTGGCTCTCGACCCAGCCGGACGTACTCGATGAAGCCCATACGGAATGGTACGTCACGCCGAACCTGTCCTTCGCTAATTTCAAACCGCTCAACCAAATGCCGGAGGCAAACGTTAACACCAAAGTCTCGTACGGAGCGGACAAGGATGGCCGGACCGCCGAGGCAACTTTGACAAATACTAATGACTCGCTCGCGTTCTTTATTGAGATGCGGATAGTTGGCAAAAAATCGCAGCACTCGCTCACGCCCGTTTTCTGGGACGACAATTACGTTTCGCTTCCGCCCCACGCAACCAAAACGTTTCACGCCCATTTCCCGAGTGGCGAAAGGCCGGAACTGAAGTTGCAAGGGTGGAACGTAGCAGCCCAGGTTTTGAAATAGCTGCGCAACCTCGCGGTGGCGACAAATTCACATGAAATTCATTTTTCATAAGCGGGCGATTCTCCGGGTCATTTTATTTTGTTTCGGCCTAAATCTCCCCGCGACCGCTCAAGTCTCGCCCGTATCCGTTCCGGCGGACAACGACATGCGGCCCGCCGGTTCCAACATGGTCATTCATGTGAATCAGGTGGCCTATGACTCGGCCGCTCCCAAATTCGCCGTGCTCGAAACTGACGGTCCTCTTGACCCGAGCGATCATTTCCGAATCGAAGATGTCCGCACCTCGGCCAAAGTGTTCGAGGGCACTCTGGCCGATGGCCAGGACTGTCCTGATTGGTTTCCCGGAAGATATTTTTACCGGCTGGATTTTTCCCCTTTCCAGCATACGGGCCATTTTCGGCTGCATGTGGAGGCAAATGGCACAAGTTGCGATTCATATGATTTCGAGATTGGAAAAAATCTTCTGGAAACAGAGGCCGTGCCCGCCATCATCGGCTTCTTCCATCACCAGCGGGCAAACTCGCCGCAAGAACTGGAAGCGGACCGGCATTTGATTCTGTACGGCAGCACCAACACCGTTGATCTGCGAGGCGGCTGGTGCGATGCCTCGGGCGATGTGAGCAAATACTTCTCGCACCTGGCCTACGCCAACTTCATGTCGCCGCAGCAAACCCCGCTGGTCGTATGGTCCATGACCGGCACCGTGGATACCGCCGCTCCCCTGCTCGACCGCTTGCAGGCCCGGCAGCCCCTGATGGATGAGGCCCTCTATGGCGCGGATTATCTGATGCGCTCGCTCTCCTCCAGCAATTATTTCTACATGACCGTGTTCAGCTACTTTGACAAAGACCCGCGCGCGCGCCGCGTCGTCGGCCTGCTCGCCAACAGTAAAACCACCTCGGATTATCAATGCGCTTATCGCGAAGGCGGCGGCATGGCCATCGCCGCCCTGGCCCGCATTTCCAAATGGAAAAAGGATGGCGCGTTCACCTCGCAACAATATCTGGACGGCGCCGAGCGGGCCTTCGCGCATTTGCAGGTCAACAACCTCAAGTACGATGACGACGGCAAAGAGAACATCATTGACGATTACTGCGCCCTGCTCGCCGCCACGGAATTGTGGATCGCCACCGGCCAGCCGCTTTATCTTGACGCGGCCCGCCTGCGCGCGAAAAATCTGGCCGGCCGAATGACCCCGGTCGGTTATTTCCGCGCCGATGATGCCAACCGCCCTTTCTGGCACGGGTCTGATGCGGGGATGCCAATCATCGCCCTCGCGCGCTATGTGGACAAGGAACCCGACCCGCAGTTGCGCGCGAACGCGCTCGCCACAATCAAAGCCGCTTTGGATTACAATCTGCGCGTCACCAGCGAAACCAATAATCCCTTCGGCTATGCGCGGCAAAGTTTTCTCTTTCGTGGCGAGGTCAAGGACGGCTTTTTCATCCCGCACGAAAACGAAAGCGGTTGGTGGTGGCAGGGAGAAAACGCGCGGCTGGCTTCGCTCGCCACGGCGGCCATGGTGGGCGGACGGCTGGTTTATCTGGAGCCAGGCCGCCCGTTCGGCATCAAACCCGCGCTGGCCGAATATGCCAGTGACCAGCTCTCCTGGATCCTGGGCGAAAATCCTTACGATATGTGTTTTATGTATGGATTTGGACAACGCAACGTTCCGTACATGACCTCGAATTTTGGCCACGGCTCCGGGCGCGGCGGCATTTCCAACGGCATCACCGGACACGAAGGCCATCCGGACGGCTCCGGCATTGACTTTAAGCTGCACGAGGACGGCAATGAATGGCGCTGGACCGAACAGTGGCTGCCCCATGATGCCTGGTTCCTCCAGGCGATGGCCGCCATGTCTCAGATGGAATGAAATTCTGACGACTGCTGAAACCACATTCCGCCCAGCCAAATAGCGGCAACCGGCTGGTTCGAGTCTGTCTGATGAAATGCATGATAAGATAAGCTTTTAAGTAAAAATGGATTCTTCCATTCGTTAGTGACTGAAAGGTAATGTCTTACGAAATAAATTGGGTTCGTTTTGCAATTCCCGCTTTTTTAAGGGGCGGCGTGGCCCAGTGAAACGGATACGGGAGAAGCGTTATTGGCTAATCTGCGGGTCTGAAGA
>DASXFM010000383.1:0-12228 GCA_036489615.1 Verrucomicrobiia bacterium | reverse complement strand
TCCGCATAGTCACCGAGCCGGGTGATATTTCCGTTGGGACCGATGACGGCAATTTGTCGCAAATCTTTCTTCAACGGTAAAAGATCATTTTCGTTCTTTAGCAGGCACATGGATTGGCGGGCAACTTCGAGCGAAAGATCCAAGTGCTCTTGTGACCGGCGCACAGATTTATCCAGGTTAGTGTCCACGAATGGATGGTCAAAGAGCCCAAGCATGAATTTCACGCGCAGGATTCTCGAAACCGCCGCGTCCAGTGTGGCTTCCGAAACCTGCCCATTCTTAACCCCATCAATAATGGCGTTTTGAAAAACGTCATGTCCGAAATCATAGAACTGCATGTCCACTCCTGAATTGAGCGCCAGGCGCGCCGCATCCGCCGGCGTGGCGGCGACATGATGCGTATCGTAAAGCCGCCGGATCGCCCCAAGGTCGGACAACACAAACCCCTGAAATCCCCATTCGTCCTTGAGCACTTTTTGCAGCAGCCACGGATTGGACGTACAGGGAACGCCATCAATGTCGTGATATGCCGCCATCACTCCCATCGCATGGCCTTCACGGATTGCCGGCTCGAACGTTTTGAGCATGACGGTGCGGACCTCCCGTTCCCCGGCGTGAACCGGCGCAGTGTTTAATCCGCTCTCCGGTGAACCATGTGCCGCGAAATGTTTTGGCTCGGCGATGCAATTATGGTCCGTCGTCAGCGAATCGCCCTGCATTCCCTCGACATAATTCAAGCCAAGCTGGCCGGACAAAAAGGGGTCTTCCCCGAAATCCTCCTCCACGCGGCCCCACCGCGGGTCACGCGCTACATCCAGAACCGGGGCCAGGATCATACCCACGCCGTCAGCCCGGGCTTCCGCGGCAATCGCTGCGGCCGTTTCTTTTGCCAGCTCCACGTTCCACGTCGTTGCCAGGTTAACGCTTTGTGGAAAAACCGTTTGGTCATATCCCATGTACCCATGCAGACCTTCTTCGATAAATAGCGCCGGGATGCCCAGGGGATTTGATTTAATCACCCACGCCTGGATCGCGTTATAAAGTCGCGGCGGCGGATAAAGATCATGGATGGAACCAACGCCAAGACTTCCGATGACCTTTTCCGCATTCGCAGGATTAAATACGGCGTCCGCCTTGGCATGCGTATCATCGATGCGCTGACTGTCTGTCAGAAAATCGCTCGAACCGGAATACATATCCAGTTGCCGCACTTTCTCTTCGACACTCATGCGTCCCAGCAAATCCTGAACGCGCTGGTCAACGGACAGGTTCGGATTTTTATAGGCCGGCCCGGCATCCTGGGCGCGGGATATCTCTGCCGAAAAAACCAAAGCACAGATAGACCACATGCACGCTGCTGTATTTTTCATATAGATTTCCAAGGACACCTTTTTGTCTCAAATAAGGCCGCCACCACCAGCAATATCAACCTGAGCCTGCGCGAAGTCATGGACGAAATGGTTTTCCCGGCTTCAATGCTGGGACGGACTAGAAGCCTCAAATTCCCTCGGGTCCACCGCCATGGCAGAGGGCGGGAACGTCGCCGGATCCGCGCCTAGTTTTTCGTTAGGCGTGTCGCCCATTTGCAGTTCCAACGTGCCGCCACTGGTTAAGTCCGCATGCCGGAACCACACCTGGTTCAGCGACTTGCCATCCAATTGAATACTTTGGACATATTTGTTGTAGGCGGAATTATTGCGGCAGACGATGGAAATTTTTTTGCCGTTGTGCAAATGGATGGTGATTCGGTCAAACACCGGGCTACAGATATTATAAACCGGCACGCCGGGAGTGACCGGGTAGAATCCCATCATCGAAAAAACGACGAATGAACTCATGCCTCCCCCGTCTTCATCTCCCGGCATCCCCAGCGTGGTATCCCGGAACCAGGTGTCCAGCAACATGCGGACCCGCTTTTGTGTTTTCCATGGCGTCCCCAAATAGTCATAGACATATGGAATGTGCAGGCTCGGCTCGTTGCCCATGGAGAACTCACCGACCATCCCCGTGGAATCCGGAAACTTGGCGAAGTATTCGTATTTGCTCCGGCCAATGCCTTTCCGATAAAGCTCATCCAACTGCGCTTCTGCCTTCGCGCGCCCACCCATCAAATCAACCAGCCCCTGCAGGTCATGCTGCACGTCCCAGTCATAGGTATAATCGTTATTTTCCGTCGTGTAATCCCGTCCGCCTTGCCCGCCCGACCAACCCGGGTCAAATGGCTCGATCCAATTCCCCGAGGCATCCTTTGGCCACATATGCTCTTCGTCCTGCCGGAACAAATTTTTATAGTCCGCCGCCCGCTTTAAGAAGAATTGATAGTCATTGTCATTGCCCAATTCCCGCGCGATTTGCGCCGTGCACCAGTCATCGTAGCTTTGTGCCAGCGTTACGGAAATGGCCTGGCGTCGTTCGTGCGGTTGCACCCGGGAAATCGTTTCGGTTTCTCCCGGATGCAAGGCCGGCATGTACCCGTGCTCGCTCAGAAAATCATCCAGCGAACATTTCGGTCCCCGGCGCCACGGCAGCCAGGTGCCTTCGGTTGAGTTTTTACGAATTCCCGCATATGCCGTCGCCAGGTCGAAATTCGTGATGCCCTTGTTCCAGACATCCGCCGCCCATGGCGCAATGGGGTTGCCCGTCATGCATTCATGATTGCCCCACAGCACGGCAAATTCCGGCATCCATCCCGACTGCTCATACATCCTGACATACGATTGGATTTTGTCCGCTTCCATTTCCGGGTTCAGGATCGTCTGCAATGGCTCCAACGCGCGGTACGTGTCCCACAGCCAGTTATCCACATAAAATGGCCGGCTGTCCTGGTGCACCTTGTGGTCGAACGCGCTGTAATATTGTCCGTCCTCCGTGATATTCACCATGCGTTCGTAACAACGATACAGCGACGTATAAAACACCCGCTTCTGTTCCGGTGTCCCCCCTTCAACTTCGATTTGGCCCAACACCTCGTTCCACCGGTCACGCGCCACGCGCTTAATTTTATCGAAATTCCACGCCGTGATTTCCTCCTTCAGATTCTTTTTCGCCTGTTCGATGCTGATAAACGAAATGCCGTAGCGAAATTCCAACACGTTTTGCGACCCCTTTGCCGTCACGGTCAATTGTTTGCCCGCGTCGCTATTCGCCGTTTTGATTTCCACCGGCGCGCTAAATTCTCCGTAGACATATGCGTGCATCACCCCTGGCGTGATGTCACTTTGGCTGGCAATGTCCTCGACACCCGAAATACTGCCATCATCGTTCGCTGACATGGTGCCGCCCTGGCGATTGGCCAGCAACGCGATCGCTTTGCTCGAAGGAAACGTAAAACGGAAATAACCGCTATGCGCCGCTGGCGTGAATTCCGTTTGGATCAATGAATCATCAAACCGCACTGAATAGTAATAAGGCGTTTCCACCTCCTGGTCATACGCCTGGTAACGATTCCACTCATCAGCCGAGCCGTCGCCGGGCATCAGCCAGAACAATTCGCCCAGGCGATGCGAAATGATCGTCAGCGGAAACGAACGGATTTGATCGTCGAGCTGGTCGTTTCTCACCGGATAGACCCGCACCATACTGTTCGGCAAGGAAACGGTCGGTTTGGTCGGTTCGAGCAGCACCCCCTGCCCGCCCATGCTGGGATCGACATATTCCACCTGCGCTTGCGCAAGCCCACAACCACCGGCAATTAAAAGCAGAAGCCAAATTCGTTTCATCATTTTTTCAAGTTCGTGCGTTGGCAGGACGATTCTATCCCAGTGTGTGCGGTTGATATGTGCAGGCAAGGTATAAAAGCAAAAAAACCAGCGCCATCCCCACTTTGGGGGATGCGTTTTCCCGACATGCGGAATCCCCGTTTTTGGGGATATTTCCTCGCCCCAAAATCCGGCACTCTCTTAGCCATCGCATGAACCCTTATATCATTCTTCTCACCCTGATTGCCACCCTCGGCGGATTACTTTTCGGTTACGACACCGCGGTCATCTCCGGCGCGGTCGACAGCTTAAAGGCCTATTTCATCGACCCGAGAAATCTCGACACAAATTCCACGAATCTCCTATGGGGCATCGTTAGTTCCAGCGCGCTCATCGGCTGCATCATCGGTGGCCTGATTGGCGGCTGGGTCAGCACCCGGCTTGGGCGCAAAAAAGGATTGCTCGTCGCCGCTTTTCTTTTCCTGGTTTCTGCCCTCGGCGCCGCCGCCCCTGAATTCCCTTTTGCTCCTGTCGGCCACGGCGGACCAGCCTATATGTGGAATTTCTTTTTCTATCGCATTCTCAGTGGCATCGGGGTGGGATTGGCCTCTATGCTTTCGCCCATGTATATTGCGGAAATCGCCCCCGCAAAAGTCCGCGGCAATCTCGTTGCCTGGAACCAGTTCGCCATCATCTTCGGGATGCTCGTCATCTATTTTGTCAATTACGGCATCGCCCGCGCCGGCGATAGCGATACCTGGCTGAATTCCATCGGCTGGCGCTACATGTTCCTTTCCGGCGCCATTCCCGCTATCGTCTTTTTGTTGCTCCTGCTCCTCGTTCCGGAAACGCCCCGTTTCTTGATGTTGAAAGGCAACGAAGCCGGTGCGCGCGCCGTGCTCGCCAAACTCGGCACCGCCGAAGATGGCGAACGTGAAATCACCGAGATCCGTGAGTCCCTCACCGGACATCATTCAGGAAAGCTCTTTTCATTCGGCGCCCTGCTCATCTTTATCGGCATCATGCTCTCTGTCTTCCAGCAATTTGTCGGCATTAACGTCGTCCTCTATTACGGACCGGAAATTTTCAAGAATGCGGGATTTGATACGAACGCTTCCCTGCTCCAAACCATCATCCTCGGCGCCGTCAATCTCCTCTTTACCGTCGTTGCCATTGTCACCGTGGATAGATTTGGGCGCAAACCGCTGCAGATCATCGGGGCGCTTGTTATGGCCGTGGCCATGATCGCCCTCGGTTGCACTTTCGCGCAGCAGGCCAAAGGCATGGCGGCTTTGTATTGCATCCTTTTCTACATTGCCGGTTTTGCCGTCTCCTGGGGCCCCGTCGTGTGGGTGCTGCTGAGCGAAATCTTTCCCAACCAAATCCGCGGCAAGGCGATGGCCATGGCCGTAGCCGCCCAATGGATCGCCAATTTCATCGTCAGCGCCTCTTTTCCCATCCTGAACGACAATCGCCTCGTGAATGGCTTTCATCATGGTTTCGCTTACTGGATTTATGGCGTCATGAGCCTCCTCGCCGCCCTGTTCATGTGGAAATTCGTGCCTGAAACGAAAGGCCGTTCGCTCGAACAAATGGAAAAGCTATGGTCGAAACAGGCTTAAAATATTTTGGTTACGGATTCAGCGTGCGAACCACAAAGTCATCAAGGACCTTGTCGAAGCCCTGCCCGCCGGGAAAGGCGTGTCCGCCGTTGGGCGTCATCCAATAAATAGGGTCGGCCCCCGCCGCCTTAAGCTTCTCGCAAAGCTCTTTACCTTCCAATCCAGGCACGATTGGATCTTTCTCGCCGTCGCAAATAAGCAGCGGCGGAATATCCTTACGCACATGTCCAATGGGACACATCTCCGTGTACAGCGCCTCATGCGCGGCCGAGTCAGGGACTACGCCATGAAAGAGCGCGCGGAAATGCGGGCGGGCGTCGTTCGGAATCCTTCCATCCGGCCCGCGAAACGAAACGTGCCCCGCGCCATTTGTGACCACATCGCTCGGCCCTTCATTCCAAAACCGCATAAAATCCGTCGGCGGAATATAACTGAAACTCCCCGATACTTTGGCGCTGACGTCCTCCAGCCCCGGCGTTGGGCCGCCATCACCAAAATCTTCCGGCACCATCGCCACCATCAGGCTCAAATGCCCGCCCGCCGAGCCGCCACAAACATCGATACGATTCGGGTCAATATTGAACCGCTGCGCATTCTTGCGGATGAAACGGATGGCATTGCGGCAATCGCGGATGTTCTCCGGAAATCCGCCTTCCGTCCCCAGGCGATAGCGGATCGAGAAAATGGCGACGCCGTGTCGCATAAAGACCTGCCAGCCGCCCACGCCTTCGGGACTTATCGCCGCATCGCCGGCATACCACCAGCCTCCATGGATCTCCACCATGGCCGGGACCGCGTTGCTGGCATTTATCGGCAAAAAAGCATTCAGCGTCTGGGTTTTTGCTTCTACCGTGCAATAAGGGATATCCAATTCTGATTTATAATCCGCCGCCCAGGCAACCGCTGATACGGTTGCCAGAAGATTGATGATGAAAAATTTAAGCAGGGTGGATTTCATAGACGCATTGATAAGTTTAAGATCATTTTTCGGGTATCCCCAAAAGTGGGGATGTATCGCGGCGCGAAAAGCACTATAATGCCGCAGGATTCCAGCAACCATTCTTTTGCTCATGACCAAATTTATTTCTGTTCCAGCAAGGACGCTTCTTTTCCTGCTTCCTCTTTTCGCCAGTTGCCTCTGTGCGCTCGGCGGTCCTGATACCGGAAGCCGCCTCGTCTCTGAAAACGACGTTACCTGGACGACCTTGGGCATAAACGAAAACGATTCCATGCCGATTGGCAACGGCGACCTCGCCGCCAATCTTTGGACCGAACAAAACGGCGACCTTGTTCTGCTCGTCGCCAAATCTGATGCCTGGACCGAAACCGGCAAACTCGTGAAACTCGGCCGCCTGCGGATAAAACTGTCTCCCAATCCTTTCGCGATTGCGCCTGATTTCAAGCAAACGCTAAAGCTCGAAAACGGTTCCATTGAAATCCAAAGTGGCGAAAACCTTCTTCGTGTTTGGATTGACGCCAATCATCCGGCCATGCACGTCGAAGTCCATCTGGCCGCTCCGGCGGCCGTTCAAGCCAATCTTGAACTCTGGCGCACTAACGTTGATTCCTCCTCCTCGCCCTCACCGCAACGCGGCGGCCTGTTCGAATTTGGCGGCCACTCTCTGCCCATTGATTTTGAGCCCGATACCGTCCTTCCCCACAACGCCGACCGCCTCACCTGGTGCCATTTCAACACCACCAGTATCTATCCAACCATCCTTCAGCAGGAACATTTGGCCTCGCTCCTGTCCAAATATCCCGATCCCTATTTGCACCGTTGTTTCGGCGCGACGATCGCAGGTCCCGGATTAACCGCTAGCGACGATCACACGTTAAAATCTTCTTCTCCGGATAAATATGTCCGGTTGGATCTTTACGCTCTTACCGAACAAAACACAACCACGCAGAGCTGGCAAAAAGATCTCAGCGTACTGGCCGATAAAACCCATCGCGTAAGCCTCCACAAAGCGTGGTCCCAGCATGAACAATGGTGGGATGATTTTTGGAATCGCAGTTGGATCCACGTCGAAGGCGCGCACGATGCGGACGAGGTATCCCAGGGATATGTCATGCAGCGTTATATGATGGCCTGCTCGTCCCGTGGTCCTCAACCCGTTAAATTTAACGGCGGCCTTTTCACGGTCGGCCATGATCTGCCGGATGACGAAGACTCCAGCCCGCAAAATCACAATCCCGATTTTCGCGCCTGGGGCAGTTCCTATTGGAACCAAAATAATCGCCTGCTCTACTGGCCGCTCATCGCCACCGGCGACGAAGATTTATTGCGGCCGTGGTATCAGATGTATCTTGACGCCCTTCCTTTGGCCGAAGACCGCACCCGCCTCTATTATCATCATGGTGGCGCGGCCTATGTAGAAACCATGTATTACTGGGGCCTGCCCAACCTCAACGATTTCGGCTGGGACAATCCTACCAACGTGTTGGCCAGCGAATGGATGCGATATCACATCCAAGGCACATTGGAAGTCATCGCTCAAATGCTGGACACGTATGATTACACCCAGGATGGAGATTTCGCCCGCAACCAACTGGTTCCCTTTGCCGCCGCGATTGTGGACTACTACGACCAGCACTGGCCGCGCGATCCCGATGGCAAAATCCGCATGTCCCCCGCCCAATCCCTGGAAACCTATCAGCGCGATGCCGTCAACCCAACGCCCGATATCGCCGGACTCGAAAGCGTCCTCCCGCGCCTGCTGGCCCTCCCGAACAAATTTACGTCCCAGGAACAGCGCAATATCTGGTCAAATGTTCTTCACGATCTGCCGCCCATCAGCTTGGGCAAAACCACTCACGGAAAACTGCCGCGCACCGGTGACGGTGACCCCGATGGCACTCTCATCATTCTGCCCGCCGAACAATACGGCAAGACCCGCAATGCCGAAAACCCGCAACTATACGTCGCTTTCCCTTATCGCCTATACGGTGTTGGCAAGCGTGGCCTTGAACTGGCGCGTGACACTTACGCCGCCCGGCTTTTTCCATTTGTGACCTGTTGGGGACAGGACGGCACCCAGGCCGCGGTTCTAGGTCTTACCGCTCGTGCGCAATCGGTCGCCACCAGCGAATTTACCGACTACGGCGATGAGCGCTTCCGTTGGTTTTGGAAAGCCGGCGGCGATTGGATTCCGGACCTCGATGACGGCGGCAGCGGCATGATCACCCTCCAACTCATGCTCATGCAATGCGACGGCAAACGCATCCAACTCCTGCCCGCATGGCCTGCCGATTGGACCGCTGATTTTAAATTAAATGCGCCCTATCAAACCACCATTGAAGGCCACGTCGAAAACGGTCATGTCTCCAAATTGAAAGTCACCCCGGCAGCCAGGGCTAAGGACATTATTATTTTGCCAGCTCAATGAATTGGCTACTTTAGCAAAACCGTGCTCTTGCCTCGCGTCACGCCGCTGTCATTAACCGCATCCACCGCGAAGTAATAAGGAACGCCAGTGTTAAGCGAGTGGATATCTACGTTCGTCGCACCGTAAACCTGGTAATTGTCAAAGAGCCGGTCCGGAGCCAGTCCGAAACGCACGATATAAAAATCTGCGCGCGAGCTCGGTGCCCATGAAACGGTCGTTTCCCTTCCGTCCTTCGGATTACGTTGCGCCGTAATCTTTTTGACCGAGGCCGGCTCGCGGTCCAGCCCATTCCCAAAAACCCTGAAGCCACTCACCGAGAAACAGGCCCCAGCCGGACAATGCACATTCACCAGCCGCAGGTAGCGGTCCTTTACCGGTTGATCCAGTTGCACATATTCCTGTGGCGCATCCCGGTGATTGTCACTGCGATCCACAATTCTTTCCCACTTCGAGCCATCACGCGAAGCCTCCACATAATATTGATACGCGTCATTCAGCAGCTTCCCATGAAACTTTGCCCCTTCATCCGCAAAATTGATCTGCAGTGCATTGATACGGCAAACCTTTCCCAAATCCACCTTCAACCACTCGCCCGCATCGCCTGTTTTTGCCGCCCACCAGTCTTGGATATTCTCATCCAAAGCATTCGTCACCGGAAAACCGTTTTGCTCTGAAGACGTCTCCACCTTTTTGTCATAAGACAATAACATCCAGCCGGCTGAATTATCCTTCGACGAAACCTTCTTTGTGCCCGGCAAAAATTCAGGGTAATCCCCCAGCCACGTGTTGCAAAACATCTGGCCATCATCACAAAAGCCCACCGGAAACAACCCAATCCGCCGCTCAAAGATATGCCGCACTGAAATGACCATCGTCACCACCCGCCACCAATCGCCCTGCGCATCCTGAAACGTCCCGCTGTGGCCCGCACCGGTGATGAACCCCGTCGGCTTGTGCGAAAACGGACTGTACGGCGCGTACGTAAAAGGCCCCTTCGCCGTTGTCCCCACAAAAATGCCGTCGGCATAGCTGTGGAACTGCGTCCCCGGCGCCGCATACTGCAGGTAATACTTCCCGTCATGCTTGGTCATCCATGCCCCTTCGATCCAGGAACTCCCCGTGACCGTATTATCATTGCCCGGCATTTCCCAGCCGCGATGCAGCGGGTCGCACTTCAGGCAAACGCCCGGCGCTCCGATTTCCTTGAAATGATTGGTCGGGTCCAGCTCAACCACATTGATGCCGCCGTTGGCGCTGCAACCGTAATAAAAATATACTCTGCCATCATCATCCTGGAAAAGATCCGGGTCAGGTTGCGGGGTCAGATCACCCACCTTCGTCCAGGTTCCCGTCCATGGATTATCCGCGCGATAGATTTTTCCCGTATTGAACGCCGTGTAGTAGAGATGGCCATTGATCACCGCCGGCGCCGGAGCATAGTCCTCAATCGGCAATTCCTTTCCAGGCACAAAAACCCAGTGCCGGAAATCCGGCGAGTGCCAGTACCCGCCGCTCTTCGAGGCGAACAGCCAATACTCTCCTCCAAATGATACCACGGCCGGATCCGCCGCCTCCCGTCGCGTCGGGTCATCCAATTGAAAACGATAATCCAAATCCAGGGGATTACAGTACGTTGTCGGCTGCTCCGCGCCGCGCACCGTCGTGATCCCGCCCAGCAACGCCGTTGCCGCAACCGTGGACAAAATTAATTGATAATAAGTTTGCATGTTAAAATCAAAGCAGGGACATAGCATTTGCGGGCTTAAGCATGCCTTCAATCCCCGCTTTTGGGGATAGCAAAAATTATCTACTACAAAACTATCTGGCCATCAGTCGTTCACTTTGCCACACTGTCGGCCGATTAATTTTTCCACCATGAAACATAAAATCTTCGCCCTTTTATCCACCTCCTTGTGCCTTGCCAGTTGCTGCTGCGCTTTGGGAGATACCCCGGCCTATCAGGACCGGAATGCCCCGCTGGAACAAAGAGTGAACGACCTTTTTGGACGGCTGACCCAGGACGAGAAACTCTCCCTGCTCGGCGGCCGGGGTTTTACCACCCGCGCCATTCCGCGGCTTGGTCTGCCCGCCATGGCCATGGCTGACGCCGGGCAAGGCGTGCGCGGCGGCCCGAACGGAACCACTGGTCCGGCTACGGCCTTTCCTTGCGGCGTCTTGATGGCCTCCACCTGGGACCCCGGACTCATCGGCGAACTTGGCAAAGCCGCCGGTGAAGAGGCCAGGAATAAAGGGCCTGGAGTGCAGGTATTGTTAGGGCCGGCAGTCAATATCCATCGCTCTCCGTTGGGCGGGCGAAACGCCGAGTATTTTTCCGAAGATCCCTATCTGGCGGCCCGCCTGGCCGTCGATTACATCCAGGGAGTTCAGAGCATGGGCGTTTCGGCCTGCGTGAAACATTACGCCTGCAACAACCAGGAAACCGACCGCACGACCGTGGATGAAACCGTGAGCGAACGCGCCTTGCGCGAAATTTATCTCCCCGCCTTCGAAGCCGCCGTCAAGGAAGGCAAAGTCTGGTCGGTGATGAGCTCCTACAATCTGGTCAATGGCCACCATGCCAGCGCCAATAAATATCTCCTCACCGACATCCTGAAACACGATTGGCAATTCGATGGCGAAGTCATGTCGGATTGGGGCGGCGTTCACGAAACCGACGTCGTCCAGGACGGCAACGACCTGGAAATGCCCTATGGCGAAAACATGAACGTCCGCAAACTGCAAGCCGCTTTGGCCGATGGCAGTGTCACTCAAGCCGCCGTGGACGATTCCGTCCACCGGATTTTACGCACCATTATTCGCGTTGGCTTGCTGGACGGCCCCATGAGTCCCGACCAGAGCAAAGTAAACTCCCCCGAACACGCCCAACTCGCTTATAAGGTCGCCGCTGAAGGTATCGTGCTATTACAAAACGAGGGCGATTTGCTGCCCTTGGATCGGGAAAATATTAAATCTATCGTCGTTATTGGCGAAGCTGCTACCCACATGCAGGTGGACGCCTTGGGCAGCCCGCAGGTGCATCCAACGCATGTCGTGCAAATTCTCGACGGCATCCAGGCGGAAGCCGGCAATGGAATTACCATTAATTACGCCGCGGCTCCCACGGGTGGCCAGCCCGTCCCGGCTTCAGTCGTGACCACGCCCAACAATCCCGGCACCCATGGTTTTACGGCGGAGTATTTCACGAATCCCGATCTCGAAGGCAACCCGGCGGTCAGCCGGGTCGAGCAGGCCATTAATATTCAAGATGCCAGCGATCCTGCGCCGGGAATCTCGGGGGAGCGTTACAGCGCGCGCTGGACTGCCACATTACACCCGGCGGTGACGGGGTCTTATAACCTCACGTTCACTGGGGACGACGGTTATCGCGTTTATGTGGATGGAAAACTATTGATTGATCGCTGGATGAAACAGGCCGTTTATACTTCGAGCGCCCAGGCGCATTTCGAAGCCGGGAAAACGTATGACCTGAAGATTGAATATTTCCAAAACGGCGGTGACGCC
>DASXFM010000332.1:0-11796 GCA_036489615.1 Verrucomicrobiia bacterium | reverse complement strand
GGACAAGCTGGTCCTCCATCCCGAATCATTTGGCATCAACGCTTAACGAAGGCTTACCGGCGAGCCAAAGACTCTGCATTTTGGTGTAGGCCGGGTGCCCTCACCCGGCGTTCTCCCTTTCAATACCGCGCTTGCGTCCTGGAATGCGGTGGCAAGTGGGCGCGATCAAACGGCAATGGTCTATTCAAACAACGTATCGAAATTTCTTGAAATCATGCGAGAAGATCTAGAATGGCAAAGTCCATATCTATGACTCGAAGGCCATGCGTGTGAATTTACGAAAGGTCGAATTCTCAATCCGGATAAGGGCCAAGAAACCTTTCACCGTTGAAATGGATCAAATGCTCGGGTGCTTCGGCTACCCATACCTCCGTCTCCCACGAAATTTGGGTTAGAAAACTACGCATAATTTCGCGCGTCGAAAATGCGGTGACAAAGACCAAACCCGCCGTGCAACCGTTGAACAGTTCCTTCAACTCGTTACGCCGTTTTCCGTCAACTGGTCCAGCGCTGGTTACGGCTTCAATGAGCACGAGCCAGTTTCTTTTTGGATCGTGGACAATAACGTCCGGCATTTTTGCGGGTGGAGGAATCATAACGCCCAATCGGCCAAGGTATTCGACGTCAAGGTGCAGGAATTTGTCCTCCGCATCGCCGATGTAAACGACCGAGCCGCCAGGGACAAAACAGGGGCAAAGCTCTTCGATCACGGTCTTGATGAGTTTCCGCTCGCGTGCAATAAACCGATTCCGCTTGCTCTGCTGCCTACGGAGCGAACATGCACGAACCGACCCAGATCGTACAAAATGATCAATGGCAGCTTGTATTTTGCCGGTATTGATTGCACGTTTCATTTCGGTCTAAATATCCCAATTTGGGATATATGGCGCAAGTTCCTAATATCGCCACGTGCCGAAGACCGCCTACACTAGAGCCAGCGACATTTTTCGCGAACTACTCAAGCAGACGAGGGTTGCAAATGATCTTACGCAGGCGGATGTCGCGAAGCGTTTAGGACTCCCGCAAAGCTACGTGAGCAAATACGAGAGCGGCGAGCGCCGCCTCGATTTTGTCGAAACGATAAACGTGTGCCAGGCGCTTGAAATGGGCATTGAAGACTTTGTGGCCGCGTTCTCGAGGAGGCTGGCCGGGGAGCAGAGATCAAAAGGGGACTGAAACATGAAGAAGGACATCGTAGTCGAATTTCAGTCCGGCCAGAAAACCGCAAAGGCTGCTGCCGCAATTCTAGTCGCGAAGCGCGCTGGCTTTATAATCCCTACACAGAAACAGAGACAGAACCTATTGGTTGCATTTGCGAAGCAAGGCAAGGTTGTTTACGGAAAGGCCTTCGATGTGGTTAGGGTGTGTGCGCCTGTGAATTTGATCGATCTGTCAGAAGTCGAAAAGCATCTGGAGCAAATCAAGATTTTTGAGGTCAAATCCACCCGAAAAAACTTGAAGGCAGATTTTTCGGGTTATTTTTTCGCACTTACTGCGGCTGAAGTCTTGGTCGCGCAGAGCCTGAAAAAGCAATTCGGTTTTGTGCTGGTGAACACACGGACACGTGAGCATTTGGAAATAAGCTTGTCTGGGATCTTCGCTCGTGCCAAGGGAATCTATCCGACCTGGAGTATTTGCTTCTGACTCTTCGCATGTCCACGACGCCAATCCTTCCAATGCGACTCAAAAAGAGACGCCATAAAGTTTCCTACGGGACGCTGTGTCAGAAATTGACCTAATTCTCGCCGCCGGTCGTCGGAAAGCGCGACGGATGCGTACTCGTCTTCCAAATGTTTTAATGCAACCGTCATTATCGCGTTTGAAGGATACTGTTCGGACGGCAAAGTTGAAATCAAAAAGGAAGTCGACTCTAAATCCGCTCCGTTGATGGCTGAAGCTGAAAGCCATCACGGAAATGTTCCATGTTGCTTTTCACATAGCCGAAATGTTGCCGACCAAACACTGGCATTCAACAGTGTCGCCGAAGTTGCCTGTCTCGCCATAGTTTTGGCGGCTACGGAAATGCAACGCGTGCAACGCCGTATTTGACTTCAAATCATCACGATCACATCTGTGTTTCATCTGTGCCCATCTCTGGCCCAAAAGAAAACCGGAATCCAGTTACCCCCTAATATTCAGCTCAGCGAATATTAGCTTTTTTTCCAAAAACCCGATCTTCGAATATTAGCTCGAATTTGCGGATTCCCCAACGAAAGCGTGTCATTTTCACCCCCTAATATTGAAATTTAGCCTTTTCTTTAGCGAATATTAGCCCGCAAAACCATAGCATAACGGTTTTTGCTAAAGTTCATGCCACGAAGGACAGTCGCGGTCCGCACCAATCCAAAAATCCAATAATCCACCAATCCGTCTCCCCAGTGCCATTTACACCCCCAAAAACCGCATATTCCCCAATAGAATCGCGGTGTTTTGACGATTTTCAGCGCCCGTTTACACGTTTACAAACCTACACATATAGAATGTGTAACCGGGGTTAAACTACTCGCCATCGCTGCCTTTGATCACCGCAAGCAACACACCCGCAAGGACGAGTACTACGCCCAGCGCACTCCAGCCCGTGGGACGTTCGTGGCGTACGAGATAGCCAAGGAGGAGCGCAAATGCCGGCGTGAAAACCGCGATAAAGCTCGCGTTGGTCGCGCTCCATGTTTTCAGGAGCCTGAAATAGATCAGGAACGTCACGATGCTTCCCAGGATAGCTAGATAAGCAATGGCGCCCCACGTCGCTCCCGCAGTCGGCAACCGATACCCATCACCGACTGCAAGGCTCGTTGCCGCAAGGAGCACACCGCCGATGAGCATCGACGGCGCATTAAGCGCGGCCGGGTGAAGAGTGCGTCCGTACTTCTTGATTGCGAGCGACGCCAGTGCCGCGAAGATGGCGCTGGCGAGAATCGCGAGCATAGGTATGGCCAGCGACGAATGGAAGCGAAGGCTATCCCCGAAAAGCGCGGCCACGCCCAACATGGCGATGAACGTGCCCAGGAGCTTACGCGCTGTGAGGCGTTCCGCCGGCAGGTAAAGATGCGCTCCCACGGCAGTAAGGATCGGAAGAACCGAGAAAAGTACCGCCGTGACTCCTGAATCGAGCGACTGTTCGCCCCAGTAAATCAAACCGTAGTCTGCCGTGAAGAGCGTCGCGCCCACCCATACCACAAGTAGCCATTCCCGCTTCTGCGGCCAGCGCGCGCCCAGGATCGGCACGAGCGGCACCGTGAGTATGCCGGCGATGAGAAAACGAAGGGACGCGGCATTGAACGGCCCCAGCCCGCCGTAACCTTCCTTGATGACGAGCCACGTCGAGCCCCATATCACACACAGCAAAACAAATGAGGCAACGGCTTTAATTGACATATAGCGACAACGATTCGTCAAATTTCGATAGCTCCCGTGAATTCACCGGCGACAGGGTGCGGGATTGGATTGGCAGAATCGACCCCAAAAATTCAATTGTCCCAGTGTTTTCGCGTGGTTCGTGTATTTCGCGGTTTCGTTTCCCCGTTTCCGTTCCCATATACACAAAATGTGCAAGGGGTTCATCGGCCTCCGCCAGGATCCCAACATCAATCATTTCCCCTTCGCGGCCTTCGCCCCCTTCGCGCGAAATCCTTTGGGTCGGCCCGTTTCAACGCTTCAACGTGCCACCCAGTCGCTTTTGGCTCGACGGGCGGGTTTTATTGGCTATTTTGTCAGGCCGCACATTGCAAAACCAACGCAAGGCGGAGAAACATTAAAAAGCCGTGGCTACAAATCCTTTAATTGAAATTCGCAGCGGACGCGCCGCCAAAGCGGAGACGTTGCGCGGATTAGGACTGAATCCCTATCCCTCCAGGAGCAAACGCACTCATTTCGCAAAGACAATTTTGGACGATTTCAGCAGCCTCGAAGGCCAGACCGCCACAGTGGCCGGACGGCTGATGTCCTGGCGTAAACAAGGCGCTCTCGCCTTCGCGCACGTCCAGGACCAGACCGGAAAGCTGCAGTTGTTCCTGCGCCGAAACCTCGTCCAGCCCACCGATGCCGCCGAAGGCCGGCTCGGCTATGCCGAGACTAATTTGCTGGATCTTGGCGACATTATTGAAGGCACGGGGAAAATTGTCCGAACGGAGCGCGGCGAGATTTCGATCTTGGTCGAATCGCTGCGCCTCTTGACCAAGGCGATTCGGCCATTGCCGGATCAATGGTCCGGATTGAAAGACCGCGAGCAGGTGCTGCGCAAGCGTTACCTGGACACGACGCTCGAGCCGGAGTCGTTCCAGCGTTTCGGCGCCATCGCCAATATCGTGGCGTCCATTCGCGTGTTCCTGAAAGAGCGCGGATTTATCGAATTCACCACGCCGATCCTTCAGCCGCAATACGGCGGCGGGACGGCCAAGCCGTTTAAGACTCATGTCAACGCGCTGGGTTCGGAAATGTATTTGGCCATTTCCCACGAACTTTATTTGAAGCGTCTGATCGTGGCCGGCTACGATAAGGTCTTTACCATTGGCCGTTATTTCCGGAATGAAGGCATCGATCGAAGCCATCATCCGGAATTCTCGATGGTGGAAACCATGGCCGCGTACGAGAACTACGAATACAACATGAACCTCATCGAGGACATGTTCCGGCACGTGGCGCAAAGCGTCTTCGGCAAAACGGAATTCAACGTGCGCGGGCATGTGATCGATTTTGGAAAACCCTGGCGCCGGGCCAGCATGTCTGATTTGGTCAAAGAAAAAACCGGCATCGATTTTCGGCTCATCCAAACTGTCGACGAAGCGAACCAGAAGTTGGCGGGCCTGAATATTCACGAAACGCAACCGAGCGTTGGCGAAGCGCTGGTCAAGGCGTTTGAAATGACCGTTGAAAAGGAATTGATCCAGCCGACGCTGGTATTCGGTCATCCGATTGAAATCTCGCCTCTCGCCAAACCGCTCGCCGAAGACCCGCGATTTGTGGAGCGTTTTGAAATTTTTATCGCGGGAATGGAATGCGGCGACAATTGGTCGGAACAAAATGACCCGGTTCGGCTCCTGGAAACCTGGCGCAAATCGTATCGGGCCGAGGACCGCGACGCAGGAAAATTCCATACCTTGGACTTCGACTTTATTGAAGCGTTGGAGTACGGAATGCCGCCCACCACCGGCATCGGCCCCGGCCTCGAACGCATGGCGATGATTTTTACGGGACAGGAGAACATCGACGACGTGATTTTCTTTCCGATGATGCGTCCCACGGTTTCGCCGCTGAATGCGGCGATTTACGGCATCCATGAGTCTGTGGCGCCGGTTGAGGATTTGGCGTTGGCGCGCGAAGATTTTGAATCGCTTTGCAAGGACGGCGCCATCAAGCCTCATGCGCGTAATCTGACGATAAAGCCGCATATCCGAAAATGGGAATTGGTCTCGGGCGAAATCCGCGCCTGCGGGCACGTCGAGATCGAAGGATTTTTCCCGAACAGCGTGTTGCGCGTAGCGGGATACCGGGATGGAGACGGAAACGAAAAAGACGTTTTAAAGCTGATTGATACGGCACTGGTCAAATTTTTGAAACAAACGTTTCCGAATTGTGAAGTAACCGTTTCGCCGGCAACCGCGGGGTAGGGGCGGGGACGGCTCGTCCCCATAGAATCTACGTGGTCATGTGATTGTGGCGACGAGCCGTCGCCACCCCGTTTCAACGTTTCAACTTTTTAACGAATCACGCTTCCACATCCTGATTCGCGCGGTATTCAATGACGCGGACTTTTTCAAGGGTCACGAGGCCGCCTTTCATCATTTCGTTCAACACCGGCAGGAAGGCGTTAATTTTTTCCTCGGCATCTATAATTTCGATGACCAGCGGCAGATCATATGAGAGCCGGAGGATTTTCGATGTGTGGAGGCGGCTCGATTTACCGAATCCGGCTGGACCGCGCAACACCGTTGCGCCGGCCAGGTGCAATTCGCGGGCCTTGAGCACAATGGCTTCGTACAGAGGTTTATGTTCCCAGCGGTCGCTTTCACCCAGGAAAATTCGCAATAACGTGGCGTCGTGAGGAATTTGCATATCGATCAGTGTCCTTTCGTGGAATTGATGAACATCGCGGCAATATATCCGAGCCACGCCGCCAACAGACAAAGCGCGACCGACATTAAAACGTATGACCCGGCGTAAAGCCATTCGCCGTCACGAGCCAGATTGAGAGTTTGCAAACTGAAGGATGAAAACGTGGTGTAACCGCCGCACACACCGGTCATGAAAAATATGCGGGCATTGGACGAAACAAGCCACCGGCCTTCGGTGCCTGTGAGGGCGCCGAAAAAAGCGATTAAAAATGAACCGGTCACGTTGATGACGAGCGTGCCTGCGGGAAAAGTATCGAATCGCGGGGAGACAAGACCATCAATCCAGAAACGTCCCATGCTTCCCAATGCGCCGCCCAGGCCGATCCAAAAATATGTCAGAAATGTTGGCATAAAAAAATCCTACCGACAGACAGTTATTGTTTCGGTAGGAGTTATCAGCCTTAACATGTATCAGGCGGTTTTCCCGTAAAGGGAAGGCAAACTCCATTGCCACGCTTATGCTAATCTTGAGAAGGGAAGGGGTCAAATGTGATTTTGAGACGTGGCGACGAGCGGGCGCATCCACACATTGTTCTTACGTCGGTGGTGGTAGGGATGGCGCGCTGCGCCGTCACCGCCCGTAGAGCTGGCGGAATCCCGCAATGCGGGACGGTCCAACGTGCGACCCATTCGTTGCGCCGCTAGACGCGGTGCGGACAGCGCAGCGCGCCGTCCCTGCCAGGAACAGTGTCAAGATGCGCCCGCGACGAGCCGTCGCCACCCCGATGGGCAGCCGGAATCGCCAAGGATGCGATGCTGCCATTGCATGTTTGATTTCTACGACGCGTGCGTTCAGAATTTAGAGCGAGATGCGTGTGATGCTTTTTGATTTGCGATGGCGAGTGTTCGTGGTCGCGGCGATTTTGGTGTTGGGAACATTATTTGGCGCGCAGTTCCTGAATGCCGCGTCGTACAATGGCCAATATTATGTCCCGTTGACGGATTTTGCCCGGGCAAACGGCTTTCATGTTTATTCGTCCAGAGCCGGCGAGGATGTCTTGATGAATAAAAATAACCTGCGCCTGGTTTTCGACGTCAATTCGGCGCAATCGCAGGTTGGAGGGGTAAACGTCCGGCTTTCGTATCCCATCGCCGCCGACCACGGCGAGCTGCTCATTTCACAACTCGATATCGATACGGCGTTGCGACCGCTGATTTATTTTCCGAAGCCAAATAGCCGGAAAATCACAACCATTTGCCTCGATCCGGGCCATGGAGGCAAGGACACGGGCAACCGTGTTGTCGGGTTTTTAACGCACAATGAAAAAACCTACACGCTGGCGCTGGGGCAGGAACTGAAACGGCAACTTACGCTTGCGGGGTTTCGCGTCATTATGACCCGGACAAAAGACGTGTACGTGGAGCGTGCCGAGCGCCCGGCCATTGCGAGCCATAACGGAGCGGATTTGTTTATCAGCCTGCATTTTAATGCCACGCCAGTGGATAAGGCAGACGTCGAAGGACCGCAAACATACTGCATCACGCCGGTTGGCGCACCCTCATCCAATGACCATGGCGAGAATCCTGAAGTTGGCTCGGCTATTGGGCCTGGCCCAACGGTCGCCAATCACATTGAAGACAAGAGCCTGTTGCTGGCGTATCAAATAGAGAAGTCGTTGGTGGGGGACCTGCATGCCAATGACCAGGGTGTCAGGCGCGCGCGCTTCGAGGTATTGCGCGACGCCGAGATGCCGGCCATTTTGATCGAAGGCGGCTTTATGACGCATCCGCTGGAAAGTAAAAAGATTTACAGCGCCTATTACCGCCGTCAAATGGCTGCGGCGATCGTCAAGGGTATCCAGACATATCAAAAATTAACCGCGCCGGCGCCGCGCCGGCCGGCGAATAAGGCCTCCTGACATGTTTCGTCCCTGCATTGACCTGCACGAAGGTAAAGTGAAGCAAATTGTCGGCGGCACACTGGGCACGCCGGAGAATTTGCGCACGAATTTTGTCGCCGCACAGCCGGCGGCATGGTTTGGGGAACTCTACAAACGCGACGGATTGAAGGGCGGTCACGTGATTATGCTGGGGCCTGGGAATGAAAATGAGGCGCGCTCGGCGCTCGCGGCTTTTCCGGGCGGCATGCAGATTGGCGGCGGGATTACTGCGTCAAACGCGCGCGGCTGGCTTGACGCCGGGGCCTCGCAGGTCATTGTGACGAGTTGGGTGTTTCGAGACGGCAAAGTGGATTGGGAACGGCTCGCGGAACTCTTCAAGGTCGTGGGAAAAACCCGGCTCGTGCTCGACTTAAGCTGCCGCAAGCGTGGTGAATTCTATTTCGTTGTGACCGATCGCTGGCAGAAATTTACCGAGCTTATCGTGAATGAAGAGACTCTCCGGAAATTTTCCGGATATTGTGCCGAGTTTTTGATTCACGCCGTGGACGTGGAAGGATTGTGCAACGGCATTGACGGCGAGTTGGTTTCGAAATTAGGAAAGTGGACGCCGATACCGATGACCTACGCCGGTGGAGCGAAGTCTATTTTAGATCTGGCGGAGGTCACGCGATTGGGCGCGGGAAAAGTTGATTTAACGATCGGCTCGGCGCTCGATATTTTTGGCGGTACCGGGGTGAA
Source organism: Verrucomicrobiia bacterium (assembly GCA_036489615.1). Lineage (GTDB taxonomy): Bacteria > Verrucomicrobiota > Verrucomicrobiia > Limisphaerales > UBA11358 > UBA11358. The sequence continues at coordinate 3,107 of DASXFM010000332.1, read as the reverse complement.
GTATGAGGATTGCGTTAAGTTTAATCGGAGCCGGAAGCAGTGAAACTCGGATATTGCATCGCCCGAAGGCATTTCGGGGTGGCGACGGCTCGTCGCCACGTTCAATCATCGTCGTCCACGGGTTTGATCAATTGTTCCGGGTACGGCACCTTCGAGCCCTTTGCCGCGCGCCAGAGGATGTGATTGAACAGATCTTCAGGGCATTGGTCTTCTTTTTCCAATGGGAGTCTTGCCGAGATCAACGCATCTTTGCGCAGCGCATCGTCACCGATATCTCTCGCCCGTGGATTCATTTCATTTAACGGAATGTTGTTGGTCACGGCATCGTAAGGAGTGAAATCCGGTGTATCGCTGAAACAGTCAAACATGGGTGTGGCCGTCGCATCCATTTGGGTCATCGGAGGAATGCCCAGGATCAATTCGGTGGTTCGCAGCAGGCTGGTGGTATTGTACTGCGTGTTTACGACTGCGTGCCGTTTGGTGTAAGGGCTGACGACATAAGCCGTAGTGCGGTAAGCGCTCACGTGGTCCCAGCCGTCCTGGGGATCGTCTTCAATGCCAAGAATGCACGTTGTCGGCCAAAATTTCGAATGGCTGACGGCTTCCACAATCCGGCCGAAGGCGCGGTCGTTGTCGGCTTCCATCGCGCGCGGCGTGGGCTCTCCATACTTCGTTCCGCTGGTATGGTCATCCGGCAGCCAGAGAATGGTGAGGCTCGGAAAATTGCCTGCGGCCTCGTAGTTCTTGAAGTCCTTGATGAATGCGCTGGCGCGGACGGCGTCAGGAACATTCAAATCAAAGCCGACGTAGTTGTTGACCACGAAAGGCCGAATTGAATCCATATCCGGCTCAGCGGAATAGACAATGTCATTCGAGCCGGTGACGCAGTCCTGATACATCGCGGTCCAGCTTGTGACGGATTCGTGAGATTTCTGCCACCGATGATGGGCGGTCGTAAATTCGCCAAAATCCACCACAGATTTTCCGTGTTCTGCGGCATCTGTCCAAATGAATCCTGCGGAAGAATAGGCCATGGCGTCGCGCGCTTCGGGATCCGCGCCGCCGGGATAACTGCGCGGCCAGCCGGCGAATTCACGTTCAGTGTAGTCATTGGCGATGCCGCTGACAGTCCATTGATGGCCGCTGGCGCTCAGAATCGCGCAGCAGAAGGTGTTGTCGAGCAGGGTAAAATCATTCACAAGTTTGTGGTAATTGGGAGTGACGCGCTCTCCGTAAATGCACAACGCAGGATCGCCGTTACCCTCGCTCACGTCGCCCAGGAGCTGATCATAGGTGCGGTTTTCCTTGATGACATAAATGACGTGCTGAAAGACGCTGGGTTCGCCAACGCGTTCGGGTACCGGGCGCGCGGGCTGGCCCGGGCGCGGCGGCAGTTTCGCCTGGGCGATCAGCGGATAACGCAAGTCCGTGAGCGCAATTTCATTGAGTTTCTCCATTTGTTTTTTGGACGGCAGGGGGGCGAGGGAAAGCGAGCCGTAGTATTCTTTCGTATTGAAGCCCATTCCACCGTTGGCTTTGTTTTTCCGCGGGGTTTCCATCTTCGGCGCAATATCTTCGATGTTCGCAACATCGAGCATTTTATGCCGTGAATCGAACGCAATGGAGCAGGGGAACCAGCCAACCGGAATCAGGCCGAGCAATTGTGATTCGCCGGGCTTGAAGTTAAAGACTGCAACGGCGTTTTGCGTGCCGTTGCAGACGTACAATCGTTTGCCGTGCTTATCGAACGCAAGAGCGTTCGGCTGCGCGCCAAATTGGTCGCCCGGACTTTGGCGGGCGCACAGGGTTTCAGTGATTTTGTCCGTCCGTGTGTCAATGACGGTGATGGTGTCGTCGCCGGCGTTGGCCACGGCGAGGAACTTGTGGTTGGGTGACAGCGCGAGTGCGCAGGCGTGGCGGCCAGCCGGAATTTCGTTGTCGGGCGTTGGCTGCGTCGCGGTCAAATCGATTACGGATACCGAGCCTTCGCTCGCGACGGACCGTTGGTCCACGCGAACGGTTCCGTTGCGTCCGATTGGCCCGACCAGGCTGCCGGCGTCGGGAATGCGTCCGCCCCAGTTGCTCACGTAAAGCTTGTGCCCGCAAAGAACGACGTCGTATGGCGCATTGCCAGTTTGCCACGAGCGCAACACTTTCCCGGAATCTGCCCTGAGTTCGAGCACTTTGTTCGCGATGTTGAGCGCGACGTAGATCGTTGTGCCGTCCGGTGAGACGGCGATGCCGGTGGGAACGTCGGGTTTCCGCCCAGGTTTATTGGCGTTGGGCAATGGAATGGAAAAGAGCGCGGAAATTTTGTCCGACCGGTCCACGCCGAACACTTTGACGTCGCCGTTGACATTTGAGAGGTAAATACGTGAACCATCGGGTGAAAACACGAGCCCGGTGAAGCTCAACTTGGATTTTTCACTGGCGTTGAGAATCAGCGATGAAACCGCTTCGATGGATGTGCCGCGCAGTTCTGCCGGAAATGGAACGCGCTGGATTGTTTTTCCTGTAGCCGGGTCAATTGCCACCAGTTCGGGCAGCAAGCCGGAGGTCACGAGGAGTTTGCCGTTCGGGCTCAATGCCAGGGCGTTTGGCCTCATGCCGGGCAACGGAACCAGGATGCCGGTCGGCGTGACGAGTTGGTTGACGGGCGTTTCGAGCCCATTCGTATTATGGCCGACGATTTCAGTCGTCGCGTCAAAAAGAGCGTCTGATGGGTCCTGGGCTTGCGCCTGCGCCATCTTGATGACAAGAGCGGCCAGGATGCATATGGCGATAAATTCACGTTTCATTTCGATAGAGGATAATGACGCGGGCGGTAACGGGACAGTTACAAAATTGAAAAATTTTTGGAAGGTGGGGACATCGCGCTGCGATGTCCGCGCCGCGTCCAGCGGCGCAATTGGTGGAGTCGGACGTTCTACCGTCCCGCATTGCGGGATTCCGCCCGGTATACGGGCGGTGACGCCGCAGCGCGGTGTCCCTGCTACACGAAATGGCTTGTTAAACGGAGCAGTCGTGCGTAGAACTGACGACGATTGGACTTTAGAGCATTTCCTTCTTTAACTGTTGCGAGAACGTTGCTTGCAGCTTTCGTTGCG